>CALCDB010000081.1 GCA_937901395.1 uncultured Verrucomicrobiota bacterium
GTAAGAGTATCCTCTTCCATCAATAGATGGTCGCAAAGCTCGAACTCCTTGTTGAGACCGAGATCATAGTGAAGCCCCTGATCATAGCAACCGAAATCACTATACATCCAACGCGCGGAACCGTATACTCCGACGATCGGGTTGTTGAACGTCAGCTTCGCATACAGCTCATTGGTATTGGGAAATGCCTCCTTCGCCTCGTCCCTCACGCCATGATACGTAAACCAATCATGACCGATCTCGAGTTCCACGCTCGTATCTTCATCATCTTCGCACTGCCAAAGCGTAGCGCCGAGGTGGATGTTGTAGTCGGTCTCGTTAAGACCATACTGATACAACGCTCCGCGACGATGCGAGAGATCGTAGTTCTGCCACACCGAGAAGCCGAGCCAAAATGGTTCGAAGTAGGTGAGGTCGGCCCAAACGCAGGGCTGCAACACCATCCGGTCGGTCTGCACCGCATTCTTGTCGATGTAGGCGGAGAACCAATCAAAATCGAAGCCGGCCTCGAATATCGAGCCTTCCTCTTCGACCATCTCTTCCTTTACAACCTCCTCCTCCGCGATCGCGGAGTAAGAGAGCGGAGCGACGGAAACAGCCGTCGCGACAACCTTGATCAACTTATTCATAGGGTTCCTTTCTTATATCCCTGGTGAACGTTAACTACAGTCATCGCCCCACGCGGGGCAAAGTGGGGAGATTTTACCAAATTTTTTCACCCAAAAGCAAGTGCAAATTTGATATAATTTTCGACATGGCTAAAACTAAAAATCATGCGTGGCGCTCTTGGCTCACGATTGCCCTGATCGCGCTCACATTCTTTGCGATGTATCGCATCAACCCGAGCTCATCCGCGGTTCGGGAACTTACGCTTTCCGAATTCTTCGATTCCCTGAAAAATGGCAAGATAATCGAACCGGTAACGCGCGTAATCAATCTCGATGGCGGCGAAACCGCGCTCGTCGGCGAAATCAAGGTCGGCGCGAAAGACGATGAGGTCGAGGATTATAAGGTAGCGTTGGTACCGGGCGAAAACGAAGATACCATGAACGCGCTGATCAAGAGCGGCGTCAAGATCAAGGTAAAGACCGAGAAGAGCGCCCTCTCGCCCTTCATGGTCGAACTGCTTTGCTTCTTCGGCTTCATCGCCTTCTTCTACTTCATGTTCTACCGCAAGTCGAGCGGCGGCGTGCTTGGCTTCGGCAAATCGCGCGCGCAAGTGCTGAACGTGGATGACCCGCGCAAGAAACGCGTCTCCTTCGCCGATGTGGCGGGCGTCGACGAAGCCAAGGAAGACGTGGCGGAGATCGTCGAGTTCCTCAAGAACCCAGGCAAGTTCACCAATCTGGG
>CALCDB010000082.1 GCA_937901395.1 uncultured Verrucomicrobiota bacterium
TCACCGATATCAAGACCTTCGAGATTCGCGTAGCCAAGGCGCTCAAGACCGCGCAACTTGAAAAAGAAGTCGCTACCCTGAAATCGCAAATCGGCGCGGAACTGGAAAACTTCACCGGCAAATCGCCGGCAATGGAAAGCGTCTATCGGCTGATTCGCAAGGTCGCCCCCACCAACGCAAGCGTGCTGATCGAAGGCGAAAGCGGGACCGGCAAGGAGTTGGCCGCAAGAGCGATCCATACGCTTTCCAACCGCGCGAACGGACCGTACATCGCGGTCGAGTGCGCTTCGCTCCCAGCTACCCTATTGGAAACCGAACTCTTCGGCGCAGTCAAGGGCGCGTATACCGACGCTCGTGATCGCGTAGGATGTTTCGAGGCGGCGAATGGCGGCACGATATTCTTGGATGAGATTGGCGAAATCGATCTCGCGGTGCAAGTGAAATTATTACGCGTACTCGAAACCCATACCTTCCAGAGAGTAGGCGAAACCCAAAACCGCACTTCTGATTTCAGGTTGGTCGCCGCCACCAACAAGGATCTCGCCGAACTCGTGCGCAAGGGAGAATTCCGCGAAGACTTGTATTACCGCTTGAATGTAATCGACATCAGGATGCCCGCGCTGAAGAGCCACAAGGAGGATATCGCCGCCTTGGTCGCGAGATTCCTGAAGGATTTCTCGATGCATACTGGCGGCAAGGTGTGCGGCATCGAACCCGACGCCTTGAAGGCGTTGGAAGATTATGATTGGCCGGGCAATGTCCGGCAACTGCGCAATACCATCGAAAAGATGGTGGTGCTCTCCAATGGCGAACGCTTGACGCTCGCCGATTTGCCCGTCGAAATAACGAACGGCGCCACCATCGCCGAACCCAAGATCGTCCGCAACGATGCGGCAGCAACCGAAGCTCCCCTTCCTGCGAACGAATCGCCTGTCGTAGGCGAGACGCTGGACGATGCCAAGCGACGACAGATCGAAACCGCTTTGAAGGCCGCGAGATACAACAAGACCAAAGCGGCCGAAAGTCTGGGCGTATCACGCCGCACTCTTCATCGCTGGCTCAAGAATTGGGGGATGGAACCATGACGAATTGGCTATCTCCAATCTGTCAGATCGGAGAAGGCGGAATGGCCAAGGTGTGGAAAGCCTGGGATGCCCAACACAATCGCTATGTCGCGGTCAAGGTGCTGAACAAGGAACTCACCGTAAATGATCATGAGGTAAAGCTCTTTCGCGAAGAAGCCAAAATGCTGAAGGAGATTCACCACCCGGGAATCGTCGAAGCGTATGACGTAAGCTTCGTAAACGGCAATTGGTATTTCGTAATGGAATTGGTCGATGGCTACTCATTCGCGAGTCTATTGCACCGCAAGCACCATGTTAAGGAGGTCGATTGCCTGTTGATTTGCGAGTCAGTCGCCGATGCATTGAATTACGCGTGGAATGATCACGGTATCGTGCATTGCGATATCAAGCCGGAGAACATAATGGTCAATACTGATGGCATCATCAAGTTGACAGATCTCGGCATCTCGCATCGCTTCGAGGATAAAATCACCTCGTCGATGGATGCGGATCATATCGTCGGCACCCCAGCGTATATCTCGCCCGAACAAATCTATGGCGATGTGGAATTGGATTGTCGCGCGGACATCTACTCGTTGGGCGCCACGCTCTATCACCTCGCAACTGGTCGCACACTCTTCCCGGGGCTCGATAACGACGCGATGATGCACGCCCATTGCGATGAAGACCAGCAATCCAAGGACCCGCGAGTATATCACCACGAATTATCGGAGGGATTTTGCCAGATGCTGGAATCCATGTTGGTAAAGGATCGCGACTTCAGGGTATCGACTTGGCCGGATGTCTTGCAAATGTGCAAGGATGTGGAAGCGGGCGCGCTATTCAAACCCAGAACCGCCAACGCCAAATCTTCGATTACGCTTTCGGCCTAACCCGTCGCGTCGCAACCGCAGTAAGGGGATCTTCCGGCCAATAGTGCTTCGGGTATCTTCCCCGCAGATCCTTGCGCACGAGTTGATAGCTCTCTTTCCAAAAGTTGGCAAGGTCTTTCGTGATCTGCACTGGTCGTTGCGCCGGCGAGAGCAAGGTCATGACAATCGGCACCGTGCCGTTCAGCACTTTCGGCGTCGACATCAAGCCGAAGCATTCCTGCAATCGCACCTCGACCGTGGGGTCGGCTTTCTCGTAGTGTATGGTCATGTTGCTGCCGCTTGGAACTTGCATCTTCACCGGCGCGAGCTTATCCAACATCCGTCGATCACAGTTGTGCTCGGCCAATACGTAATCCATCACTGCGCACATATTAAGCCGTTCCAGATCTTTCCAGCGCGTCATTCCGTCGATGAATCCTGGCAACGCCTGCAATAGCGTTTCCTCGTCAATCTTCGGCCATTCGCTTAAATGCGAGGCGACGAAATTGATGCGCGAACGCAATTGCGACGCCTCCTTGCTCCAACAAGGCATATTATCCACGCCCTTTATGCGAATGCCCTCTATCATCGCCGCTTCGAGATTATCTTGCATCGCGCATGGCCGCTCGTATAGCGTCATCGCGCCAAGCTGTCCGCGAATCACGCTCTTCACGCAATCATTGCGACGATCCCAGCTGCAGACGGCGCGTTCCTTTACTTGCTCGCCAAACAGCGCGAGTATCTCCGCCTCGGTGATTGGCGCCGCAAGATGTATACGCGCATTGCCTTGCCGATCATCAAGCGCACACCCTACGAGATATGGAGCATTCGCCAATGGATCATCCTCGCTCAGCGAAGCGCCTCTGCCCGAGACCATCTGGAATGTGGCGTTCCCGCGATTGCGACCAATGCGATCGGGATAGGCGAGCGCCAGCGAACTGCCCTCGCTGCCCTTCGCCAATGGCGTTACTCCAAGCCGTGATACAAGAGTAGCGAATCTATTCGCAAGCTCGCGCATCCGCGATGTGATTCTCACGTAACGAATATCGGTTTCACGATCCTTCGCTCCCTCTTCGAGTATCGCAGCCAAGAGCGGATCGCCGCCGCCAAGCAGCATATTCGCAAGTCGCGGATGCATGTTAAGCCGCACCATCGCTTCGCCCTTCTCGGTTATTCTGCCAGTTTCCGATAATGCGCCTAAGCTCTGCAACAACGCCACCGACTGCTTCCACGCGCTATCCGGCGGCGGGGTAATCCATGGCAATGCCGCCCCATCCGCGGCGCCCCATGCGATGCTGGATAATACGACCGAACAGAGATCGGCCTCCAATATCTCGGGTAGCATGTGCTTGGCGCGCGAAGAATGCGTCTCCTCTTTCCAAAGTCGATAGCAAACGCCAGGCCTCACTCGCCCCGCCCGCCCTCTGCGTTGCTCCGCACGATCTTGCGTGAGCGGCAAGGTAACCAAGCCCGACATCCCCGATGCAGGCGAGAACCGCGACACTCTCATCAAGCCAGAATCTATCACGCAAGTTATGCCTTCTATCGTCACCGAGGTTTCGGCGATGGAGGTGGAAAGAATCAACTTGCGCTCCGCGCTGCGCTCGAACACGCGATCCTGCTCGGCCTTGGATAACGCGCCATAAAGCGGCAACGCATTGGGAAAGTCGGCCTGAACCTTGCGTATTTCGCCCTCGCCGGGCAAAAAGCAAAGTATATCGCCATCCGTCTCCTTGAGCGCCAAATGGATCGCGGCGGTAATCGACGTCTCTCCAAGATAATGCGTGGTCACGGGGAACATCCTTCCACTCGCTTGAATGATCTGCGAATCATCAAGCTTGGCGGCTACCTCGTCCACATCCAATGTTGCCGACATTACCATCAGCCGGAGATCTGGCCTTAGTCCCCTGCGAACATCCAATGCTAACGCAAACGCCAAATCGCACTGCAATGAACGCTCGTGAAATTCATCAAAGATAATCAGCCCCACATCTGCAAGTTCCGGATCGTTTAGAATTCGCTGTGCGAGCAATCCCTCCGTGATTACCTCCAAACGAGTATCCTTCGAGATTCTGCGCTCCAACCGCACTTGATACCCAATCGTCTCCCCTACGTCCTCGCCGCGTCTCTTGGCCATATAGGCGGCGGAATTACGCGCCGCCAAACGACGCGGTTCCAGCATCACGATCTTCTTGTGCTTAAGCCAAGCCGATTCAATTAACGCTGGTGGAACGCACGTGGTCTTGCCGCTCCCTGGCGGCGCGGTCAATATCACATTGCGATTCCCCGCCAATGCCGAGTCGATCTCCGATAACTTGGCTTCAACCGGAAACATCAATCAAGAATTTTAACTGGGAGTTCACTATCTACGGTCATGCGCGAGACTTTCGGCCTTTCTCCAAAGAGAACGGTTCCGAGGCGTATCCACGTTGCGCCCTCTTCAATCGCCACCTCAAAATCAGCTGTCATTCCCATTGAGAGTTCGGTCATCGGGGCATTTGCGATGCCCTCTTTTTCGCAGAGTTCTTTGATTTCATCAATTCTTTGGTCAAAGTGAGCAATGT
>CALCDB010000083.1 GCA_937901395.1 uncultured Verrucomicrobiota bacterium
CCCTTCGCGTCCGTGCCGGTTGAAAGACGGACGACGCGGCCCTGGAACTCGCTCGCGATGGCGGCCTTCGCGGACACCTTCCCGTGCGTGGCCCTCTCGTACATGGCGCGGATGCCGTCGAGTGCGATTGGAGAAAAGGCCGCGGCTCTTTCGTAATGAAAGAGCTTCGAAAGGCGTTCCGCGTCCGCCTTCGTGAAGCCGAACTTCTCGAGAGCCGCGGCGCCCGGATCGACGGTCTTGCCATCCTCTTCTCTTCGGTAGATGCCGAATCCCTGAGCCCATACGCTGCGGGCTTTGTCGAGGTCGCGGATCGCTCCCTTGACCTTCTCGTAGTCGGCGTTCTGCGCGTCTTTCGATCCGGCTTCGCGCTCGTAGCGTCCCCGCAGGAACGACTGGATCGCCGCTTGCTCTGTTATGACGCCGTTCTCAAGCGTCGTTAAGGTCGCATAGTCTCGCGCTCCTCTCGCGGAGAAGCCGAGATCCATCAGGCGTCCGACAAAATCCTCCTCGCTGATCTCGCCTCGGATCGCCCCGCCGATGAGTTGTTCGAGGTACTGCTGGCCGATGTCCCCGGCCTCGCCCGATTTCGGCGCGGACGTGACGCCCCTGCCCCTGTTCCATTCCTGCAGCGCCTCGTTCGCTTTCGCCGTCGCCCCTTCCGCCTCACGCATTGCCGTGAAGAGACGGTCGAGGTTGTCGGCCGCCTTGTCGGAGATTCCCGCGTTCTCAATCAGCCCGTCTTTCCCGCCTTTTTTCCAAAACTCGAAGAGTGACTGCTGTTGTTTCTGGAGTTGCGCCAACCTGTATTCGTCCGATCGCCCGGAAAGCTCCACCATGTTGTTGTGGGCGAACTCGGCGAGATAGATGTTCGTGAGATCGGTCGAGCGTTCTTCTTGCCGGAGAAGAGCGGCTGTCTTTCCGTCCGTTCCGCGAAAGTGCCAGCCAGACCTTCCCATGTGGCCAAGGACAATTCCGCCTGCTCCGATGATCGTCATGGTGCCGAGCGAGCCAATAAAGTCATCGACGAATGCCTCGCCAAAAGATTTACCAACATCCTCGCCAAGTGCGTAAGCGGTATTGATTGCGGCGATGCCGTTTTGAAGCCCTTCCTGCAAAGACTCGGAAAGAGTCTCTGTAATAAGAACGCGCGGGACGGTTCCATTCTTGATGCCGGCATAGAAGCCTTTGAGCAATCCCTCGCGAACACCCTGCTCGCTAACGCCGCCAATCAGCTTTTCAACCTGCAACTTTTCGACGTAGGCGTAGAGTCCGCCGAGTACGAAAGACGAGACGATGTAGCCAGGGTTTGTTATATCTCCGCCGTTGAGCGCGACATGGTCGTCCATTTCCTGCATCGCCTCGGTTGCGATAAGCGCGGGTCCGGCGTACGGGATCATCGCGACCCCCATGTAGGGCAGCGTCGAGATCGCGCCGATGACGGCCTCGCCGACGACACCGTGCTCATCGCATACGCGCTCAAATTGCAGCTGCGGGAGTTGTCCCGTCTTGAGATCTCCACCGGCGAACGGATTGCCGGTCGCTTGCCAGAGAAGCTGCCTTGTGATGGCGAGATTATTCACATCGATGCCAGCTTCGATTGGCTCCTTCGCGCCATTCTTCGCCATTGCAATAAATTTCGCGCCCTGACGAATTGGAGCGGTGAAGATGTTGCCGGTAATATTTACGCCACCAATCAAAGCATCTTCAATCGTATTCCAAAAGCCACTATCGATCTTATCGGCCGAAAGCTGTCGCGTTTGGATTAGCAGGTTGCGCTCACGCTCTGATAGCCCGTTGAATTTCGCATAGTATTTGACAGGTAGCGCGTTATTATCCGAATCAAGTATGGCTTTCGCGCATTGTCGGGCATCTTCGGAAAGCGTTGGCAGGATTGTCGTCAACGCGTTCCAAGCGTTCTCGCGATTAAGTTTAGCTTCATAACGCGCGCGAATTTCCTCGCGTCGGCGTTGTTCGCGGAACTCCAGTATTTTCTTTTCAGCGGCATCATAACGCTCCTTGGGCACGCTATGGCCGCCTCCGGCATTACCAGCTTGTAGCGTGTACGAGGCGTTGCGCGTTTCCTCGTCGGCGAAAGACATTTCGTGGCGTGATAGATGAGGAGTGGCGCGGATTGCGCCTGTGGCATCTTGATATAATTCTTTCAGAACATCGGTGACGCCAAGTTCCTTTTCTTCGGCAATTCTACATTGGGTCTCGTAGTCGGCTTTATAAAACTCCTTAAACTCATCCGACAATGCGACCGAGGGGCCGTTAAGGGCGAGATTTCGCATGTGTTGCGCATACTCTGCACCGGTTGCGAACGGCTTTCTCCCGTTCCATATGGATCCGTAGTAATCATGTCGCCCGGAAAGAATTGCTCCGATCGCATCCGCCTGGACTCGATCCTTATGGTCGGCCTCTTCCGGCGTGTCGCCATCGTTCTTGCCGGAGTCGCGCTTGGCGATTGCGATCGCCTTGCCAAGCGCTTCAGATAGGGTTTTCGCTCGAACTCGCGCATCGTAGTCATCCTCATTCGTAGGGATATTGACGAGCGCCCGCCCAGCGGCTTGCTGCAGGTTCGGCGCATGGAGGATATCGGATTCGAGGTTTTCCGGGTCGGTCGCTTTCGCGGCAGTTCCGGCTTGATGAAGAATGTCGTCGGTCATATTAGTCTCCTCTTTTCAAAAAGTCATTTCTTCGTCGTGACGCCCTCGCCAGTCTTGCGGTTCCTGATTGTGACGATGTTCTCTGCACCCTTGGCGCCTTTTTCAATCGCCGTTCGGCGCTTATCTTCCAAGTCGGTGAACGATCCGGAAATATTGCGTTCGGCCTCGACGAGCTGCATGACATACTCTGCCGCTTCCTTCGCCTTTGATTGGTCTTTGAGACGACCGAGATACCGTTTGAAGTAGTTTGTCGCGTTAAACCTTGGAGCATCCTTGCCGGTATTGATCTTTTTACCGGTAAAGAAGTCCTCATCGCCGCCGGTAATTGGATCGAAGTCGATTTGTTGCCCATCGTAGAACGAGAGGGCCGTCGCGACATTGATTATCTTCTCGACTTCCGAGGGTGCCATTTTACGAGGTTCTACTGAATAGCCCCTATAGCGAACGGAAGAAAATGGGTTTGCGGTTATGGCCCACATCGCAGCCTCGGAAGCGGATGTAGGATCGACGCGTGTCTTAAATTCAAGGCCTGGATATTCAGCGTCTTTTTTAAGTTCCAATGCGCTTGTCTTATCATTCCATATAAAACTGCTCTCGAGATCATCGCTTGGGAAAAATTCCTTCAGTACCCCAAGCATGGCTTCGGCGGTTATCTGTTTTGGGCTTTTTGTGCCGGAAGAAAATCCCTGCGCCCAAGAGGAGTCGAACTCATTTTTTAGTTTCACATACTCGTCAAGCGTCAGTTCGCCCTTTTCGGCGGCCTTGAAGATCTCGTTGTGATACTCGCCGGGATTCTTCGCGCCACCCAGCATCTTAAGCTTCCAGTTGGCGAAGTTCGCCTTCCTCGCCTGTGCGTCGGATCCGCCCTGGCGCTGTTGGTCCACCATCTGCTGCACCATCGGGGCGAGGCGCTCCTTGCGTCCTGATCCGATGTAGGCATTTTGCGCTGGCGAGATTTCGCCCTTCTCGTTCTTCGTCTCCGGGCTATAGATCTTCGCCTTGGGGTTCGTCTTGAGCTCGAGCAGGTACTCGTCGATTATTTCCTGCTGTGCGATCATGTCCGCCTTAGAATTAAGTTCGGAAATATGAGTAGCCGCCCGTGCGGCGGCTTCGCAATCGCCTGGCAATGTTGATTTAATTTTCTCAAGGGCATCGATTGAAGATTCGACAGTGGCGAGGCGGCCTGGCGGATAATTGCCGTTTTTATCTCGAATTTCAGCCACGGCAATAATTCCGACGTTGGCCGCCTGGTCGACAATGCGCCGATCGCGCATTTGGATTTCGCGCCGGCGATGCTCAAGGCGCCCCTTGAGGCGGTCGGTGGCATCCTGCGAAAATGGGCGTTGGGTTGAAAACTGATCTGCAAGAGTCTTATTTCCGGCGAGAATCCCCGATGGATTTTCATCGAATTTCTTTAGTTCTTCGTCGACGGCGGCCTCGCTTGGAAGTTCTGAGAATCGTCTCGTCGCATACTCCTCGGCCAAGTTCTCGACTTTTTCGCCAAACTTCAGTTCGACGGTATTATCGTCGAACCCTTGCGCGTATAGCGATTTTCGCACGGCGTCGAGTAATTCCTCGGTGGCGTGAGGATCGTCCATTCCATCATTCCAGATGACATGGCGAGCTTCGACATTTTCGGCGGCCTTTGAGATATTGAGTTGTCTGCAAGCCGATGAAACCCTATCGGCAAGACGGAGATTGGCGCTTTCGATGATTCTATTGACACGGTTCATCGCCCAGGTTTTACGTACGCCTGTCAGCTCGTGGGATTTTGTCATTTCGTTGAAAAGATCCTGATAAGTCTTGGGTGCATCCTTGGCGAGGGCGTCGGCATCCGCAATCGTTGCTATGCGCTTGGTCAAAAATCCCGATTCGGGATTCATATTGATTTCGTGCAAGCGTTTGAGGAAATCGGTTTCAAACTCATCCAATTGCGTCTCGGTTTTGATTTCCTGAAGTATAGCCGCCGTCTTCATCAATTTATCGCCGAGGTCGACGACGTTCCGTCCGAGTCCGGCGGTACTGCGCCATTTTTCGATTTCGCCAGAATTGGCATTGGTTGGTAAATTTGGAACATGAACCGACCCCGCCCCGACCGAATGTCCGGATTGAAGCGCGGTATTACGAGGAGTTATTTTGATAATGCCCATAGTATTGTTAAAGATTGGAGGTTGATGTTAAAAGAGCCCATCGAAAAGTCCCTGTTTATATCCAACGGCGCCGCTCAGTGCGAGCGAGCCGATTCCGGACATGGTTTGTCCTGCGGCGGATATTACCCCCGAATTAAAGGCGTTCTTGCCTTGTGCGATAGCCAGATTCGAGTTTAATTCTGCGGACAATATCTGGTTGGCGCCTTGAGCAGCGGCTTGTCTTGCGGCGAACTGCAGTTTGCGAGCCGCCTCCGATCGCTGCCAGATGTTCATGGCGGCATTATCGCGATCGATGGAAATATCGAACGCGGCTTCGTTTGCGCTATTTTCGAGGACTTTGGAGAAAGTGTCGTTAGGGGATTGCGAGGAGACGAGGATTCCATTACCGGCGGCCTGTGCATAAGTCGATCCGATTTCGGCGGCGAGCGCCTTGGAGCGCTTTTCTCTTTCAAGTTCACTTTGAATTTGATCGACGCCTGCGAGTTTTCCCTCGATGGCGGCCTGTCGTTCGTATTCATCCGCTTGAGCGCCAAAGGCGGCGGCCTGTGCGCTTGCGAGTGCGAGTTCGGCGGCGGATTGTTGCAAGGCCATATCCTGGGCGGCGACGCCCTGCATGTAAGAGGAATACACGTTGATCCCCGTTCCGACGGCAGTTGTGGCGAGTGCGCCAATAGCGAGACCTGTCATTTTTCGAGCTCCTTTCTAAAGACGACATAATGCCGAAGAGTGCAATTATTAAACTCAATATTACCAAGATAATGCATTTTAAGCGTTCGCTCGTGCCAAATAACGCTACCTCTATACTCTTGGTCGGGCGCAGAGTGGAATTCGCGAACCCATGGATGCGACCTGGAGACGATTTCGGTCATCACGAGGCGACTTGCTCGCACGAACGTGACTTTAGCTTTATTCGCGTTTTCGCACGACATAAAGCAAAGGATCCTACGCTCGGCGAGCGGGCTATCGCCCGCGAACAGCGCGACACCGCAATAGCCCACGATTTTCCCCTTGATTTTAATCGTCCAACATTGTTCAAACATATCGATTGACGTTGAGCGATTGCCCATGGATTCGTGCTCCATTCTATCGCCGAGGCGAAAGTTGTTCTCGACATAGTCGATGTCATCTTGCGATGACGGTTCGAGCGTAACATTGTATTTCAATAAAATTGTCATTCCAAATTTTGATCCATTTTTTCCACTTGATAAGTTGCAAAAAGCGCGAGTACCGTCAATGGCCATGGGCTCTTGCACGAAAGGATGATTCGTCCATCGCACCCATTACCACCGGTGATATTAGCAGAAGCGTCCAAGCCTGAGACCGTCCACTTGCCATCGCCATGGGAGAGCGAATCAACCACGATGGCCTTATCGGCATTGCGTGGCATCCCGAACTGTCCGACGGCAAATGATGACGCCTTATGGAGTCGAATATTGATCCGCGTTGGATTTTTGACCTCAAACTGAACGGTCTCCTGCGGAGACGGCTCTGGGCGCACGGTGACAAGAGTCGACTCGAAGGCGGTGCCGACGATGGAATTGGCTGGAGCGGTTTGCCCGGGAAGCAAGCCCTGCCCCGCCGGACTAACGGCAATCTTACCGGCTGGAACGATGGTATCGACATCAACTTCGCTCAAGAAGTCGAGGGATGCGAGTTGCCGAGGATCATCGGCGATTTCCGGGACTGGAGTGAAGCGCAGCAATCTTCCACTATCATCCAAGAGGAATGTGTTGGTGACGCCATTTGTCATCGATCCGTCGGTTGTGACCGCTAGCGCATTAACGCCATCGGGGAGGCGATGGACGCTCCAAGCCACTACTTCATGCTCCTTCATATATGTCAAGGTAGCGAAAGAGCCGTCTGCGAGAGTGGCGACGATAATGGAGTCAGGATCTTTTTGGTAAGTAAGCGAAGTGATGGGATTGTCTCGAAAGATATCATGAGAAAGCACGGAAAGATCTTGAGTTCCGTAGCCATCCGAAGTGAAGTCGTATTTAGTGGCGACGACGGTTTCGTCGGTGGAATTTACAAAAAGGATATCGTTGCCAACGACGATTGGCTGATGTAGTCGAGAGCCGCCGATTTGCGATTCGACTTTCGTTGATGCAGTAGCATAGGATAATGCGTTGCCGGCGATCGGTGAGATAATCCATTCGCCATTGTCGCAAAACAGAATCAAATCGCGGTTTACCGCCATGTGGTTAATATCCGGATATTTGAGCGCTGGCAACGTAATTTCAATGGCATCATCCTCTCGCATTGAGTCGTGAACATTGAAATTATAGATATCGCCGATGCATGACATCCAGACGGTGAATGGTTGGTCATGGGTTGACGCGAGGACGAGACGCTGTTGATACAGGGTAACGCAGCCGGGGTATTTTCCGGCTTCATTAAAGAATGGCTCGTATTTTGGAGGCGTCACGGATTGGTCTGGATCGATATAATCGTCGACGAACTGAATGGCGTCGCGCGTATTGACGGTCAAGGTCGTTATATAGATACGGCGAACAACCAAGGGGTCTCCCTCGATGGTGGCGTAGTCGGAGCCCGGAGTTTCAGGGACGACAAGCCTACCCGAGGCGAGCACGGTTAGATCGTCGTCCGTGTAAGCTTTGATATCTACGCTGTTCACCTTTTTAATGATTTCGAGCTGTCCTGGCGTGTAAAGGTCGAAGTCAAGCCACACATCTGGAGATGAATTTTTTAGCGAATTGCTCACCGTGGAGACGCTAGTCCCCTCCACCTTAATCGTATCATCCCAAACTGACGATGGCACAATATTCGTGACCGACTTCTCCGTACCATCGTCAAGATGGAACGTTGCCACTATCTTCTTGATCTTGCATGGGATATATTGCCCAAGATATTTGCCGTTGTAGATCGCCCAGCGCATTGCGAAGCCAAGCCCAAGATGCAATGAGGCGATGGATTTAGGCTCATTCCAAGCGAGCGTGCACTGGCCATTGGAGATGACGCGCCCATAATTAGCGTCGCCGGTGGAGCAGTTGTCGATTTTCGCGGTATGAAAGATTGAACAAGAAAGATCTTGCAGTTCATTGGACGCAAATTTAACGACCGTGTCATTCGCGGTACCGCAGGTTTGAGAGTTCGGGGCGGTAGTGAAAGACTTGACCGGAGCGTCGTAGAATTCGGATGGTCCGTTGTCGACCTTGCCGATAAAGCCCCAATTGCGACCATTACGACGCTTGTAGACATAGTAGGAGTCAACATCGGCGAGAGCGGACGGCTTAATCGAGAGGGTTATGGTTGCGCCGTCAGTCCAGGGTGAATAGTAAGACTGCGAAACTGTGGCGGACTGCCTGGATTCAACGCTATCCTTAACCGCGGTTGCACAGTATTCCACTTTGACGCTTGGTCCCGTTCCCGTAAAACCATTCTTGGTAATTTTATTGATGGTTGGAGTATTGGGGATTGCGATATGGTCAAGCGTTGAAAATTCAACGGCGCTATAGGAGAAGTTTGGCGCGCCGTTGATATCCTTATGAATTATATGAGCGAAAGGATAGTCGCGGTGAGCCAAAAACAGAGTATCGCCACTTTGGCAATATTCAATTTCGCGTATTGTCGCCCCTTCGTATGGAACAGCGAGCCGAGTTATCATCGCGCCGGACGAATCGCATATTAAGCACGTCGCGACAACATTATCAGCGGCAAACAAGACAATGACATATCCACAATCTCTACTGAAGGCGAACGGGATTAGTCTAAAGTTGGTTGCATTTGCAAATTCCGAATAGTCAATAGCATGAATGACCCTGGTTCCCGGCCGCCTAGCGATACAGCCCTGGCGCATGACGATGAAATTCTGCAGCATGGAGGCGCCTTGGAAGTATTTGACTAAATCCGTTCGCCCCATCAATCGGCGATCGAGCTGCCCTCCATTAAAAGTTCTTTGAGAAATTCTCCATAACATTGTCGACCTCCCTATTTACGAAAAGTCAAAGGCGCACCATCAAGTTCTCCCCACGCCTCGCTGGGCGTATTCGCGGATGAAGCATCGGCGGCCTTGGCATCCTCGAGCGCATCACGATACAATGCTTCTTGATATTGTTGATTTTTGGGATTTGACGCGATTGCTTTAACGACGTCGGCTACGATGCGGAGTATGAACGCACGATAGGCCTTGGGGCTCCAACGGCCGAGATCCTGAACATCAGAAATATAAACGATTCTGCCGATTGGTTCGCGCGCATGAATATCGCATCCGCGGAGTTTCCATTCGCCGATTCGCCCGGTGAAATCGTAGACCGAGGATAACTTAATGGCGTCAAAAGGCAGCGTTGCGTGATAGGGATAGCACGGATCCGGAATGGGGTCGCCCGCCGAAACATAAAACGCATCGGCCTGTGCAAAGCTCCAATCGTAGGAGCCGAGCACCTCCTTGCGCGCCATATCTTTAAGATCGTCAATTTTACCAGTTAAACATCTGACGGATCGCGGGGGGATGTCGGAATTGTAAGTCGATCTCAAGAAAGCAAGCACCTCGCGATGAAGGGTGTCAGTAATCGATGCATCCTCGTCTTCAAGGTCGTGCAGTATCGCACTTTGCAGCTTCTCATCGTAAATTGCCTTAATTGCCTTAAGGTCGACAAGACGCCCGGCGATTGGAATTGCGAGCTCACTTGCGAGGCAGTAGATTAAGGCGTTTTTAATGTCGCCAGGCCATTGTGATATATCCGTCCTATTAGTCTCGACGCGCGCGAATACCCAATCATGTCGGGAAAGCACTTCTTGGCGCGCCGACTCGTAGGCGAGTTTGCATTTGGTCCATTCAATCGAATTGTCGCTATCGGCCGTCTCTGGAGTGGGGATGCCAATATCTTGTCGAAGAATATAGAACGCTTGTTTGCATACGTCAAGTTGTGCTTGTGTCCACGACATGGTTGAAAATCCTCTCTTTTTATTTAATCTTCCAAATCTGGCGGCGTGCAACTGCCATCCGTGCAGGCGGAATCTGGAGGCGTGCAACTGCCATCGGGGCAATCCGCAATATCCGTCGAAGACGAATCGGTTAGCGCGTCTACGCCCTTATTGAGCAGCTTTTCGGCGGCTCCTACGGCACTTGAGGTAGTGCCAGTATTGGCCTTGTTGACAGGCACGGTTACATTTATGTCGGGCTTGATGTCGTTGGTTGGCGAGGCGACCTGTCCTGCATCATTACCGCCCGTTTCGTTGGACTGGGCGAGAGACACAAAATCAGAGCCGAAGTTGACGGTCGCACCCTCATATACATAGATATTCGTTTCGGCGGTTTGAGCGCGTTGCGCGGGGTTCTGGCAGCCAATCATTGTAAGCGACAAGAGACAGGCGATGATGATGCCCGCGCATTTCTTACCTGCGCGACCGCATTTTTTCGCGACCTTCGCCTTGCCCTTCGCGACCTTCGCCGCGACCTTGGTTTTAATTTCACTAACTTTCATTGTTGTTTTTCCTTTCTTGTTATTTAATCGGCCATCCAGACCGAGTATGCAATTTGAGCCTCTTTGATGATTTCTTTGGTCTCTTCGGTGACTAACTTATTGTCGTCGGTGGCGAACCAAATCTTGTAAATCAGTTGGTTAATAGCATTCGCGTATTTCTGCCACGGCGCGGGACAGTAATCGTAATACTTTTGGCAATAGCATGATATGCGGTAAAGTTTTCCGCGAATCTCCATTACGGTGTCCGCATTGGCTTCAAGCAACATATTGATTGCGCTATTGGCTTTCTGGTAGAGATAATCCAGCAATGCTTCGCGATCGAATATCGCGAGGATGAACATCTTAATCTTCGAGATGTCCAGTTTTTTGATTAATGTTGATATGTCCATTCTATTATCCTTTCTTTTATTTTTATTGAATACCGCCTGTGGGCGGCACTGAAAATCCATATTTAAACGAAATGAACGCGCAAATCGTGGCGACGACGATCAAGAACCATGGCGACTTGATGATTTCAATAATCACATGGCGGCGCGTCAGCGTCTCCGGCTCGTTGTCCTGTTGGACGACTGGCGCTGGCTGCGAGCGCATCGGGCAATTCTCGCAGAGTTGCTTATGCCGCTTATCTATAAGTTCCTCGAGATCCTCGCGGCTCCATAGCTTACGGAGGATGAGTTTAATCCCCTCAGCCAATGCTCGCGTGGACGGCTCTTCGGCATTGAGCCCGTCAATCGTCTTCTCATCGAGATAATCTGATTCCTTTGTGGGCATGGGTTATCCTTTTATTCAATTACACCATAGCGTTTCAGCACGGCAACCACATCGGCGTTCTTCAGCATCTTCTGCTGCTGTCCGTGATTAAGTTCGCCAAACACGAGCGCGAGGGCATCGTGGGTTTCGGTTTTCGCGTTATTGACGCGATTTTCAAACTCTGCTTTCGTCATTAGTTTACCTCCACTCCAAAGCCGCGTAGGGCGGCGTCCTTGTCGGCTTCCGTGACATCGTTCTCATTTGCGAACATCGTCCGAATATAGGCCTCGTCAACCTCATATCCAATCTCTGCCGCCGCCTGCCCGAACGCAAGAATCGCGACATCTGCTGTTGCGGGCTGGCAAAGGGAGACCTCTGACCGATTCGCCCGCCACATATTCTCGTCTTCCGCCTGCGTGAGCTCTCCGATGAGCGCAACGCCAATGAGCATATTGCCGTCCACCGAGCATGTGTATCGCTCGGCATTCTTCAACTTTCCGGTCGGATAGTCCGACTTATGAAAAAACATAACTGTCTGCATTTTTATCCTTCCATAACCTCTTGAGTGTAAGTGAATCGCCGTTTTTGACATACCCATAAAGCGAGGCGAGAGCCGCTTTACGAGCGTGGCTTAAATTGTCCATTTTCCCACGGAGCATCCGACGCAGATGCCTTTCGACGTTCCCCGACGGGTAGATTCCTTTATGCGAAATTCGCCATCCGCCAATCTCTACCGCGTGGTGATCCGCCGGAAACTTGCTCCACTTGTTCGCCGTCGTAAGCCCGATCTGCCCAAGCGCATCCTCCATCTCTTCATGCAAATCGCCTGCCGCCTTTTTCGACCGCAATACCGCCACCATGTCGTCCATATATCTCGCATATCCGCGAACATTCTTATTGCCGACAATGAGCCAATCAATTTGCATTAGGATTGCATTCGCGATCATCGACGAAAAGCCAGCTCCAATCGGAAGCCCATCACGAAGCTGTAGCGATGCAGTAAGGTAATTTGTGATTTCCGCCTCGTCGAATATCTTAAGCATCGCCTCGATCGCGACATTGAATGTAATGGATGGATAGTAGTGATAGATGTCGCTCTTGAGAATCCAAGTCCTCCACGGCTGACGGTGCTTTAGGTTGTGAATCCTGCACGTCTCATCACATCTATGAATCTTTCTACGCAAGTCTCTCGCCAATTTAAGCCCGCCGCGCCCTTCGACGGGGCAATACGAAGTTGGAACCATCCGCTTATAGACAAGCGGCTCCATGATGCGCGAAGTGGCGCGGTGGCACATTGCATCCTGAATGTCCGGGGCTTCGATATGGCGAGTCTTTCCGTATTCGCAAATATCGAACTCGACGTATGGATGCGGGATGAAGCCGTCCGCCAACCTCTCTTTGACTTCATTCGCGAATCTGTCCGTGTTTCCGCGAAGCTCGACCGATATGCCCTTGCGCAAACAGCGCGGTGTCTTCGCCTCTTCGAGAACGGCCTGGCGGCAATTCTCGATGTCGATGATTTTATTCCAAGTGTGGCGCTCTCTTAGCATAGCGCCTCCTGTCTTTTCCGCATTGCGTCCGTTCTACCGATGCCTTTCGACATGGCTACTAAGCCGCACCTTATAAGCGGATATTGACCCACGCGCTCCGCCAAAAGGCGGACAAGACCGAAAGCGTCTGTAATGGGTTTATGATTGAGAACGATGAAGCATTTACGAAGCAGATTCCGCATTTGCGGCATCAGGCGAGACCCCCAGTTGTCCGCATTCGCATTCGTCGGAGCGTTGTTCGCGTTCACGCACCAAAGCCCGAGCTGCGACGCATTGCCACGGTTGTTCGAGAGCCAGTTCATCATTCGTATATTCGGTTCTTAATCCTCGTTTTTGCTTCGTAAAATCATCTTAATCGCTTTGGGCTTCGCCCGTCGCGATTGAAGGCGCGAAAGACAGGCGAGACCCCCAGTGGTCCGCAGCCGCATACGTCGGAGCGTTGCTCGCGTGCACGCACCAAAGCCCGAGCCGCGACGCAATGCCACGGGGGTTCGAGAGCCAGTTTCCATAGACGCTTGCGCCTTCGGATGATGGCGCAGCTCCATACCATCCGTTTTCATCCGTGACGCGCACAGCGCACTTGTCCGTCGTTGTTCCTGGGAACCAGTAGATCGCCTTCTGCAGCGTCGATTCGTCAATACATCGCGACGATTCGCGATCAGTCTTGAGCGAATTTTTGAATGTGTAGCCGAGCGGAA
>CALCDB010000084.1 GCA_937901395.1 uncultured Verrucomicrobiota bacterium
CTTTTTCTTCCGGCATTTCAAAAAGCTTAAATTTTAGAGAACTACTACCTGCATTAACTGCCATTACTTTTGCCATATCTTTTATTCTCCTAACCGGTTTAATTTTAGTTAGAAACTAAACATTTAGCAATAAAACATTAAATATTCTATAATTTTAGTATGGCGTATGGATTACTATATGACTATCTAATGGGCCAATGCATTAATGGCTTTAAATATTTTGGTGCGCACTTTGTAACTGAGAAGAGAAAAAAGGGCGTAGTTTTCCGTTTATATGCACCAGGTGCAAGTGATGTTAGCGTGATTGGTGAATGGAACTCTTGGGATCCAGGAAAAGATAAGTTAAAGAAAATTGATGAATCCGGTATTTGGGAATTGTTCGCGCGCATATACGAGCGGACCATACTGGCGGTCGTTGCCACGAAGCGCGATGACTACGGACTGCAGGTTCATGAAGATGTTTTCGCGCATGTATTTAGCGAATCAGATATGGGTATTTCCGGCGTGCGATGATGTGCAACCCGTGGGGACGAATGGAGACGTATTCGCGTCGATCATGCCGTATTGGTTGGTGACGACAGGTAGGAGCTATTCGGATCAGCCATATCTGCGGGCGGCGTTGGAGGCATCGCGTTCATTCAAGAGTTCGGTCAAGGGCGAACTCATACGGCGCGGATTGTTGGCGCCGACGATCATGACATTGATCAGGAAGTCGCTTTCCGGGGTGACGAACGAGACGGAATATCTAAGCGCGAAGGCGCATCCTACCGCATTGCCGGCGAATGGGGTAGAGTTGGCGCGACTCAAGGCGCAAGCGGCGGCGATGACGATCAACGAGATTCCGCCATTGGCGGTAATTTCGGTAACCACGCCGAAGATAGAGAAGCAACCGTCTTGGCCAGAGCTTACGTACATGAGCGCATTCGCGTGGGCATACGTATTGAGGGCGGATGAAATTCAGCGCGAGTTCGTGATTCAGGCGAAGGGCGCGAAGGAATACAAATTCGTGCAGACGCATGGCGCGGGGATAAAGGTAGAGATCGATCAATTCGCGGCCGACAAGGCGAGAGTGAAGATCGACCGCACGGGAATGTCGCCAACGAATAGAGTGGATATAGCGGTGTTCGGCAGGAACCCAGGAACGCAATGGGGGGCGCCGAGCTACGTATCCTTCGCGAGGATGGATGATCGGGCGCCATATTCCGATCCATTTTTGACGACGCCTTCAGAGTCGGCGGAGAAATGAAATTAGAGCTCGCACCGTTAGCCGGTTTCACGGACGCGCCATTCAGGCGACTATGTGCGGAAGGCGGGGCGGATTTTGCGTATACCGAGATGGTGTCGGCCGCGGGATTGGCGCATGGCAACGCGCCGACCCGTCAGATGATGGATAGGATGGAAGGCGAAGGGAAGTTGGGGCTGCAATTATTCGGAGCGAAGGAGGAAGATTTCGCAAAGGCGATGGAAGGACTACCGACATATTTTGAGGAGGTCAATCTCAACGCGGGGTGTCCGATGAGCAAGGTGACGCGCGAAGGAGCCGGGGCGAAGCTGATGGAAAAGCCGGAACTAATATATAGGATATTGAAGATAATGGTCGGCGCGACAAATTCGCCAGTAAGCTTGAAGACGAGATTGGGTCCGCATCCGCAAAAGACGAACATCTTCGAGATCGCGGACGCAGCATATCAGGCGGGAGCGAAGAAACTGATCGTGCACGCTCGTTACACTTCGCAGATGCATGGCGGCGAGGTTGGGTTGGAAAGATTGGCGGAGGTAGCGGAGCGGGCGAAGCTGCCAGTAATCGGGAATGGCTCGGTGTGCGATTCGAAGAGCTTGAAGGCGATGGCGGCAACCGGAGTAAAGGGCGTAATGATCGGCAGGGCGGCGTTGAACAGGCCATATATCTTTTCGCAGCTCAAGGGCGAGAATGCGGAAGCGCCGCTAAGCTTGCCGCGCAGGCATTTGGAATATCTAATACAATATCACGAGCAGATGGTAAGGCGGTATCCAAAAGCGCATTTGCCGAGTCTTGATGCATTCGTATCGGTGAAGATGCATGTGCATCTCTTTCGTTACTTCAATGGCAAGCCAGGCGCGGCGGCATTGAGGGCGCGACTAAACCAGGTTCGTTCGCTGGCGGAAATAAACGAGATCATGGCGAAATATGAGTGAGACGATAGAGGGCACGATAAAGAGCGTCGTATTCCACAACGAGGAAAACGGCTATACCGTTTTGCATGTGGAAATACCGAGTGAATTCGAGTTGGCGAGGAATCCGGAAATAACGATCGTAGGCAAGGCGCAAGCAGTATGGGAAGGCGAGGAAGTAAAGGCGATAGGAGAGTGGATTACCGATAAGGTGCATGGGAGGCAATTCAAGGCGGAGTCGCTTACTTGCGTGGCGCCGCGTTCGCTCAAGGGAATTGAGAAGTATTTGGCGAGCGGGATAATCAAGGGTGTGGGACCAGTGCTCGCCAAGCGGATCGTGGATACTTTCGGCGAGGAGACGATGAAAGTATTATCGCATCAATCGGCGCGACTGAGGGAAGTTCCGAAGTTGGGGGCGGCGAAGATTCGTCAGATTCGCGAGAGTTGGGTAAACAACGAAACGATGCGGGAGAATATGATCTTCGGGCAGACGTATGGAATTTCCATCACGAAGATGACGAAGATCGTGAAGCGGTATGGGCCAGATGCCATCGCGATAATCAAGGCTGATCCATATCGGCTTTGCAGGGACATCTGGGGGATAGGCTTTACCACGGCGGACAAGATAGCATTGAATGTTGGCATCCCCAAAGATTCGCCGTTGCGGGCGAGAGCGTCGATCACGTATACATTAGAGACCGAGGCGGAGATTGGCGGGCATTGTTGGACGATGGACAATGAGCTATTGGTAAGGGCGAACGAATTGACGGGGATATCGATCGAGATATTGGCGGAGGCATTGAAAGGCGAGATCGCGAATGGCGCGGTGATTTCGGAAGGCGGTAAGATTTACCTAAAGTCGGTACTGCGGGCGGAGAAGATCGTAGCCGAACGGATAAAGGCGATATTGCGCGCACCGAGGAGCGCGGAAAATATAGCGGTCGAGCGAGCGATCAAGTGGTGGCAACGGCGCGCGGGTTTCGAATTGGCGGCGCAACAATGGACGGCGTTGGAGCAATCGCTCAAGAGCAAGTTCTCGATCATCACAGGCGGACCAGGCGTAGGCAAGACGACGATAATACGGGCGTTGGTCGAAATCTTCGCGGCGAAGAACTTGACGACCATCCTCGCCGCGCCTACTGGCAGAGCCGCGAAGAGGATGACGGAATCGGTAGGGGCGGCGGCGCAGACGATACATCGGCTATTAAAGTGGAATCCGGTAACCAATCACTTTACCTTCGATGAGGAGAATCGGTTGGAGGGCGACATCTTCATCTTCGACGAGACCTCGATGATTGACATAAAGTTGGCGGCAGATTTGCTTTTGGCGTTGCCCGATACGGCGATGGTAGTATGGGTAGGCGATACCGACCAGCTGCCATCAGTCGGGGCGGGTTCGGTGTTGGGCGATTTGATCAAAAGCGGTAGAGTTCCATCGACAAGATTGGAGTTGATCTTTCGTCAAGATTCATCCGGCTTGATTGTGAAGAACGCGCATCATGTGAATGCGGGCGAGCCATTGGAAATTCGGCATGGCGATACGGACTTCTATTTCATGCGTTGCGAAGAGCCGGAAATGTGCGTGAAGCGGGCGATTGAATTCATGACGACGCGCATACCCAATAAGTTCGGCTTGGATCCATTGGCAGATGTGCAGGTGTTAGTTCCAATGCGGAGGAATTTGCTGGGCACCGATAATCTCAACGTGGAATTGCAGAAGACTCTCAACCCGACCGGGGAGGCGATAATTCGCGGAGGGACGATATTCAGGGTAGGGGATAGGGTTATGCAATTGAGGAACAACTATGATAAGGATGTGTATAATGGGGATGTTGGGTTCATCAAGGCGGTGAACGGCGATGATCGCTCGATGATAGTAAATTTCGATGGGCGGCCGGTAAAGTACGAGACGGGCGATTTGGACGAGCTCGTATTGGCGTACGCGATGACGATACACAAGTCGCAGGGAAGCGAATATCCGGCGGTAATCGTGATAATGCATACTCAGCACTATGTGATGCTACAGCGCAATTTGCTATACACGGCAATCACGAGGGGAAAGAAATTGGTGCTGCTGATGGGCGTTCCGTATGCGATTGATCAAGCGATTAAGACGAACACGGTAAGGGAAAGGCGTACGTCGCTGAGCGAGCGCTTGCAGGAGGAAGGGTGATCTTAGCTCCACTAAGAGGCGTAACGATACGCACATTCAGAAAAGTGTTTGCACGCGCGCTTTTGGAGGCGGGCTTCACAGAGGCGATAACGCCATTCATAAGCGCATTGCCCGGCGTGGATCCGCTAAAGGATCGCGAATTGGCGGGCATTAAGGATGCGCACGATGAGACGGGGCTGAAGATAACGCCGCAGTTCATCGGCAAGGATCCGGAGGCGTTGCGGACCTGTTTGGAGAAGGTGAAGGCCGCGGGTTATGATACGGCGGACCTCAACTGCGGGTGTCCCTATCCGATGGTGCGGAACAAGGGACGCGGCAGCGGCATCCTGCGGACGCCCGACGTCCTTCGGCGCATGCTGGAGGTCGGCTGCGAGGTGATGGGCCCCGGGAAGTTCTCGATGAAGGCTCGTCTTGGCGTCGACCGGAGCGAC
>CALCDB010000085.1 GCA_937901395.1 uncultured Verrucomicrobiota bacterium
TATACCATTTCAAACGAAAGTTATCAACGCAAAACTGCCATCAATTCACCTATTGCTTTTGCGCTTCTCTATACTGCTGCATCTCTTTCTCTATGCGCGCCTTCGCCCCCTCGTCGGGCGCCACCACGATTCCCCTAAGATGATACGGCGCCCATGTCTTCGCCCATGAAGTATCCTTGAATGGACGCTCAAACATCTCCTTCGTAGCCACTATATCGTCCGCCGTACCCGCCTGTCGGTCGGGTCCCTTTGAATATAGCGCAATCTCCGTGCGCTCCGCGGTCGGCGCGAGGTATACGTAGTCCTCCCCCCATGGATCCTTCACGATCGTGCTTTGGTACGGTTCATCCCAATCCTTGTTTTTTATTGAGACATACGGACCATTCCAGCCCTGCTTGATCACCGAGCGTTTCACGAGGATATCGAGGCCTTCCTCCTTGGTAGGGTACGCGCCAACATGATACTTGAAGCGTCCCAGCGCAACCGCCATCGCCTCTACGGACTTTCTCGCCTGCAGGAGTTTCGCATCGACCTGCGCCTTTCCCCAGATTGGCACGCCCTTGCCGAGCGATGCGATTACCGCCGCGCCCAACGGAATCAAGATCAATATGATTATCGCATAGAACAACGGGCCGCGCTTCAATTGCGGGGCGCTGCTTAAGTTCAGTTCATTCCGCTTCAATTCATATTCGCGCTTGATTGCCCTTATCGCCGCTTTCGACGACTTGCGGTGCATAGGCGAGTTCATCAGCTTCGTCATACTATCCTTTCCAGGATGAGCGCGCTCCCATCGGATGCCTCGCCATTGCTCTCGATCGTGAACGCCTTGTAGAGTTCGCCGGCCGCTTGTTCAAGTCCATCGGGGTTGGACGATTTTTCCAACGTAGCCAATGGTGTTCCCGTAGTTACCTTATCGCCAACCGAAACCGCGAGCGTGATGCCCGCGAGCGGATCGATGCGATCGCCGGCCTGAACGCGTCCCGCGCCAAGCGCGAGCCCCACTCTGCCGACTCGCTCGGCGTCGATTGCGGAAACGTAGCCCGACTTCATCGCCTGGATGGTGAACTTGAAGGTCGGCCGCTTAAGCACATCGGCGAAGGCGCTCATGCTTCCGCCATGCGCCGCCACCATCGCCTCGAAGCGAGCGAGCGCCGAACCATCCGCCAATTTCGCGCGGCAGAGATCGCGCGCTTCTTCAAGCGGCATTTCCTTGGCGAGCGATACCATCAAGGCGGAGAATTCGATGCACAGCTCGGCGATGCGCGCATACTTGGCGCGGTCGGGCGTGGCGGGGCTCAGAATCGCGATCGCCTCCTTCACCTCGTTGGCGTTGCCAACCGCGAACCCCAAGGGCGCATCCATATTCGTAACCAAGGCCGCCGCCTTGCGTCCCGCCGCCTTCGCGCCGGAAACGAGCGCATTGGCGAGTTCGAGCGCCGCCTCGCGCGTCTTCATGAACGCGCCCTTGCCGCACTTCACGTCGAACACCAAAGTGCCAGAGCCCTCCGCCAATTTCTTGGAAAGTATGGAGCCAACGATCAATGGTATCGACGCCACGGTTCCCGTCACATCGCGCAACGCGTAGAGCTTCTTATCCGCCGGCGTTATCTCATCGGTCTGCACGGCCATCGCCACGCCCGCCTCCTTCACGATCTGCTGAAAGCGCTCCAGCGTCTGCGAACATGAATAGCCGGGAATGGTCTCGAGCTTATCCGCCGTTCCGCCAGTGATGCCGAGTCCGCGCCCGGTAAGCGAGGGCACGTATACTCCGCAAGCGGATGCGAGCGGCTGGATGATCAGCGAGAGCTTGTCGCCAACGCCGCCAGTGGAGTGCTTGTCGGCGGTTACCATATCCCAAGAAAGGCACCGCCCGGAGCGCATCATCGCGTCCGTCAAATCGGCGGTCTCGCGCTCGTTCATTCCCCTGCAGCATATCGCCATCGCCATCGCGCTCATTTGGTAATCGGGAATCTCTCCCTTGGTGAAGCCATCGATGAATTCGCGAATCTCCGCGCTGCCCAGCGCATAGCCCTCGCGCTTCTTATCAAGTAATAATTTCGCTATCATGATTATTTCCTCCAGTATGAAAGATATTCGATATTTCCCATCTCGCGTCCGCGAATCGGCGATTCCGCGAGACCCAGCAATTCAAGCTTCAATTCGGCGGTGGCGAACTGCACGATTTGGTCGCGCGCCTCCAGCCGCAAGCGCTCGTCTCTCACGAGACCGCCGGGCGCATTGCCCTTGCCGACTTCGAACTGCGGCTTGATGAGCGCCACGATCTCGCCGCCCTTCTCCAATACGCTCGCGATCGGCGGCAGTATCAGGCGCAACGAGATGAACGATACGTCGGTAACCGCCAATAGCGGCTGACGGGGCAAGTCGGCGAGCTGCATGAAGCGCGCATTGTAATTTTCGCGCACCCATACGCGCGGATCGGTGCGCAACTTGTAGGCGAGTTGATTGGTGCCAACATCCACCGCCATCACATATTCCGCGCCATGCTGCAAGAGACAATCCGTAAAGCCGCCCGTTGAGCTGCCTACGTCGATGCAAACCTTGTTCTCCGCGCTAAGCGTATCGCCCCAAAGCCGAAAGGCGCCCTCGAGCTTCTCGCCCCCGCGCGAAACGAAACGCGGCGGCGCTTCCACTTCGATCTCCGCATCTTCGTCAAGCGAGCGCGAGGCCTTCGTTTCCACTTGCCCGGCTACCCGAACCTTGCCTTCCATTATCAGAGCTTGCGCACGCGAACGCGAATCAGTCAATCGCCTTTCCACCAACAGCAGATCAAGACGCTTCTTCATGGCGCGGCATTGAGAAAATTGATCTTGCGAATTTCGCTGCGCGGGAAGCTTTGTTCGATGCCCAACTTCACTTCGATGATCACCGCTGTCGAGGTGTTCGCCTTGAGTATGCCCCTATAGGTTCCGTGAGAAGTCGTTACCTCGACATCCGGAATGAACACTCGTTTCATTCTGATGTTGTGGCGCGAAATCTTCGAGTTCTTGATATTGGGCCGTCTCACGGCTTCGGCGTAGCCATCTTTTCTTACTACGAGCCGATGCTCGCCCTCAAGCAGATTGGTCACGGGAAAGACGGCGCTGAATTCGGAATCTTCGCTAATCTCCTTCGTGGTGCCGATTACCACGCCATCCAATTCGATTTGCGCGCCGGCTGGAGACGTGCGAATATCGAGCCCGCCCATCATGCTTGATAGCTTGAACTCCTCATTGGCCGACTCCCCATTGCCAAGCACTACCTTGCGAGAAAGCGCGGCATAGCCATCGAGCTCGACGCGAACCTCGTATTCGCCAGGCTGAAGCCCCGCAAGCGCCAATGGACCCTTCCCCTTGGGCTCGCCATTCACGTAAAAGCGCGCGCCTTCGGGAATGGAGGATAAGTGCAGCGTTCCCGGCAACGCCTTGAGCGAGATGGATAAGGTTTGCTCGTCGCTGGGCGCTATCTTTATCTCGCGCCTTTCGGTAATGAAGCCGGCCATCGAGAATTCGATGCTCGCCAATCCCTTGGGGATGCCCGTCAGCTTGATCGGGGTCTTGCCGCGAGCGATGCCATTTACCGAAACTTCCGCGCCCGCGGGATCGCTCATCGCGTCGATGGTGCCCGAAGCGAGCAACATCTTCTCTTCGCGAACTACCGGCTTGCGTCCATCGAAGCTAACGGAAATCGTCTGATCGAGATAGCCCTCCTTGCGGAACTTCACCTTGTAATTGCCCTTGCAATCGAGATCGGTAACGAGGCGCGGCGTGCGCCCAACCGAAACGCCGTTGATCATGATGTCGCAATCTTGCGGATCGGTCTTGAGCAGCAATAGACCGGTATCGCCGAAGATGGCCTCCTCCGCCGGCGCCAAGCCAGCCATGAGCGCGAATGCGAACGCGAGCAGCAATGAACGTTTCATCTTACTTGCCTCCCTTCATGCGCTTCTCCACATCCAGCATCTTATCGGATGCCTTGCGATGGCGCTCGTCGTTGCGATCCGGAATCATCTCGATCAGCACCTTGAGTTCGCGGGCGGCGTCTTCCCACTGACCCAAGTTAATCGCCCGATCGACCAAGAAATTCTGCTCGCTGTAACGATGCTCCAATTCCTTCGTCGAACGCTCCATTCCCTCGCGCGCCTCGACGATGCACTCCGGTTTCGGGTTCACGGTATCCAAGTAGAATATCGCTTCGCGATACGCCGCCACCGAGCCGAAGAGATTGCCGTATTGCGCATCACGATCTTCCCACTTGGAACGTCCAAGCACGATGGAATCCTTCGCCAAGGCGATCAGCTTCTCCCGCGAAAGCTGCACCGCCCATATCCCCAATTGATTCTTCGAGAAGGTCTCCAGCTTCTCGCGCAGCTTGCGAAACGGCTGGGGCTCTTGAGCGTTGATTACCCTTACCTTGCAAGCGCCGTTATCATATATCGCCTTGAGAATCCAACTCTCGAGTTGCGGTGGATCGCCCTCGACGCCGACATAATCGCCCTCGACGCCGCGCAATGCCTCATACGATAATAGCGCCGCTATTTCCTCGCTCGCCTTCTCGTCCAATGTCTGCATTTTCACGAAATGGCGATTATCCTTGGGAACGTCATCTACCTCTACCTTCAATACGCCATTGCTTAGGATAAGCTCATAACGATAGATGCCATTGGAATCGGCCTCCACCTTCTCGTAGTAGAATTCGCGAAGCTCATTGCGACTATCCACCACCACTATCGGCGCGGTCTCCGGTTTGGGCGAAGGCAACAGCAACAGCAGGCAAATCGCCCCCACGACCATCAACACCGCCACCAGCCAAAGTATGTTCGCGAGTTTGGATCGTCCCTTCGCCTTGGGTTCCGATGGCTTCGCCGCGCTTTCGCCCAGCCCCAAGTCCACCTTGCGCGGCATTGCCGCCATGCCCTCGCCAACTACCTCGATCGCCGTTGCGCCAACTTCGATGCGATCGCCAATCGAGAGTTTGAGCGGCTCCTTGCCGATTACCTCGCCATTGACGATCGTCCCATTCGCGCTGGAGAGGTCGATTACCTGAATTCCGCCCTCGTCATTCGCCTCGAATAGACAATGGTTGCGAGAAAGCTGTTCATCGGGAATGTGGATATCGTTCATCGAAGAGCGCCCCAAGCGCAACTTCTTCGCATTGTTGCCATCGAGCGAGAAGCGCCGCCCCTTTAGCTCGCCATTGACAATCAGCAATTCCGGATGCTTCGCCATTAGAATATTCCTTTCATTGCCTGACTCAACACGGGGCCGAGCAGAATGATGAATACCGCGGGAAAGATGCACAACATCAACGGGCCCAACATCTTCACGGGCGCTTCCGCCGCCAACTTCTCCGCACGGTCGAAACGCCGCGAACGAAGCTGGTCCGACTGGATGCGCAAGATCGCGCCAATCGAAACGCCGAGCTCGTCCGCCTGAATGAGCGCATACGCTACCGACTTGAGATCGCTCTGCCCCACGCGAAGCGCCATATTGCGAAGCGCTTCCTTGCGCGAAGAGCCAACCTGTATCTCCTTCGTCATGCGCAAAAGCTCTTCGTTCAATGCATCCAATTTGCGCGACTTGCAATTGCGCTGCAAGGCGCCGATGAAGTCCATTCCCGCCTCGACCGAAAGCGTGAGCAGATCCAATACGAACGGCAATGAACGCTGAATCGAAAGATGCCGCCGCTTAATCGCCCGCCCCAACCAGAAGTCGGGGAAAATCCAAAACAGCATCAACTTGAGCGCCACGAATTCCTCGCCGCTGATGAGCCCCTCCAATCCGCCTTGCACCAGCAGACGATCGGCGGAAACCACCGACGATCTGAAGATCGGCTGGGATACCAACGCGTGAAAGTTCGGGGCGAACGGCAATAGCAGCTTGAATAGCGTGGGTATTGAACGCGCTTGCTTGCGCCCATCCGCAAGCGTTACGTAGGTAACATCGCCAGCCGCGCTGATTACGCAACCGATGAACGCCGCCGCCGCAAGCGCCCATATCGCTATCACTACTATGCCTAATGCGCTCATTTTTAGGTTACGGGCGTTCCTCCGACCGCATCGCCAGTGGGCACCAATGCGCCGCCATTCACGCCTGGCTCGCCCGCGAAAAGAATCATGCCTTCGGAAACGCCAACCGACATCTTACGGGGCGCGAGATTGGCCACGAATACCACTTGGCGACCAACCAACTTCTCCGGTTCGGGATACGCCTGACGAATACCCGAAAAGATGGTGCGCTTGCCGAGCGAACCCGCGTCCAGAACGAACTTCAGGAGCTTCGAGCTCTTCGGAACGATCTCGCAGCTTTCCACCACGCCTATGCGTAGATCCAACTTCTCGAA
>CALCDB010000086.1 GCA_937901395.1 uncultured Verrucomicrobiota bacterium
AAGTGCGGGTTGAATATTGATGAGGATAATATGATTCGTAGGATACGTTTTCCTCTTCATGATCATTGCAAGAAGAATCTGGGTTGGTCAAACGCGCAAGTGCTGATGCGATTCGTCTTGCTTCAATTAATCGTAATGCCGATTCTTTTGATTCTGTTAATTAAAATACGCTAATGACGATATTCGCTTCCATATTGATGTTGGCCATCACTCGCGCCGAATTGATTGAACGATTCAATTCGCCGATAATCACGAGGGCGGATGGGCTTATTCAAGTGCATGCGTCGTGTCCCGAAGATATGCGCAATGAATTTCAGCTGCCGGTAGCGAAATTCGCGGATGATGCCGTAAGCACATTGTATAGCGGGCTTGCCATAAAGGCGGAAAGGCAATCGACGCCGGGAATCGTGATCACGATAGGAAGCGTTCGTACCAATAGAACGGATGTAATTACCAGCGTGGTGACGAATGGCGAACATGTAGTGACGCGTATTTATCTGCCATCGCCGGGATACGTCGATCTGTATCGCTTCAAGCTTGATGTAATCAAGGGATTTTTCCGATATGTCAAAGGGGAGGATATTTCCGATGACGAGGCGATAGATCGGTTTCGATTGGCGGATCCGGAATTGCGGATCGAGGAAGCGCGAATGCGTCGCGAGGAATGGTTTTGGCTTGGCAAGGGCGATGATGAAGAAGGCGTCAAGATGATGCAGAAGATAATCAAGCCCGGAACCGCATTTCGGCGCGACGTGCTTACCTTCGCATCACGCCTCTATCTCTATCCACCGCAATACGATCTTACCTTCGTGGGTAAGTTCAAGTCGCTTTCGTTTCGCGAGGCGCTTGAATACGCCGCGATCGATCCCAGCATTCGCATCGTGGCCTTCTTCAAGGCGAAGGAGATGCCGGTATTCGGTGGAGGGAAGGGAGCGGCGCTCAAGGCGGCGGCGGAAGCGTATCGCAAGTTCCTTGATGAACTCGCGAAGGGTGAAATGGAGCTCGACGAGCTTAAGGATCTTTTGGAGAGCGCCGATACATTGTTGAACATAGCGTATGAGGAGGCATGCAAATATGACAAAAAAGACCATAACCGATAATACGGTAGATAAGGACGTGTTATCATATACAGTTGGCGACGACCCAATATTGGATCTCGCATTGGCGAAGTGGGATTGCTTGGGAACGGCTGCGCATGTGCTGATGCTTTCGGAAATGAAGGGACTCAAGGAGCCCATCATAACTCAAAACGAAGCGCGCAAGGTATGCAAGGAACTGAAGCGGATTCTTAAGCTAATCGCATCGGGCAAGTTCGTTATCTATGAGAGCGATCAAGATGTGCATATGGCGGTTGAGCGTATGTTGACGGAGACGCTTGGCGATTTGGGAAAGAAGATTCATACCGGGCGTAGTCGCAACGATCAAGTGGCGGTGGATATAAGGTTGCACATAAAGGCGGAACTGATTGGAATGATCGATGAGATGCTCGCATTGATCGAGGCCTTGGTGAACTTTGGCGAGCGAAACAATCTTGTTCCCATGGTCGGGCGCACTCACCTGCAACCG
>CALCDB010000087.1 GCA_937901395.1 uncultured Verrucomicrobiota bacterium
GTTCCCGGAACGCAAATACTGCGTCTATTCTCAGGGAACTGCGAGTGGTTGGGGCGGCAACTGCAATTATAACAACAATTTGAATGCCATCAAGCTTCCAGAGACCGCTGCGGCTCCAGCCGGAACCAAGGTCGAAGTGACGAAGCTTGAGATTGCGCAGTCACCATCAGGTAGCGATGGCAATAATCGTCCGACGCGCATCGCCATCATTGTTGATGGAAAGAAGACGGTCTCCGAAGATTTTGTTAGCGGCGGAACCATTCCTGCCGCTGGTGGCAACAATCCTACCAAACTTACCTACAACTTCCCCGAAGGGTGCGTGCTGACGGTTGGCACGCAGGCGACCATCAAGTGGCTCAAGGCGGATGGTTCGGAAATAACCACTATTCGTTATGCGGCGAGCAACAATGCCGATGGACGCTTCCTTTTGGTCAATAATGGTTCTGGATTTTCGCCTATCGCCTTGCTTTACGGTAAGGAGATAGCTAATACGGAGATTCTGGCGGTCAATTTCCGCGGAAATGATGGTAAGATTGCGGCGGGTTCGTCCGAGACGGTTGCGGGCGTCGTAACGCCTGGCGAGGCCTATTATAATGATACGGATACGGCTACGCAGTCGAATCCTCAGACGGTTAACGCGTACAATGTGACGAAGGGTGAGGCGACAGGCGCATCGGCCAAGGTTACTTGGTCTTCGAAGAATACTTGGCATCGTGATGGCGCGACCTCGCAGCTCCTCAAGGGCTATTTGGATGATGGTGGAGATGGCGCAACGGTGAAGTTCACGGACATTCCGTTTGAAGCGTATGATGTCATCGTCGTTTCGTCGAGCGACAATGGTTCGGGCTTTAAGCCAGTCAAGATCAACGGGCAGAATTATACATTCTCCAACGGCGAAGTTGTCAAGGGCTCGTCCAATTGGGGCGTTCCGCAAAATGCGCTTGAGACCGGCAAGAACGTGATTCGCATTTATGGTGTTACTGGCTCCACGCTGGAGATCAAGGGCAATCCTGGTGAGAGCAACGCCACTCGCGCCGGTATTGGAGCGGTTATTCTTGTCAAGGCAAAGCTTGATTACATTCCAGCCGAGATCTCGGGCGACAATATTACGACCTCTGCCATCAATGCGCTCCCCGCGCTCGCCGATGTTGGACCAAGTGATAAGGTTAAATTGACGATTCTCGGTTCGGGCGCAAAGACGCTGACTTTTGACGATGAGTTCAACGGCGGTTCGATCGAAGTCATTTACGATGGCGCTCTCAATCTCCTCGGTCCGGCGGCTCCGGTTGACTTCGCGAAATACAATTTTGACGCGGTTGCCACGCTTGACTATGGCTGGCTTAAGGGCGGTAGCGGTATGGCGATTAACTTCGGCTCTGGCTCTGGTCAGTTGGCTGATAATGCCGAGTCGCAGATTCCTGGCATGACGCTTTACGGCAAGTGCTGGAACAACACGAACAACAATAGCGGTAAGACGGATGCCAAGATGTTTGGAGCGGACGGCAATACCGTGCTTGCGGATACGATGCCGTTCACTTGGAGCAACAACAAGGCGAATTATTCTTGGGGAACCGCGACGACTCCGTTCCTCAGGGGCTATCTTGACGATGGCGGCACGATGACGTTCAATGCGGATGTGCCGTTCGGTCTCTACGATGTGCTCATCATCTGCGCCACTGATACCGCGAACGTGAAGTTCTGCGCCAAGGAGGTTAACGGCGTCAAGTATTCGGCCGATGCAAACGGCGAGGGAATTGCGAACAGCAGCGCAACTTGGGGTGCGTCGCGCAATCTGACCCCGATTTTCGGACAGAACATCTTGCGCATTTCCGGTCTTACCGACCACAAGCTCACCATTAATGCCCCGAAGGAAAATGGTGGACGCGCGTGCATTGCGGCGATCTTGATCGTCAAGCAGATACCGAAGGCGACGGCGACGCTGACCGAGCCGAAGAATTGGTCGGATATTGCGTGGGATGGTGTCGAACCATCGGATGAGATTCTCGCCGAAATCACCTTTAATGGCGGCGCTTTGACCATTAATGAAGATATTGCGTGCCCGGCGATTAAGTTCAAGGGTGCGGCTATTGTTTCCGCGGGCGAAAATGCTTATCCGGCGATTGATGCGTCCCAGGCGACTTCGCTTGAGGTTGCTGCGGGAGCGGTTGATTTCGCGGCGCTTCCTTCGGGCAACGTCACGATTGCCGAGGATGCGACGCTGAATGCCAATGTTTCGTCCGCTACGACGATTAAAGGAATCTCCGGTGCTGGCACGTTCGTCAAGACCGGCACGGCGAAACTTAGCGTTAATGTGGCCAATACTGGCGACTATGCGGTTAGCGGTACGACGGTTCAAATCGATCAGGGTCGTATTGTGTTCGGCGATGGATCAAAGGATCCGCTGATGAGCAACCCGACTTTCATCATCGGGGCGAACGGTTCGCTTGAGAACTACGGTTGGTTTACTGTCAATGGCACGCTCACAATTGATTCCGCCTTTGATAAGACGATTTTCACCAATACCAACGCTGATTCTGGAACCGGTGTACGTAATGCCAAACTTCAGGGCTCTCCGGCTATCGTGAAGAAGGGCGCTGGCGTGGTCACGATTTGTTCCAGTGAGGCGGATATTCCGAGCATCACGGTTCAAGATGGTTCAATCGGTTTCAACGGCACTCAGCCGCTTTCCTATGCATCGAACGCGACCTTCGATTTCACTGCGCACGATAAGACGAGCGCGGCGATTGCCGGCGACTTCACGTTCGCCGATACCTACACCTTCAAGTTCCCGGATGATTGGGCTTCGGGCGAGACCTTCCAGCTCTGCTCGGGAACGCTGAGCGGCATCCCTGAAGGCGGCAAGATTCCCAACTTCAAGTTTTATGTCGGCGGCGAGGAGAAGACGGCGGACTTCAATCTCGCGTCCAACGGTTCGGTCTTCTACAACTACGGCGTGAAGCAGATTGAGCCGGAAGGCGATTATGCGATTTCGACGCTGAACGACGAGGAGATTCCTGATGGATATTCCGTTGCGCTTACGATGAAGCCCGGCGCGACGCTCACCATTGATACGGTCGCGAAGACGGCTACTTCGGTTCTCTGCAGTGGCATCCTTTTGATCGAGGGCGCGGATGGTGCGGAGCCGACCGCCGAACAACTCGCGGCGCTCAACTTCGATGGCGTAACGGGCAAGATCGTGAAGAAGTGGCTCGCGACGATGGGCGTCATCAACATCAACCTCAACGCGGATAACGGCAAGTTCCCCGAAGGTGACACCTCCGATGACGGAATGCTCGCCGGCAATACGCCGAAGTCGAGCTGGATCAACACGACGGGCGCGACCGGTACGCTGACCGAGATCACCGAGTGGAAGACGCTCACGCAGGAGAGCGCCGCGGTTTCGGGTATGACCTTCACCTGGGATGCGAGTCTGACTTATTTTGCCAATGCGCCCATCTCGATTCGCGGCGGCGATCTTGATGACGGCAATGCAAATGGCGTTACCTTGACGCTGGCTGGCGTTCCGTACGAGATGTACGATATAATCGTCTATTTCAGCACCGATCAGAGCAAGGGCACGTATCATCCGATGACGGTCAATGGCATCGCCTACACAGGTGACAAGACGGAGAAGGCGACGGTTCTTGGCAATGCGGCGTGGGGTGATACCGACACTGTGACATCCGTCGATGAAGGCGTGAACGTGCTTCGTGTTCGCGATCTCGCGGGCGAAGTTACGATCCATACCGCAAAGCGCAATGGCTCTATTCGTGGTTGCGTGGCGGCGATTCAGATCGTCGAAGTTCCTACGAAGGAATATCGTAGCTCCTACGCGGCCGAAGCTGGTGAGAATGTGACAACGAGTTCCCTCAACACCTATATCGCTGGCGGCGATCCTTATACGGGTCCGTTCACCCTTACGCTCAACGGCGGCAAGTTCATCGCCGATGTCGACTTCGTCTGCTCGGCGCTCGCGATTAATTCCGCGACCGATCTGACGATTGAGAAGGCGGAGAGCTACGAGATTCCTGCAACGGAAATCGCGAAGATCGCGATTAACGAGTTCGGCGGCGACAAGATTACCTATGTGAACCTGCCGACGATTCCCGCCACGGCTCCAGCCGAAGGCAAGACCTATCGTTGGGAAGGCACCGAGCAACTCGCAGCGATTCCGTTCGCCGGGACGACGGTTGCGGGTACGCTCGAAATCGCCTGCCCGGTTGCGGATGGCGCCAAGATCGAAATCGCCAACTCGCACAACGAATATGTGTTTGAGGATGGCTTCTCGCTCACCGCGCAGCAGCTGGTCATTGGCAATGTTGACGGTTCGGAGCAGCACTTCACGCAGAATGGCGGCACGATTACGCTCACCAAGGAATACACGGGTTCTGATACGACGACGGATATGCCGTTCCTATTGGCGCACTGGTCTTCGACCTGCACCTACGATCTCGTCGGCGGTTCGATCATCGTCGAGAACGGCAATGTGATGTTCGGTCGCGATGGCGCGATTGCGATGACGATCGGCGGCGGTGAGACGACGGCGACCTTCAAGGCGCGCGGCATCAGCAGAGATAATCGCAATGGGACGTGCCCGCTTACGATTGCCGAGAACGGCATCCTGCAGCTCGGCGTTGGCGGCATTGATTTCCTCAATGGCGACCAAAAGAAGCTCATTCTCGCTGGCGGCAAGATCGAGATTTACGATGATGCCACGATTGCGACGACGGCGGCTACCGAAGTCACCAAGAACTCGACGATTGAAATCGCGGCTGAGAAGACGCTGACTTTGAACACGACCTTCACTGGTGCGGGCACGGTTGCCATTACCGGTACGGGTACACTCAGTCTCGGAACGACGCGTCCTGACTTCTCGAAGTTCGACTTCGGTGAGAATGTCAAGCTCGTGTTCGTCGAGTCGGTTGCCGATGACGGCGTGATTGATATCAGCGGTCTTAATGAGTCGCAGATTTCGCTCCTTGATACGGAAGGCAACCCGAAGTCGTTCACGCTGAGCGGCGGCAAGATGACTTACACTCCTTCGGTTGCTGGCAAGGCCGCGTGGCTCGCTTACGAGTTCGAGGGCAATCTTACCAGCAGCGGTAGTGACACGTCGGGGCTGAGCCGTGATGGTAGTGACTTCGGAGCTGATGCCTCCTTAGACTTCAAGGACGGTATGGCGCTTTATACGGGCACGCATCCGTATCGTGGCATTACCTATCCGTCGAGCTGGACATGCGCGCTCTTCGGCACCTTGCCACAGTATCAGAATGCGGTTCTCGTGACATTCGGTACGAAGGGTGGTGGCTTGATTGGTCTGGCTACCGGCGATCCCGAAAAGAACGAGGTGCTTCTCGTCCGTACGACTGGCAACACGAAGTTTGAAGTTGTTTCGACGATGACGGTTCCGAATGCGTTCACGGCCAAGAATCTCTATGCGTTCGTTAAGGATGGCAATACCATCAACGTTTATCTGAACGGCATGAAGTGGGGTCGTCCTTACACGGACGATGCGATTGACTTCGGTGGTGGTCTTCAGATTGCCTCGGTTCACGGCGGCGTCGGAGCTACGCAGCTCGTCCGCTTCGATATGGCCCTCTTTGGCGGTGATATCGACAACGAGATCCTTCGCGCGAGCGTGATTGATTCGATGCGCCTTTACAAGGCGGCGCTCGGTCCGAACGCGATGGCGGTGCTCGCTGAGGAGTTCCCGTATATTTCGCCGAATGGTAGCTTCGAGCGTACGGTTGCCGAGGCCGAGGAAAACTGGGTCGCCGAGGACGCTTGGACGAAGGTTGGCGAGGAGGGCGCGTTTGAGAAGCCGGCCGACAACTCTTCGGTCACCATCACGACTGGCGCGGCTGACACGGCGCTGACCATCAACCTCGACGGAACCGTCGACTATGAGGCGCTGACCTTCAACGGCACTGGCACGCTCACCCTCAAGAAGGGAACGGGTTTGGTTGTCAACAACGGGCAGACCAAGGTCAACGCTCCGATCGTGATTGAGTACGGCGCGGCGGAAATTACCGGTGGTCCGACCTTCATCAACGGAAACGGCAAGATCCTGTTCGACTACTCGGCGTATCCAATCGACGATGTTCTTGGCGGGAGCTCGATCCAGTTGACTGGTCTCATCGACGAGCAGGACGATGGAATTGTTGATGCGACGTTCCCCGAAGACCTCAAGGATCGCACGATGGAGCTCGTGTACGAAGCTGGCGCCTATTGGATCAAGATTGGCGTTGATCGCGATCCGACGATGCTTTATCTGACGGCGGATACGACGCTTGGTGATTATACGCGCTTTGCGTTGAGCGAAGGCGGCGAGGCGACTGAGCTTCGTCTCCTCGAAGGTGACACAATCGTCGTTCCTTCGGGCTTGACGATGACGATTCCGACGACGCCTCTCGCGATTCCGCTCACGACCCCGATTCAGGGCGCGGGCACGATCAGCGCGACGAACTTCACGCTCAAGGATAGCGCTCCGCTCTTCACGGTCGATGAGACTTGGACGGGCACGGTTGAGTTCACCTACCTCACCATGGCGGGCGATTCCGCGGGTAGCACGTGGTTCGACCTCAATCGCTATGGTAATGCGAACTCGAAGGTAACGCTCACGGGTACTAAGGGTTATATGAAGACCAACACTGAGTTCCTCCCTGAGGTGACGCTCAAGAACAACAACCTCGCTGGTCTTGAAATCAACAACGGTAGCTCCGACAATCCGATTATCTTCAACACGGTCAAGGGCGATGGTAATCTCATTGCGAATCCTAATGGCAACACGGCCGCTCAGAAGCTCGCGATTGGCGATGCGTCTGGGCTCGTTGGCCAGATTTGGATGCGCAACAATAAGGGCATTACCCTCGGCTCGACGACGAGCGCGGCGGAGAACAACCAGATTTTGGTTGCGGACGGCGCGATGATTACTTTCGCCGGTCAGACCTGGAATGCGGGCAGCATCACCTTCGCAGGTGCGCTCAACGTCATCGGCGAAGTTGGTGATTACATCGCCGTCGGTGTCGAGCCGACCGATCTCCCGACTTCGGTGAATATCGTCGGCGAGGAAGAGGGCGAATACATGCTCAAGTATGATGACGGCAAGCTCGTCGTCTCCTACGCGGAAGTCACCTTCACGGTTGCGCCGATCGATGGTGCGACGGCGGACTTCTTAGAGGATTACGAGATTGACGAGGATGGTTCGGTTACCGTTCCGTATGGTGAGACCGTGACGCTCGTCTATATGGCCAAGGAGGGCAAGCTCTTCAGCGATGGCTCGACTATCGTGTCTGTCAAGCTTGAAAACATCACCGATGCGACTACGACCGAGCTCAAGATTCTTGAGGAAATCGAAGGTAAGTCCACGGTCGATGCAGCGGCGAAAAATGGCACGACCTATTACCTCACGCTTGCGGAGGCGATCAACTATGTTGAAACCGACGATGTGATTACGCTTCTCAAGGATATGACGATTGGCGGTATCTCGATTCCGAGCGGAAAGAACTTCACGCTTGAGTTCAATGGAAAGACGATTACCTTCGAGTGCCCAGGCGCGGGTTCGGCGGGCACGAAGACGATTGGCTTCCAGATTCTTGAGGGCTCGACGATCGTCTTCCAGAATGGTACGATTCAGTGCTCGGAAGCGAACAAGGATGCGACCTGGCAGTCGGATAGCGCTCAGAAGGGCATCGCGATGATGATCCAGAACTATGCTGATCTCACTCTTACCAACATGACTCTGGACGGCACCAACATCAACCACACGGACAAGAACGGCAATCCGCGAATCTGGACGGAGTACTTCGGCAAGCTGCTCCTGATCGAGGGCGTCGTGCGCAGCCTGCCCGCGCCCGGCACGGCGAGCGGACGGTTCTACCTCGAGTGCGGACACTTCCTCGTGCCGGTCGACGTCAGCTCCGCGCCGCAGACGGTCGACGCGCTGTCCGTCGGCGCGAAGATCGCCGTCACCGGCGTCTGCCTCCTCGAAACCGAGAACTGGAGGCCGAGCGTCCCCTTCCCGCGCATCCGCGGCATGGCGCTCATCGTCCGCTCGCCCGCCGACGTCACCGTCCTCTCCCAGCCGCCGTGGTGGACGCCGGGACGGCTCCTCGCCGCCCTCGCCTTCCGACATGTAGACCTGCGGGATGCCGATCGAGGGCACATTGGCGCGATAATAGCTGCCGAGCGCCAGCAATGCATGGGCATTCGACTCGGTCGTGCCCCAATGGCAGTCAGTGGTGCCACGGTGCTTGAACAACCAGGCGACGAGCATCCCGATCCGGGCATCCTGAGGATTGACGTCAAGTCGCGCCAGGAGTTCGAAAGACGCGGAACACAGGTCAGACGGTTCGCTGAGCACCGATTCCATGATCGTCTTCGCACGTGGCAAGTCGCCGCTGCGAGCGAAAGCGCGGGCCAGGCGGCTGCAGTCGAGCGAAGTCAACGTCGTGCGCTTGTCGTACCAGGCCAGCTGTCGGTCGCGGTCGGGCTTGCCGGCCAACGCCAGATTGTGGCAGGCATAGATGCTCACCGTCGCATTGGTGGGAGCCGCCCACCTGCGGAGATAGGAATCCAACCGATCCTGGGGAATTTCATATCCGTTCTTGGAAGCGACCACCAGG
>CALCDB010000088.1 GCA_937901395.1 uncultured Verrucomicrobiota bacterium
CCTGCTTCAGGAGTTCGTCCGTGAGACCTTCCTTGAGGATCTTCTCCTCAAGCTCGACGAGCTCGCGCATCTGCTGCACGAAGTACGCCTTCACGCCGCAGGCCTTGAAGATCTGCTCGTCGGTCGCGCCCTTGCGGACGGCCTCGTACATCTGGAAGTGACGCTCGGAGTTGGCGACGGAGAGCATCTTGAGGAGCTCGTCCAAGGTCTTCTCGTGGAAGTCCTTCGCCCAGCCGAGACCCGCACGGCCGCGCTCGAGGGCGCGGATCGCCTTCTGGAAGGTCTCCTTGTAGGTCTTGCCGATGGACATCACCTCGCCGACCGCCTTCATCTGCGTGCCGAGCTTGTCCTCGACCGCGCGGAACTTCTCGAACGCCCAGCGGGCGAACTTGAGAACGACGTAATCGCCGTCCGGCGTGTACTTCTCGAGGCTGCCGTCGCGCCAGTAGGGCATCTCGTCGAGCGTCATCCCGGACGCGAGCTTCGCCGAGACGAGCGCGATCGGGAAGCCGGTCGCCTTCGAGGCGAGCGCGGACGAGCGCGAGGTGCGCGGATTGATCTCGATGATGACGACGCGGCCCGTCTTCGGATCGTGCGCCCACTGCACGTTGCAGCCGCCGATGACGCCGACCGCCTCGACGATCTTGAACGCGTCGCGCTTCAGCTTCTCCTCGAGCTCCTTGGAGATCGTGAGGAACGGCGCGGCGCAGAAGCTGTCGCCCGTGTGGACGCCGACCGCGTCGATGTTCTCGATGAAGCAGACCGCGATCATCTGGTTCTTCTTGTCGCGGACGACCTCGACCTCGAGCTCCTCCCAGTCCTTGATGGACTCCTCGATGAGGCACTGGTGGGTGAGCGAGGCGTCGAGGCCGCGCGCGCAGATCGTGCGGAGCTCCTCGATGTTGTAGCAGAAGCCGCCGCCCGAACCGCCCATCGTGTACGCGGGCCGCACCACGACCGGATAGCCGATCGTCTTCTCGACGAGCTCGACCGCCTCGTCGACGGTGTGGACGATGCCCGACTTCGGCGTGTCGATGCCGAGCTTCTGCATCGTCTCCTTGAATACTTCGCGATCCTCGCCGCGCTCAATCGCATCGAGATTGACGCCTATTACCTTGACCCCGTATTTATCCAACACGCCCTTCTTCGCCAACTCCATCGAAAGATTGAGCCCCGTCTGCCCGCCTAAGTTCGGCAATATCGCGTCCGGCCGCTCTTTCGCGATGATCTGCTCAAGCCGCGCCTCGTTGAGTGGCTCGATGTATGTCGCATCCGCCATTACCGGATCCGTCATAATCGTCGCCGGATTGGAATTCACCAATACGACCTTGTATCCGCAAGCTCGCAGCGCCTTGCACGCCTGAGTTCCGGAATAGTCAAATTCACATGCCTGCCCGATGACAATCGGACCTGATCCCACGATCAGAACCTTATCAATATCTGCCCGCTTCATAGTAGCCGTATATTATACCAAATTTTATGGTTTACGGAGCGCGTTTTAGCGCATCTTGCAACGTTTTCTTTACCTCGGGTTGATCAGGCAGAATCTCCAATGCCCTGCGGGCATAGTCCTCCGCCTCCTTGTAACGACGTTGCTTACGACAAATTATCGATAGGTTATTGAGGGTAGCGGCCTCTTTTGGCCTCTTGATGAGCACCTTCTTCAGGTACATCTCCGCCTCTTGGAAGTTCCCCTTTACGAGCGCATCCATGCCCATTCCGAAGTTCGCTTCCGGGTTTTCCTCGTCGTGCCTCAGAACCGCCGCCGCGTAGCGACGCGCCTCCGCGAAGTTCGCGCGCCTCAAGGCGAGCCCCAAGCCCTCGCGCGGAGTGAGTTGCATGAATTCGCGCGTGCGCTCGTCCTCGAATATCTTCACCATCTTCTTGAGCGCCGAATTGGAAAGGTCGAGATCGTTGCCGAGCTCATGATCGTTGCGATAATGCGCGCATCTCGCGATTCGCCAATTAACCGCCGAGAATGCGCTCGATAATGTCGGGTCGATATCCGTGATCTCCGCCTTCGGAGCAATCGCCATTATTCTCTTCGAGAGCGCCTCCGCCCGCTTGATGCCATTCGTCGCCGCCTCATCGTCCAGCCCGCATTCCCGCGCCAGCATCCCCGAGAACTTCGGTAGCGGCATGCGATCGCGCTGCCAAAAACCGAAACCTACTTGCATCGCTACCTTCTCAAGCCCATTCGTGCGCTCCCCCGCCCACGTGCGAAACAATACCGGAACGCCCGTCGTGGCATTGATGAAATCATCGCTGTTCTCCTCGAACCCACGCGTCCTCAGCGAAATTTCCCAATCGCTCCCGCCGGACATCATATTGAGCGCGTATATATGCTTGCCTTTGCGCTTCGCCGCCAACTCGATCGCCGAATCGAGCCGCCCATCCGTAAAGAGCCACTTCGCGTCCCCGCATTCGTCCACGATCTCGTCGATCGCGGAATCCACGATCATCTGCATTTCCGTCTCGACCGGATTGGGCGCGCGCCAAACCGCGAGCCCCGCTACCGCCAACATCAGAATCTGCACCAATCCCCTAAGCCACCACGCCGGACGCTTCTCCTTCGGATCAAGGTACTTCTGCTGACATTCAAAGGCGAATGCCGAAGCCGCTAACGCCAACGCTACCATCGCCAGGAATAGGAATACCGTCAATAGGAACCCGCTCTTCACGAGCGTCATTCCCTTCGTGAAGGTCCAGAACCGCGCCGCCGGAAACGCCCCGCATTGCATTACTGCGAAGGACGCAATCGCGAAGAGCAAGATGCCGATATTAAAGCGCATCGGCTCATCATCGCGCATTACCATCGGAAAGAGCTTTAAGCCAACCGCGAAAGGTAATACGCAGAAAATCGCCGCCAATAGCCATCCCATCGGCGAGGCGGCGTCCGCCAATACATGCCAATATCCTCCGGCATAGCGGATATAAATATCATTCGCGTTCCAGCCGCATGCCTCGATGCCCCCCAACTTCATGAAGGCATACGCATTCAGCCAAATCCCCAATGCGAGCGAACCCAAGAAGATGAAGAACATCCTCCACTTCGCAACTTCTCCATAATCAGGCAAATTCTCGGGCTGGATTATGAACCCCTCCAATATAGCGTTCCACACTAACCCATATACAACTATGAACGCAATCGGCAGCAGAAAGGCGAATGGCGTCTCCGCCGCCATGAAGCCCATCCCCGCGAAGGCCAGGAATATCCGCCAATTCTTCCCCACCACGAACCAGCGCATCGTAAGATGCACGATGACGAAGAACATCGCTAAGCGAATCGACTCCGGCGAGAAAATACGCGAGATTCTCCAAAGCGGATCGCTCAACCCGAAGCATAATGCCGCCATCCCCGCGAAATATGGCGCGATGCGCTTGCTCCAAACCGCGTATGGACGCGACATTCTCGTCAACAACGCCAGAATCTGACGGATGACTAAGTAGCATAATGTAGTGCAACCCGCGCCGACCAAGAGCCCGCACAATCTGAGCATCCTGATCGCGGTTGCGGTATCGAGAAACTCGAATAGGTAGTTGGCGAGGATTCTCCAAAAGCCCGGAAAGATCGTAGCGGGAGCGCGTAGACGCGCAATTACCGCCATCTCATCCCAAGCGGACGGAGGAAAGCCCGGAACTCCCCAAACAAACATCGCCGCAAAAGCGGCGATGCCCACTAAAATCGCTATGATCTTATCTACGAGAGGAATCCTCTCGTCTCCTCCAAATGAATCACGCATTTGTCATCTTGCGGCGCTTTAGTCCCAATGCCGCCATGCCCAAAAGCATCAACAATCCACTCGTCGGCTCAGGTGCACCAACTGGCCCCATCGCCCATGGAGTGGTAGCAGGAGTGAATATACCCGCAGCCGTCATCTCTGCGATAGAACCAGCAGTGCGAGATGAATAAGCAAGCTCAGCAGTCTGGCCTATAACGCCAATTTGATCATTAAACAATTCAATGATAAAACTCGAATTACCCGTAATATCTGCTGCTAATTTGATATAGTATCCACCACCAGCATTATATTGAGCTTCAAGTGCGTCAGCGGCAACTGATTCACCAAGGGAAGTCATACCACTATCACCATAAGTATACAAGGTCAAAGCTTCCCACGCAGAAGAACCTGTCGCGTCATACATAATCTTGACACTATTGTACTTACCATCATACTTCTCAAAAGAAGCATCATCCATCATCCAATAGAGATAACTATCGGCCTTGGCGACTGTAATCATCGCAAAAACAACTGCGAGTGTAAAAAATATCTTTTTCATAGCGCGTGTATTATATCAAAAACTGTTATTGAATTGCAATAGCGAATTTTAATTATTTTATTCAGCAGGAGTTGAATCCGTTTCATTAGTTTCCCACAAAATCGTAGTCTTATCAGACTCTTGTGCTACATACCAAAAACCAGTATTCGCTGGAATGGTAGGAATCTTATCAAGAACACCATTTTTATACCATCCATATACATATTCGCCTTCCACTTTTTTTCTACCGTATGTATAAACGGCCATACCTGCTCCCGCTGGGACATAAATCGCATCACGGAAAGTTGCACCGGTAATCGTTGGAGTCTTGCCAGTTGGATATGGATTGCCTATAAGGTTAGCGCCTTGCGAAACGGTAATTGGTTTTACATCTGATGCAGGCGTGCCATAAATGTAGAAGGGAACCGCGTCACCTTCAGCATCCTTTGGATTTTGACGAACAAGCCAAATGCCAGTTCCAATTGCCCGCGAAAAACCGGATGGATCTTCTCCGTCATTAATACCTTTCTCGCTAACATCCGTTACTTGCACCCAATTCTTAGATTCGTTCAATTTCCAAGACGAATAAGAACCATTATCATAGATGAACAACAAATCGTCAGTCGTCAAATTCGTCGTCTTAACGAACTTATCAATATTTCCACTATACGAAATTGCTACTATAGTATTCGCAAATGTGCTTTCTACTTTCGTAATACCAATCTGCTGCACTTCGGTAGCATTGCTCTCTTCGCCTTCCGCGAAGGCCATGAATGTGGAGGCAATTGCCGCAACCAAGAGAATCTTCTTCATAGTTTAACCTCTTTTCCTCTTACTTGTTAATATCGTAAAATGCCTTTTCGCCATCCTTAGGCGCGATGAAAATGAACTCATCCTCACCCGCGCCCTTGGTCGCATACTTGGTCTCGCGCTTCGCGTTCTTCATATCCGGCGTAGCAGCCGAGTCCACATCGAACGTTACCCCAGCCAAATTGCCCTTCGTATAGATATAGACGTTGTCGCCGATTACCTTGAAGTCCGTTACCTTGAAGCTTGGCTTCTTCGCCTTCGCCGCCGCTACTACATCGCCAGCCGCCTTCGCCGACACCATCCGCCCCGTGCTCGCGTCCGCGACCGCGCCATATCCATTCATGCTGCCGCCGACGCTCTCGACGATCTTATCGCCCTTCGCATCCGTCAGAATCTTGCCCGTCGAATCCGCCGCGAACTTGCGCGTATCCAATAAGCAGACCGCCCACGTTCCGTTCGGATAATTCACTCTCGCGAAGTCCTCATCGAGTTGGAACTGCACTGGCGGACACTTCCCGTCCTTCGCGATTGGCGCCTTGAGCGCTACCTTGCTCGGCGCGATCGCCGTTCCATCCGCATTGAAGCCCGCCAATGTCGAGCCAGTCGGCGTCCACACGAGCGCATAAATTTCACCATCAACTACGGTCGTTCCATCCGCATACTTATCCGGACCATTCGTATGGAAGGTCACGAGAACATTGTTCATGCCCGCGAAAAGCGAGGCCGCCATCACTGTGGCAAATGCCGCTACAATCATTTTTTTCATACCGTCTTTTCTCCTTCGTAACTTGAAATCTTTAGCCCTTAGGCCATTTGACGAAGCACATAATATCATAATTGCTTCCTTCGCGCAAGGGGGTAAATTAAAAAAATTCGGGCCGGCGCATTTTCCGCGTCGGCCCGAAGTTTATCGCTTGGCGCTATCTTGATTAGAAGATGCCCTGCTCCATCATCGCATTCGCCACCTTGATGAAGCCCGCGATATTGCCGCCCGCTACCAAATCGTAGCCAAGCCCGTAATCCGCCGCCGCCTTCGCCGATGCGTCGTGAATGTTCTTCATCATCTTCTTGAGCTGCGCGTCAACCTCTTCGGCCGTCCAGACCAAGCGCTCGGAATTCTGCGCCATCTCCAGCGCCGATACTCCTACGCCGCCCGCGTTCACCGCCTTGGATGGCGCTACGATCATGCCCTTCTGCTCGCGAAGCAAATTAAGCGCATCGTTCGTGGTAGGCATATTCGCTACTTCGATGTAATACTTTACTCCGCTCTTCGCGATCTTCTTCGCCCATTCCAGCGTCACGTCGTTCTGCGTAGCGGCTGGCATGTAGATATCGACGTCCTTTACGCCCCAGCACTTCTGTCCCTTTACGAACTTGCAGCCGAACTTCTTCGCGTATGGCTCGCAGCGCATCGGATCCTTCGCGCGCATCTCCAAGATGAAGTTGAGCTTCTTCTCGGTCGCCACGCCGTCCGGATCGTAGATGTAGCCGTCGGGTCCCGCGAAATACGTTACCTTCGCGCCAAGCTGCATCGCCTTCTTCATAATTCCCCAGCCCACGTTGCCGTAGCCGGAAATGGCGATCCGCTTGCCCTCGATCGTATCGTTTTCGTGCTTGAGAACTTCCTGCAGATAATAGACCGCGCCATAACCCGTCGCTTCCGGACGAATCAGCGAGCCGCCGTACGAGAGTCCCTTGCCCGTCAATACGCCGTTCTCCCATACGCCTTTGAGGCGACGATACTGGCCGAACAAATAGCCGATCTCGCGTCCGCCAACGCCCATATCGCCAGCCGGCACGTCGATATCCGGACCGATGTAGCGGTAAAGCGCCGTCATGAACGCCTGGCAGAAGCGCATGACTTCCGCCGCGCTCTTGCCGGCCGGATCGAAGTCGGAGCCGCCCTTGCCGCCGCCGATCGGAAGACCGGTGAGCGAGTTCTTGAAGGTCT
>CALCDB010000089.1 GCA_937901395.1 uncultured Verrucomicrobiota bacterium
GGCGAGCCAGTATTCGGAAACTCCTTGAGCTCCGCGCCGGCGATCGTCTCGTTGGAGCATATGTGCGAATAGACCGCGCCTTGAGTCCACCGCCACTCGTTCGCATTGGGCATGCGAGTGGGGATGTCCTTTTGACAATCGGCGGCCACGCTGATCTTGGCCGAACGTAATGCCGCTACCTTCTCCGCTTCCTTAAGCGCCTTCCCCGACCAAGTTCCCTGCTTGCCATAATCGGCTACTTGCCCGACATTGAGAAAGTTCATCGGTATCATCGCGAACTGCATCGATGCGCCGCCTTGGATGAAGCAGACCGACCAATCGTCGTTCAAGCCGCAAAGTTCCTTGAACGTCGCAATCGCCTCTTGGTGAATCGCATCGTAATCCTTTCCGCGGTGCGACATCTCCATTACCGACATTCCGCAGCCCTGGTAATCCACAAGATTCTTCTGCGCGTCTTGCAGCACCTCAAGAGGCAATACCGCCGGACCAGCGGAAAAGTTATATGCACGTGACATTTTTTATTTCTCCTTCTTTCCTTATCATTTAGTGGTTTCTGGAAGTCGCTGTGGATATGTATCGCGAATGATCAAGGAGGGATTATCCCTGAGCTTCTCGAGACACTCCTTGGCCGCCGTAGCTGCGGCGCTGGTATCTATCATGATCTTGTCGAACTCGGCCTGCCTGCTCTCCAGCAGGTTGCGACTAATCGTGCTCATCGCCTCGATCGATACGACAATCGAATTCATATTGCTCCAAATCGCGTTGAAGTCCATCTTGTTGATCTCATTAAGCAGCGTCGTTGCCGAATCGCCGAAGCTATCCAAAAGCGAATTCTTCGGCGGTATGTAATAATGTTTGGGCGTCCAACTCAACGGCTTCGCCTCTGGCGGATTTTCGGTATGCGTATCCCATTCGATGCGAGAAAGGCCGGTAATTCCGCTCGCCGTTACCGTCGCCCGCAAACCAAGCTTATCCGTCATGTGGCGATGAAACCTGAGAAGCGTCGCATCATCCTCAAACTCCTTGCGGTTATACCCAATCATATCCTTGCTCACCGCCATCAAGATGTAGATGCGGGCATTATCCGCTCCTTGCACATCATACTTGCTGCCAACGAAGGCGATTTCGCGAACCTCGCCTATCTTCACCCCGCGAAAATTTACGGGGCTGCCAACCGATAGCCCGTTCACCGACTTGTCATAATACGTCTCGAACAAAACTTCGGAATTGTCATCGTGAATGCCGCCGATGTAAATTAGCGCGCCTAAAATCGCTACGATACCCAGCACTACCGTCAGACCTATCTTGGCATAATTGGCATGATTGTCGTTCGTCATTGTTTCTCTCCCCGATTAAAGAACTTTCGGACAAATGGATCTTCCGACCGCTCCGCTAAATCACGTGGCTTACCAATCGCAATCATCCCATGCCGCGTTTTATCGAACATCGCAACGCGATCCGCGATTTTGAAGATGCTCGGCAACTCGTGGGTAACTACCACGAATGTCTTCTTGGTTTCCGCATTGAGCTTAAGTATCAAATCGTCCAAGGCAGATGAGGTAATTGGATCCAATCCCGCGCATGGCTCGTCGAGAAAGATTACTTCCGGATTCAACGCCAACGCTCTCGCAATCGCCACGCGCTTGCGCATGCCGCCGGAAATTTCACTGGGCAACTTATCGGCCGCCTCGTCCATCTCCACGTCCTTAAGCCGCGCCATCGCGACCTCAGTGCGCTCGTTGCGCTTAAGCCCCGAAAACTCTTCCAATGGCAACAGCACGTTCTCAAGGCATGTCATCGAGCCAAATAACGCGCCGCTTTGATACATTACCCCAATCTTTCTGTAGAGTTCCGCTCGCGTCTTGTTCGTCCATTCCAAGCCCGCGATGGTGAGCTTGCCCGCGAGCACTGGATTAAGCCCGATCATGTGGCGCATGACGGTAGTCTTGCCGCAACCGGAACCGCCGAGCAATATGAACACTTCGCCACGCCCAATCGTTAAGGTGATATCCTTCAATATCACCGCGTTGGGATAGCCGGCATCCACGTGCGTAAGTTCGATCAAAGGTTCCATACGTAACAAATCACCGCCAAGATTCCATCCGAAATCGCAATTGCGATTATACCGCCGACTACCGCCGAAGTAGCCGCCATGCCAACTCCATCATTGGTCTTCGCCGCGCGCACACCCGCCGAACAGCCGATGATGCCAACCAAGATGCCGAATAACGCGCCCTTCATCAACCCGAATGCGATCATGAAGATTGTTGAAGATTCCATCACATGGCGCCAGAATACATCCGTGGGAACGTTCATCATCTGCAATACGATGGCGCCGCCAACCAACCCGGCCAATTCCGCGAAAATCGTGAGTATCGGCATCGACAGGAACGCCGCCATTACACGCGGCAGCACCAAGAATCGAATCGGTGGCAACCCCATCGTCGTCAAAGCGTCCAGTTCCTCGTCGACCTTCATCGTACCGATCTCGGCAGCGAAGGCACTTCCTGAACGTCCGGCAAGAATGATCGCCGTCACCAGCGGACCCAATTCGCGAAAGAGCGCGATGGCGAGCATATTCGCGACAAATGTCTCGGCCCCAAAAATTTTCAGAATCGCGGCAGACTGAAAGGCCAAAATCAAGCCCAACAAAAATCCAATACCCGACGAAATAGGCAAGCCATCAAAAGCCGCGCGCTGAAACGCCAAGAGCGCATCACGCAGACGAAACGCGCGCGGATGGACCCAGAACGAGAAGAACGACACGAAGGCCTCACCGAAAAACGCGAGGTGGTCCGAAAAGGCCTGCACCCGTTCGGTCGTGTATCGTCCAATACTCTCAATAAGACTCATAGGGCTTAGAGTTTTTTAAGTGCGGACGCGAGCGCGCGCGTTGCAGAAGTTGAAAACGCCTGAGCGAAGTCTTGCGAGTCGATATCCTTTT
>CALCDB010000090.1 GCA_937901395.1 uncultured Verrucomicrobiota bacterium
TCATCCCGAGATCGTCGAGGCCTCGCGCGAGGCGACGGCGAAATACGGTTACGGCATGGGGTCGGTGAGGTTCATTTGCGGAACGGACACCCTGCACAAGCAGTTGGAGAAGACGGTAGCCGATTTCACGCACATGGACGATGCGATTCTCTTCGGCAGTTGCTTTGATGCGAATGGCGGCGTATTCGAGGCACTGCTTTCCAAGGAAGACGCGATCATCTCGGATGCGCTCAACCACGCTTCGATCATCGATGGCGTTCGTCTTTGCAAGGCGCAGCGTTATCGTTATGCGAATGGCGACATGGCGGATTTGGAGAAGCAGCTCATCGCGGCGGACGAGGCGGGCGCGCGTTTCAAGTTGATCGCCACCGATGGCGTGTTTTCGATGGATGGCATCATCGCGCCATTGAAGCAGATATGCGATCTCGCGGATAAGTACAATGCGCTCGTGCTGGTCGATGATTCGCACGCAGTTGGCGTTCTCGGCGAGACAGGCGCGGGTTCGGTGGAGGATTGCGGCTGCTTAGGGCGCGTCGACATCATTACCGGCACATTCGGCAAGGCGCTTGGCGGCGCTTCCGGCGGATACATAGCGGCGCGTCAGGAGATCGTCGATATCCTCCGCCAGAAGGCGAGGCCATACCTCTTCTCGAACGCGGTTCCGCCGCCTGTCGCTGCGGCTTCGATCAAGGCGATTGAGCTGGCGAAGAACAATCCGAAACTTCGCGCGCAGCTCAATGCGAACGCGAAGCAGTTCCGCGAGGGCATGACGAAGCTCGGCTTCGATCTCGTTCCCGGCCATCACCCAATCGTTCCGGTGATGCTTGGCGATGCGGCGGTCGCGGTGAAGATGAGCGAGAATCTTTACAAGAATGGCGTCTACGCTACGGCATTCTTCTATCCCGTGGTTCCGCAGGGCAAGGCGCGCATTCGCACGCAGATGTCGGCCTGCCATACGCCCGAGGAAATCGACTTCGCGATCAAGGCCTTCGCTGCTTCGCGTTAATGAGATTAATACTGGCGGGAATTATGGCGATGGGGGCGCTCGTTTCTTGGGCGCTTCCACCGCCGTTTGAATTGGATGCCCCATATCGCGCGGCGCCGATTCGGATCGACGGGCTTGATGACGATGCGGATTGGGGGAAGGCGCAGTGGGCGACCAACTTCGTTGATATCACCGGCGATGCGGCGAAGGCGCCGTGTTATTCCACTCGCGTGAAGACATTGTGGGATGATGAGTATTTCTACGTCTTCGCGTCGTTGGAGGAGCCGCATGTAAGCGCCACGCTCACCAATCGCGACGATATAGTGTGGCATGATAATGATTTCGAAATCTTCATCGATCCCGATGGCGACGGCGAGAATTACTTCGAGTTCGAGTTCAACGCCACCAATACGGTATTCGATCTCTTCTTGACGCGTCCATATTCTTCGCCGGAGGGCAATTTCGTGATGCATCAATGGAATGCGGAAGGCCTGAGGAGCGCGGTCGCATTGACGAAAACGGGCTGGAACTTGGAGGCGGCGATACCCAATAAGGCATTGGCGAATGGCTTCAAGTTGCCGTTTGCGGCGGGACGAATCTTGCGCGTCGGCTTCTCGCGAGTGGAATGGCTTGGCAAGGAGAAGGAAGAGAACTGGACGTGGGGCGCAACCGGAAAGGTAGATATGCACATTCCCGAGCGCTGGGGAAAGATCAGATTGCTGCCGAAGGAATCGCTCGTATATGCGTGGAGCTCGTGCAATTTGAAGAGCGATGATGACGAGCGATTGTTGAAGAGCAAGTTCGCGGAATTGCGAAAGCATGGCGTAACGGGAGTTTGCATAGACGGGCTGGGCTTCGATGCATCAGCGCATCAAAAGGCGGCGGAGTTGGCTCATTCGGCGGGGCTTGAATATCACGCATGGGTAACGACGCTATTGAGAGAAGACGCTCCCGAAACTTGGTATGCGGTCAATCAGCTTGGGGAGAGCGCCTGCAAACGCGAGAATCGCGCCTACGTCGATTACTACGCGGTGCTATGCCCGAACAATCCCGAAGTCGTTGCGGATCTATGCGAGAAATGCGCTAACCTCGCGAGGGCGAAGGATGTCGATTTCGTACAGCTCGATTACATCCGCTATGCCGATGCGATCTTGGCGGAGGGGCTTTGGCGGAAATATGGCTTCACGGCGATGACGAACGCTTATCCCAAGGCGGATTATTGCTATTGCGAGAATTGCAAGCGTTTGGCCGCGCGAAGCGAATTGAGTTGGGATGAATTTCGGGTGGCGTCGCTCACGGCTTGCGTCAATAAGATTTGCGATGCCGTTCATGGCGAGGGCAAGGGAGTGAGCGTAGACGTGTTCCCCTCGCCCAAGCGCTACGCGATCAGGATGGTGCGGCAGGATTGGGCGAAATGGAAGGCGGATAAGTTCTTCGCGATGAACTACAATAATTTCTATTCGAGGGGCGCGGATTGGATTGGCGAGGTTGTGAAAGAAGAAGCGGACGAATTGCGGGGCAAGGGCGAATTATATTCTGGACTAAAAATTAAGATCAAGGCAGAGAAGCCAGACGCGATAGATCCAGAATTTTCTGGATTATCCGGCGAGGAACTAAAGTCGGCGATCGAGCTTTCGCTTAAAGGCGGAGCGAATGGGATATGCCTATTCACGCCCGAGGCGATGGATGAAGATGATTGGCGGACGGTTGAAGCGACGCTTCCATTGCCATGGGAAGGCACTTTCAACGAAGAGCTGCGGCGCAATTGGATTGATGCCGATGCGGTAATCGACGAAGAGCGCGATGATTGGCGGCCATTCTTTCGCGCCAAGTTTCGTCCCCTCGTTCGCGGATGCAAGACGCCAATCGAAGCGGTGCAGAAGATTAATTCCGTGATTTGGGATTTGCTTGACGTTCACTATTCGGTGGAGCGCGACAAGGCGAATCAATCGCCATTTCATTCAATGCGCATTCACAAGGCGAGTTGCACGGGCATGGCGATATTGCAGATTTGCGCATATCGCGCGGTGGGGATTCCCGCGCGGTTAGTTGGGTGCAATTGGACGACTATTCGCGGCAATCATTCGTGGGTCGAGTTCTATGCCGATGGAGATTGGCATTTCTTCGGCGATGGCGACCCCTCGCCAATCGACGATAGCTGGATCGCCCCGTATGCGGCGGCGGCGGATGCGCGGCACCCCGCTACCAGAATATACGCTTCGCGGGCGACGCCGAATGCGGATAAGACGCGCTTTTGGATTACGTGGGCGTGGCCGCAGGGATATTCCGATGTTTGGGCGGATGACGTGACCGAGCGTTATCGCAAATTCGCCGATGGGAAAAAGGCGCAAACCGCCGATGCCATTCCCGAAGATACCAATTATCAGAAACATCAAAACGACAATCTACAAGGGGGCAGCAATGAATCTAAATGAACTGATGGCGATTTCGCCAATCGATGGAAGATACGCGAACAAGTGCGGAGAGTTGAATGAGATATTCTCCGAGTATGGTCTTATCAAGCGGCGCATCTTGGTGGAATGTACTTGGCTGGAGGCGTTGGCCAAGGATAAGCGCATTCCGGAATGCAAGGCGTTATCCACGAAGGAACGCGCGCTCCTCGATAAGGTAGTGAAGGATTTTTCGATTGCGGATGCGGAGCGCGTAAAGGAGATCGAGCGGACTACCAACCATGACGTGAAGGCGGTTGAATACTTTCTCAAAGAACGCTTGAGCGGCATGAAGGAGCGTTGCGAATTCATACACTTCGGCTGCACGAGCGAGGATATAAACAATATGTCGCACGCATTGATGTTGCGCGATGGCAAGGCGGTTTTGCGCAAGGCGATGGATGAGGCGACGAAGGCGATTCAGACGATGGCCAGGCGTTTCGCCGGCGTGCCGATGCTCGCCCATACTCACGGTCAGCCCGCATCGCCAACGACGGTAGGCAAGGAACTCGCGGTCGTCTCGCAGCGGCTCAAGCGGCAGGCCGCCGAAATCGATCGCCTCGTGATGCCGGCGAAGATGAATGGGGCGGTGGGCAATTTCAATGCGCATCTTTCCGCGTATCCGACGGTCGATTGGGAGAAGCTCTCCGCTGGCGTCATCAAGTCGCTCGGGCTTCGTCAGAACCGCCTCACCACGCAGATCGAATCGCATGATGGCATCGCCGAATTGTTCGATGCCATCGCGAGATGGAATTCGGTTCTGCTCGATTTCGACCGTGATATTTGGCTTTACATATCGATGGGCTATTTCAAGCAGCGCACGATAAAGGGGGAGATTGGCTCCTCGACCATGCCGCATAAGGTAAACCCGATTGACTTCGAAAATTCCGAAGGCAATCTCGGGCTCGCCAATGCGATTCTCGGCTTCATGGCGCGCAAGTTGCCGATCTCCCGCATGCAACGCGACCTCACCGATTCCACTACCCTGCGCAATATGGGCGTGGGCTTCGGCTATACGTTGATCGCCATTCGCTCTACGCTTAAGGGGCTCGGCAAGCTGGAACTCAACGAGGAGCGGCTCGCGGAAGACCTCG
>CALCDB010000091.1 GCA_937901395.1 uncultured Verrucomicrobiota bacterium
CGATCGAGTCGGCCTTGCGCATGTAGCTGCCGTAGGTGATCATGATGCCCATCGCCAGCGACAGCGAGTAGAACATCTGGCCCATTGCGCCCAAGATCGTCTTGCCGAGCTGGGCGAAGGAGAACGTGCCGTTCACGCTCAGCGCGTCCATCGAGGGGACGAGATAATACCTGAGGCCGTCACCCGTTCCCGGCAGACAGACGACATAAGCCGAAATCGCAATCGCCAAGACGAACAAGGCCGGCATCAGGACGAGATTCGACTTCTCAATGCCGTTCTTGACGCCCAGCACGATGACGGCCGCACAGGCGATGACAAACAGCGAGCCGTAGCCGAACGGCGCGAAGTTCGACGAGACGAACGCGCTGAAGAACGCCCCCGAGCCGGCGGCGTCCGCCCCCATCGGCGTCGCACCCGCAAACGCCATCTGGCAATAGGCGACGAAGTACTTGAGCACCCAGCCGCCGATCACGCAGTAGTAGGGAACGATCAGCATCGGAACAACCGTGCCGAGAAGCCCGATGAAGCCCCAGCCGCGGTGCAGACGCGAATAGGCCGTCAGCTGCGACTGCTGCGTCTTGCGACCGATGGCGATCTCCGACAGCATCAGCGTAAAGCCAAGCGTCACCACCAATAGAAGATAGATGAGGATAAATGTTCCGCCGCCATATTGCGCGGCCAAATACGGGAATCGCCAAAGGTTCCCCAAACCAATTGCGGAAGCCGCCGCCGCCAATATGAACGACAATTGCCCCGACCAACTCGCTCGTTTGCCATTGCCCATTATCTCATTCTCCCGAATATCCAATTTAGGCTTTCTTCCAATCCCCCAACGCGGTTTTGCCGCAACCAAAGTTCACGATAACGTGGCTCGAATACCGCCCTGAAGTTCTTCATCTTCGGCTCCTTAAGCCGCAACTCAATCGCCTCCGCCAAAAGATCCAACGTCTCGAAATCGTCCTTGACCCATTTTTTCGCGTGCGATAGTTCCGCCTTGGCGCGTGCGTTCCTGTATGCCTGCAACGAATTCGCGAGCGTCTGATCGTCCACTCCCTTCGCTCGCGCATATTCAACGCCATCGCGCAACATCAAAAACAATTCCGTACTATTCCCCGTTCGTCCGCCAGTGAGCTTATAAACCTCGCCAATCTCCAATAACGCCGCCCCGCACTTCGCTCCGGCGATCTCGTCTATGGCGTGCGCCAACTCTTCCTTGGAAAGCTTCTTTCCCCTCGCGCGATATGCGGTATATACGATGCCAGGCAAGGATACGATCCATGGGTTCGGATTCCCCCCATCTCCCCAATCCGCAAGCAATATTCCCTCCGCATGATACTTATCCGCCGCCTCGATCGCCCGATCGACGTTGCCAATCATATTCGAGACGCGCCCGAATAACGAGCCCCACGCGCTCGTTCCCGGGCAAACGTAGAATCTGCCGCCATTCTCCGCCACCCGTCCCACATCACGATCAAAGTTCTGCGTCGCCTCGTATCCCCAAATCAATGCGATTACATCTTTCGGCAATTGCTTTACCAAGTCAGGGTAACCGATTAGGATGTCTCCCCAGAACATCATCTCATGACCACGCTCCGCCGTCAATTGATGAATCTTCATGAGAAAATCGAAATACACCTTTTGCCACCCCAACTCGCCAATCTCCTTCGCGCTCCGTCCATTCGCGGTGGAATCCATCAACTCCAGCGTCTCATCGCAACCGACGTTAAGTTTCTTCGACTTGAAACATGGCAACAATTCATCGTAAAGCCCTGCGATCAACTTCAAGGAATCGGGATTAGTCGGCGAAAGCGTCGTCGCGGTCGGAATCGTATAATCGCCCCATTGCGGAACCTTGGCGCCTCCCATCGGAACCTCCGCCAAGTGATTGTATTCCGGATGTCGAAGCCAACGCTCCATGTGACCGAACGAATTCTGATTGGGAACCAACTCGATGCCTCGCTTCGCGCAATACTCATCCAATTCCATTACTTCCTGCGCCGTCATGGGAGAAGCGTATCTCCATACCGTCTCATGCTTTGAATATGCGAAAGTATGTTCCATATAAAGCTGGAGTTGCGTATACCCAAGCGAACTTAAAACATCAACCTTTTCATACAATGATGCCATAGTCGGAACCTTGCAACGCGAAATATCCAACTGATATCCAAGCGTTCGCGAAGAAACCGGCATCATCGCCAACAAACACGAAAATATCGCACAAATCATATATGGTGGTAGTATATCATATCGACCACTCAAATACAAGATTCGCCGTCCACCTTCTTCTCCCCCAACTCCCCCTATTATAGGTCCTGCTTCGTCCGCAGGCGCGGACGACACCCCCGCCATCCTACCGCCCCTTCAAGCCACCTCTCCCCAAACCCTGATTTTATTGACTTTTTGGGATTGTCTCCAAACGTCGCCCATTAATTGCATTGTTTTAATTGCTCTTCAATTTCAGAACGAACATCAACTGGCAATGATGTGTTATTCCTTAATTCTTCTAGTTCAAACAACGTTCCCCGAATTCCTTCATATTTGAAATACCGATTATTCGGAAACAACCAACTCCAAAATGGAAGGACTTGCCTTTTCTCCTTATAGAATGTCCATGCGCTTCTATAAACATCAATGTCCAAAGTGTGAAGCCCAAGCATACCATATAATGGTTCAGTTGAATTTTGACATTCGTTTGTTATGCTTTTAAAATATGATAGAATCTCATCATTTGATATGTTCCCTATTCTTATTTTATTAACTAGATATATCATAGGCACATTGCCAGTTTCAATTTCTTTTAACCGTATTTCCGCAGGGAATTGATGGTGAGAAATAATCAAATACCTTATATCCTGATTTACATACCATTTATGATATAGCGAAAGAAGTTCAGAAGATGATACGTTGCGATCTTCACAGATATTTCTAGCCAACTCATCATCAACGAAGATAGAAAGCCATTCCTCGCAAGATTTTCGAGATACACCACCAGCCATCTGACAACCTGTCAAAAACGCTAAAACGACAAAACAAACATTACTTCTCATCACAATAAGTTTCCCACGTACCAATGGGGTCAGACCCCACTGCGGTCCCAAGGAAAGAACTTCGCATTTTCCTCCGCTTTCTTTATTGCTTCTTCATACGACATGGCTATATTATACCAAAAAAATTGGCGTGTGGTGTCCACATCTCTGCGCAAATTTTCTTTACAGGTAAATTTTGCGTGGATAAACTTTTTTGCAAATGGTTAAAAGTAAAAATGTTACTTCT
>CALCDB010000092.1 GCA_937901395.1 uncultured Verrucomicrobiota bacterium
AGGGTATTTATCAGATGAATTGTAGTTCGGAGGGTAAGATTACAGTGGAACGTATATGCAAATATAATCCGGATGAAGAAACCTGGGAGTTCTCTTCAAAAATCGGATATGCACAGGAAGAATATGCATTGGAAAGCAATCCATTACTATATGCTGAATTTTGTTCGGAATTAAAGAATTTAGAGAAAGCGGGTAAGGTAAAGTGAGAATACTTGCACTCCTTGGCTCGTTGATATTATACATAATCTTTTTGTTTGGGCTTTTTCTGATTTTTATAAATTCTTTCAAGTCGTTATACGGACGAATTACGTAGTCAATACGAAGCTTATCTAATGCCGCCGCCCATTTCTTAAGCACGCCGCCAATCGCGGCACGCTCATTGTAAACCGGCATTACTACGCAAAGCCTATCGGACATATCAACCGTTCCCTAATCGATTTTCAATTCCAGCGCCGCAGCGATCGACTTGTCCATGTCGTAATAGCGATAGGCGCCGAGACGTCCGCCGACGATGAGATTCGGACACTTCGCCGCCTCCGCCTGATACTTCGCCAGCAACGCGCGCGAATCGGCGTTGTCGATCGGATAATACGGCTCGTCACCGGGCTTCCAGGCGGCGGAATACTCACGGGTGATGATCGTGCCCTGCGGCTTCGCAAAGGCTCCGCGCGCTTCCGGATGATAATGACGAAATTCGTGAATGCGCGTATAGGGCACCGACACGTCGGAATAGTTAACGACCGTCGTCCCCTGAAAATCACGCCGCGGCAGATGCTCCGTCTCAAACCTCAACGTGCGCCACGGAAGATGACCGAACTTGTAATGGAAAAGCGAATCGATAGGACCAGAGTAATAACAGGGAACGGGGAATGGGGAATGGGGAACGGAAGAGAGCTCGAACAGGGAATTGCATTTGACGCGGATGTTCGGATGATCGAGCATCCGGAAGAAGAGCTCGTTGAAGCCATCCATCGGAATCCCCTGATAGGGATCGTCAAAGTAATCCGTCGAGAAGGTATCACGGACCTTTAGGCGCGCGATGACGGACGGATCGACAGCCTCCGGCGTAACGCCCCACTGCTTGCTCGTATACCCGCGGATGAACGCGTCGAAAATCGCCTTGCGGTCCACCTCCGTAAGCTCGCTCGGCTTAACGTCGCGTCCGAAGAACTCCTTCAGCAGCGTACACCCGATCGGCAGATGGTAGAGACCTCCTTTGTCCACCTCCACCTCGTTTCTCCACCTCTCGCCCGCCCGTGCGCGAGCGAGCACCACATGCCGATAGTCGTTGAAGCCAGTAAAGCGATTCACGAAATCCCACACCTGCCGATTGGAGGTGTGGAAGATATGCGAGCCGTAGGTATGCACCTCGATTCCCGTCTCGGGATCGATCTCGCAGCGGCAGTTTCCGCCCACCGCCGCGCGCTTCTCCAGCACCAATACCTTATGGCCCGCTTCGGCGAGCCGCCGCGCGAGCGTGCATCCCCATATTCCCGCGCCCACCACTATCTGCAAAGCATCCATTGTACTCCTACTCCTTTCTTTTTTATCCCCTCACTGCCGACACCACATCCTCGATCTCCTTCATCCTCTTTTTCGCCTTTCATCAGATTTGTCAAAAATTCTATAACTATAAGTTTATATTTTTCTATCTCGCATATTCGCCATGTCCAAGAATCCACCGATATAACCTCGCTATCGGCTGTACAACTTTGCATTCATACCGAATATACTTTCGTATATTCATGAACTTTACCAGTTCACATGACATCAATCGGCTTGGAATTAGTCGCAAAATTGAAAACCATAATCGCGTCTTAAAAGAAAAGAAGCGATAGGTCGCCAAGAATCCTATAGCATTTCTCCATATCTTCCACAATCGCAATTTATTCTCGTTAGAAAAACTTCCCAATTCATGGAGATACTCATAGGTGAAAAATCTAACTATCCAATCAATCCCCTCAAACTCATCAAACCTCTCAAACCCAAAAAGCACCCGATATGAAGAAAGCCCTAACACGCACATTGAGTGGCGCAGTCTATGTTGCCA
>CALCDB010000093.1 GCA_937901395.1 uncultured Verrucomicrobiota bacterium
GCGAGATATTCCTCGCGCGTGTAGCGGCGCCCCATCGACTTGAGTATGCGGTTCGAGCCGGATTGCACTGGCAGATGCAGATGACGGCAGACCTTCTTGCAATCACGATATGCGGCGAGCAATTCATCGGTGCAACCGCTTGGATGCGCCGAAGTAAAGCGTATCCGCTCCAGAGCCGCGATCCCATCGAGTCGCCTCAGCAATGTGGGAAAACCTCGATAACGCAACACGGATTGTCCTAATAGCGTAACTTCCTTGATGCCATTATTGGCGAGACATTCCACCTCGCGCACGATATCATCCATCGGCCGTGAATATTCGTGGCCGCGAACTTTGGGGACGATACAATAGCTGCAGCAATTATCGCAGCCCGTCATTACCGTAACGAACGCCGAAAACACGCTCGGTTTGAGCGAATGATCGGCGAGCTGATCGCCCTTCGTTACGTAGGGTATCTTATCGAGTTCGCCTGGCGCAACCGCGAAATCGAGCTTGGGTAATTTCTTCTTGAGCGCTTCGCCCAACCGACGAACCGCGCAGCCCATCATCCCGGTGCGCTTGCCCGCCGCGATCATATTGCCCGCCTTGCCAAGCGCCTTCTCCTCCGCCTTCTGACGAACCGTGCAGCTGTTGATGATCACGAGCTCGGCCTCCGCCTCCGTCTCCGCCTTTTGATGTCCGGAAGCGATGAGCATGGCCTCGACCGCTTCGGAATCGCGCACATTCATCTGGCAACCGTAAGTATGGATGTAGAATTTCATTTGTGACGCAATTGAACGAAGGTTTCGAAACGCGCGGTACGCGGGAACATATTGAACCACTTAACCGCCTCCACATCATACGCGGTGGTAATTTCGCGCAAATCGCGCATTAGGGTAGCGGGGTCGCAAGAGACATAGAAGATGCGCGGCGCATTGGAGTTGGCGAGCCACTTCGCCACTCCGCTTTCGAGGCCACCGCGCGGAGGATCGATGATCACGGTGGTGTTGCGCCCGATCGGGATTCGCCGCAGATTGCGCCCTACTTGCTCGGCGTAGAATCTGGCGTTCGCATAGCGCTGCGCTTCCGCATTCCTCTTGGCAAAATCAATCGCGCGTCTGCCGGATTCTATGCCAATCAACTTCGCCGGCTTGCAGCAAAGCCCGAATACCCCAACGCCACAATAAAGATCAAGCAGATTGCTCGCAGCGTCCTCTCCCTGTCGATAGGCCTCGACTACGCTCTTCACCAATTCCTCGCCAACGATGGGGTTCACTTGGTAAAAGCCATCCGCCGGAACTTCGAAGTCGTTGCCCAGCGTGGTCTCCTTCAATATGATGGAATCGGGCGCATCGCCAAGCCACCACTTCACGCCGCTCTTGTTCGTCCAACGAATCGTGACGCGCTCCTTGCGCTCGGTCTCGCGTCGCACCGCGATTGGTCCGGTGGTAAGTAGCGTGATGATGTTCTTTCGTATTTCCGGCAGCTTCGCGTTGATGGCGTCGGCCGCGAGCGGATCGTGCTTGATGTCGATGAGCTCGTGAGAGGGCTCAAGGCGATAACCAATCACCCACTCGCCGCGCTGTTTGGCGAAGTGATAGGTAACCTTATTGCGAAAGCCACCATCCGCCACGAGCCGCAAGTCGTTTACGCGTATGCGCGCACGCTCGAAGAATTCGGCGAGTTGCGCGGCTTTCGCGCTAAGCTCCGCCTCCTTGCCGAGGTTGGCGTATACCGCTCCGGGGATGGACTTCAATTCGCCGCCATCGATACGCTCGGCGCTCGCCTCCACGACTTCGACCAATCGCGCATTGACGAATCGCTTGTGCTCATGCGTGATCTCCGCCTTTACCTGCTCGCCCGCCCATGCGCCGGGAACGAATATTACCCGCCCGTCGCCCAGCCGCCCGAGCCCATCGCCGCCATAGACATTCTTGGCGATATACACAGTAGATGTCATTTCGTGATCCTCATCGTGAAGGCGCCGCCAGGCGCCATGTGAAAGGTGAAGCGTTCACCCGCGAAAAAACTAATGTTGCGCCGATGGATATAATGCGTTGGCGAATGTTCCGCATCGGGGGCATCCGTGAAGCATTCCATGAGCCATTCGCCGCCGCCGAGAAAGGCGGTATCGAGCGTCCAATCGCGCGCATGCGAATCGGTAATGCCCGCAACATACCACGCCTCGCCCTTGCGCCTCGCCACGACCGCGAACGCTTCTGGCGCGCCACCAAGCGCGAGGGTGGAATCCCAAACCACGGGAACGCCAGCCATGAACTCGAAGCATTCGCGGTTGCGCTCATACTTGCTGGGCGAATCGCAAAGCATCTGCAACGGCGCTTCATATAGCGTCATCATCGCCATCTGCCTACACCTCGTGCCAAACGAACCGGGATTGAACTTATCGCCGCCCAATTCGCCGATGGGATAATTATCCATCGCGCCCGGCGTGTAGTCGAGCGGACCCGCCGTCATGCGCAGATAGAAGGCGTTTACATCGTTGCTCATGAAATCCTCATTACGATAGAACTTCATGTTCTCGAGCCCATGCACGCCCTCGTAGTTGAGCACATTGGGGAAGGTTCTGCTCATTCCCGTCGGACGATGCGCGCCATGATAATCAACCAGCATCTTCCGCTTCGCGCATTCTTGGGCGAACTTCCACAGGAAGCGCTCGCATTCCGCATCTCCGCGATCCATGAAATCGACCTTGAAGCCCTTCGCGCCCAACTTCGCGAAATGCTCCGCCACATTCGCCTCATCGCCAACAATCTGCGCCCATGCCATCCAGAGAATTATCCCAACTCCTCTCGCCTCCGCATAACGTATCAGTTCGGGAACATCCACTGCGGCGCTAAACCGCCATATATTCAAGGTCTCGCTCCAACCCTCGTCAAGAATTACATACTCCACTTTCCCCGCCGCCGCAAAATCTATGAAGCGCTTATATGTAGCGGTATTGCAGCCCGCGCTCTCGCCTTGATTATCCCAAGCGTTCCACCAATCCCACGCTACCTTGCCCGGCTTCACCCAACTGAAATCTCCCTCGGCGGGACGCGCCAGCGCATATACGATATCGGCCTCGCAAAGCTTCGAGGGCTCGTCATCCACGAGAATGAACACTCGCCAAGGTAGGGCGCGGCCGCCTTCCGTCTCCACCAGATAATCCTCATGCTCGTCAATCACGATCCAGCGTCCGCCCGAGGGGATGGCGGTCTTGCGATCCCACCCGCCAGCACGATGAACGCAGCGTGGCCAACGCGCGAACTCCGCCTCCAACGCAAGCGCATCCGCATCGGCGCTCTTAACGCGCTTGAAATTCAGAATTGGATAATCGCATACGTCCGCCTCCGTTACCGCCACCGTCTTGCCCGCAAAGGAATACACCATCGGTAGATAAACGTACTTGCGCTCCTCGCTCCCCGTTTCGATCGCCCTCGCCTCGCAAGTAATCGGAACCGTCTCCTCGTTGCCGTAATTCTCACCGTAATTCACCGTGCAATTGGACTCGATCGGTAACCTCAAGGTCGCGTCCTCATGGTCAATGCGCACCCGCCCATCGAAGCGCAATGCAAAACGATAGGCAACGCCATCATCACGCGCGACGAGCTGAAGCGACCAATCGCCGAAATCGACATCGGTTAGATTCGCGGAAAGCGAAATTTCCCGCTTCTTGTAGATTGGCGTGGACAACTTTCCACCCGTATGGGTAATCGTGATTCGCGGTATCGTCATTCGCTCGCTCAACGATTCTCCGCCTATGCGCAGGTCAATCTTCGTCTTGCGAACGACTTCGACGTCATCGCGATAGACGGCATACGCAAGCGGCCGTAGCCAAAGACGAATCTTGTTCCTGCCGTCCGGAGAGACCGAGCTTGCCGAGAAACTATCGTTAGATGAGCACATTGTCGATTAGTCGAGTCTTGCCGCAATATACGGCTACGAGCACGCAGCTCCCCTTCTCAATGCGCTTGCGCGGCCTTAGGGTATGCGCATCGACGCATTCCACGTAATCGACCTTGAGCCCCGCCTTCTCCAACCGCCGCTTCAGGGCGGCGAGCGACTTGAGTTCGCGCAGTCCCTTCGAGATCGCCAGCGCCATCTCGCGTTCCGCATCGCTTAGATACGTGTTGCGGCTGCTTATGGCAAGCCCGTTCTTCTCCCTGACTATCGGCGCTACGACGATTTCGATATCGAAGTTCAAGTCGCGCACCATGCGCTTGATTACTTGCGCTTGCTGATAGTCCTTCTGACCGAAGACCGCGAAATTGGGGAACGTCAGGTTAAACAACTTCGCCACTACCGTGCAGACCCCGCGGAAATGGCCGGGTCGCCTCGCTCCGCAAAGCACGGTGGAGAGCGCTTCCTCATTCACGTAGACCGAATGATCCGGCAGATACATATTCGCCGGCGTCGGAAAGAATACGGCGGTTGCGCCCGCCTTGCGGCACTTCTCCAGATCGGCCTTCTCATCACGTGGATATTTCGCGTAATCCTCATTCGGTCCGAACTGGATGGGATTTACGAACACCGAAACCACGATCTCGTCCGCCCCCTTCTTCTTCGCCCGCTCAATCAACGACATGTGCCCAGAATGCAGATACCCCATCGTCGGAACCAAGGCGAGTTTCTTGCCCGCTTGACGTCGCGCGCGGCACCACTTCTGCAACTTTAACGGATCGGTGAATATCTTCATTTCGCTAAACCTTTCAATAATGCTATTTCCTCCTTATATCCCTGAAGATCGCAGGGAGTTTCGAGATAAAATGGAAGTTCCTTTAAACTTGGATGATTCACGATTCGACTGAAGGCCTCCAGACCGATCTTCCCCTTGCCGATCTTCTCGTGACGATCCTTATGCGCGCCTAAGTTGTTCATGGAATCATTGATGTGAATCGCCTTGAGATGCTTAAGCCCGATGATATCATCGAATCTCTTTACCACCCCATCGAGATCGTTTACGATATCATACCCGCCATCCCAAATATGACAAGTATCAAGACACACTCCAAGCGGCGCTTCGGTCCTATCCATTATCGCGCGTATTTCCTCAAAGCTACGCCCCACTTCGCTCCCCTTGCCAGCCATCGTCTCCAACAATACCAAAGTAGAATATTCCGGTTTGAGAATGCGGTTCAACATCGCTGCGATGAGTTCGATGCCCGCTTTCGCGCCTTGGTTGACGTGCGAACCTGGATGAAAGTTGTACATCGCTCCCGGCGTGAACTCAAGACGCTTGAGATCATCCGCCATCACGACTTCGGCGAAGTCGCGCACGCGCGCCTCCGCGCCAGCCGCGTTGAGCGTATAAGGCGCGTGGGCGAGGATGGGGCCGATATCGTGCTCGCTCGCATATTCGAGAAAACGCTCCACGTCCGCCTTGTCAATCGGCTTCGCCGCTCCACCGCGCGGATTGCGCGTGAAGAACTGGAATACATTCGCACCAATCGACTCCGCCGTTTGGGCCATAGCCAAATATCCGCCCGACGAACTTAAATGACAACCTATCTTCACTTCACCAACCTCACTCTCGGATCAAGAAATGCATAGATTACATCAGTGGCCAAATTGACGAACTGATATAGAAGCGCACCCAATACGACGACCGTTCTCACTACCGCCATGTCTGCGGAATGAATGGCGTTTATCGAAACCGACCCAAGCCCGGGAATGCCAAAGAAACTTTCAAGCAGCAATGAGCCGGTGAATAGGTAAGGTATCGACAATGATACGTAGGTAACAATGGGTATGAGCGCATTGCGAAGCACATGGCGCAACATGATCGCAGAACGAGTCAGCCCCTTTGAACGCGCAGTCAACACATACGGACGATACATCTCGTCGAGAATCGCCGTGCGGAAGAACCGCACATCCGTGCCGAGCGAAGAGAGAACGCCTATCATCACCGGCAAGGCGAGATACCATATTCCCCTGTATCCCCAAACCGGAAACACTCCCGCCTTGTAGGAGAGAAAGAACTGGCCTAACAGCACCCACACCACGTAATTGACGCTCATCAATATCGTCGAGCCAACGAGAATCGCCTTATCCACCATCCTTCCTCGATAAGCGGCCGACCACATCGCCAGCATCAACGCCAAGATGACACCGCCGAATAGGATGGGCACCGTGAGCGACAGGGTCGGGCCTATCCCACGCTTCAATACGTCAATCACCGGCTCGTTCATCTCGATGGAGTAACCAAAATCTCCCTTGCATAGATCCGATACGAACTTGACGAACTGACTATCCCTCGCGAAGACAAGCGGCTTGTCGTAACCGTACTTGTGATTGAACGCGGCGATTGATTCCGCATTGGCGTTCTTGCCTAATATCGTCTCCGCCGGCGAACCGCCAACGACATTGAACAGCACGAACGACAATAACAGAATTCCGAACGTCGTCGGAATCATCTCCAATATGCGCTTCGCTATGTACCTTAACATCCAATCGCTTCTTTGAGCAATGCGGCCACATGCTCGACATCGCAATCGTCAAGGCGCCGCAGGATCATCGACCAACGATACGCCCCAGAACCATTCGTATCGTACGGACGATCCCCAAACAGCTCGTCGAAGGCGTTCTTCCGCACGCGATACGCCTGCTGGGTTTCGCTCAATTTCCGACGAAAGCCCTCGACGTATGCAAGCGCGAATAGATTGTATTCAGCTACATAGTCCTTGCGACGAAGCGCGAAGACCGCGTATTGCGCCACGAAATTCTCAAGCCGATGCTCGTAGTTGACGAAGCTACCCGCATGATCGGTAATCTTCACTTCCGATGGCAGCCCATCCTCGCCAATTTTCACCACCTCGTAATTGCGATCGAAAAGCAACTCTTTCGTGACCGAACTGCGCCGTCCAACCACCATATCGATCGCCGCCGCCTCGCCCATCAAGAAAGCGAACTTCTGCGCCCATACCGGATTGCGATACTTCGCCATCGGAATCTTATCCGAAGCGATTCCCTCGATGTAGTTTCTCACGAAATACGCGGTCTTGAGCGCCACCCCATTGTATTGGTTGTGGCCATGATACTTCTCGATGAAATGCCCCACTCCGAGACGGCGAGGCAAATTCATGCCAAGCTGTCTGCACATGAGACGGCGATCAAGAATGTAATCAGAATATTCATCCGCCTCAAGAATCGACTGCAACAAAGTCTTGCCTTCGTCGAGATGTTCCGCCACGCCCCACTTCTGCAGGCGAATCATCTGCACGCGAATCTCATCATCGCCAACTTCCTTGTATTGCATGATATACACGTGCCCGCGACGATCCCCATCAATTGGACGCCGAGCGAGAGAATTGGCAATTCTACCGATGTTGATGTATTCAACCTTGCCGAAGAGTCGAGTAGTATTGAACAAAAAGCTCTTCACCCGATTGTCGCACATCGCCAACAATTCCGGATCCTGCGTTCTGGCGGCCTCGTCGTAGATCTCGTCGAAGATTACCTCGCCATTGTCAATTCGTGCGCCTGGCAACCACTCGATCTGACGATAGAATTCCGGCGAGATGCCGGCAATCAATTCCTGCTCCTCGGCAACCGTATCGTTCGGTTGCGAAGTAAGGGTATGGCACATCGTGTTGCGCCACTCAAAATTAGTCACCGTCTCATCGCGAAACTCCGCTGGTAGCGCCATCCTCCACCGCGTCGATAATTCCTCGCACTTGCCGCGCAACTCATCGTCGCCAAGAGCTTCCGGCTTCAACGACTTGAACTCGCGCTTAATCTCAATCGGCGTGACCGATGGAAACAGATCGACCTCTGGCTGACCTACGCGATTGCGCTTGTTCAGCCCGTTGACGATCTCGACAATCTGACGCCGGAACTGATCGCCACTAAGCGCGCTGATCTCGTTATAGCCGCCAGCCGTGATGAATCGCGTGCCCGTCATTCGATTGTAATAGTAGATCGGCTTCTCGCACATCGGAATCTTGGAGGAATTGATGAGCTCTGCCATATCCTCCTGCGAAATCGGCTGACGCGCCATTCGCCAGTTCTCCCCACGACTACGCAATGCCGAACGAACCTTGGCCGAATTCGTGTTCAAAAACCGTATCACCCGCTTGGAAACCAATTTCTGCAACTCTTCATCGGCACGAAACGCAAGATCCATGCGTTCGGGATTGGGACGTATCAATACGGCATCTGCAGTAAAGATGAGATCGACCGATTCCGAAACCTCCGCATCTTCTTCAGGCATCGTAAGCGCTGGCTTACCAGCAGCGAGACGGACGGAATTCAAGTGGTCGAGCCAACGAAGACGTTGCATTGCATGAACGCCTTTGACCGTAACCAACCCTGGGGTACGCAGAAAGATGGTACCAATACGAGAGAGAAGGTTGCCATCAGCATCCTTCGCGAATATTTTATCGCCGAGTATTTCCATAGTGTTTGGTATTATATCACAATTCACCACCACCCTCAACATCAAGCGCGAACGCTGCGGACGAGCAAATCGCCGATTAGACTGGATGAACCGCGCGATAATCCCTACGGAAGGTGAAGAAGAACGCGACCATCATCATCAAAGCGGCGAAGAGATAAGTTCCGCCCATTAGGACGAAGCAAATTCCATACGCGCGCTCACCGAAGCTATGCATTATCCAACCTACCAACTCGCCGGAAAACAACGCCCCTATGCCCATCGCCAACAATAACATGAAGCCCACTACCGAAGCCCGATGTTCCGCCGGAATCACATCGAATACCGATGCGTGAGTATTGACCTCGAAAAGTCCGCGAAATAGCCCATACATCGCCGTCATCGCAATCGCAAAGACGAACGAATCGCTCTTGCCGATCATCATGATTACCGGCGCGCCCAATAATAACGCCACGATCTGCAACGCCAAGCGGAAACGTGGATAACGACGAACGAAATAATCGGTAATTATCCCGCCGACGATAATCGCCGCGAAAGCGACCAGATGATGGTAGAACATCACATACGCGCCAGCCTCGGCGCTCTCTATCTGGAAGCGCTGATGAACCATCTTCGGCACCCAGGTAAGATATGTGTTATTGACGCAGCAAATCGCAACGAAGCCCGTCGTTGCCAATAGTGCGCTTGGGTTGGTGAAGTATACCTTGAAGCTCTTCATCAGCGAGGCTTTGGGCGTCGCCGAGCGCTCTTCGCGATTCTCGCGCAGGAGAAAGACGAATGCGATTCCGAGCAAGAGCCCCGCGAGACCGAAGACGATGAACACGCCTCGCCAATTACCTACGATGCCCAGTATCCACAACGCCAATACTCCGCTGAGCATCAAGCCAAGATACAAGGCCGCCTGATGAAGCGAGAACGCAAATGAGCGCGTCTTATCATGATACGAGGCCAACAACGACATCGCGCTCGGTCCATAAAAGCTCTCGCCTCCGCCAGTCGCCAATGAGCGCAGGAGCACGACGGAAAGATATGTTGCCGCAAAGCCCATCCCCATCGTCGCCAGCGACCAGAATATCAACGAGAGGGTAATTATCCACTTGCGATTGAGCTTATCCCCAAGAAAGCCCGCGAAGAACGTGGCTATCGCTATCGTGAGAAAGAGGATGGTGTTGATATGGCCAAGTTGCAGATCGGTAAGCCCAAGTTCGCCCTGAAGATCGGGAACCAATACTCCGAAGATCGCG
>CALCDB010000094.1 GCA_937901395.1 uncultured Verrucomicrobiota bacterium
CGACCTCGGCCCGCTTCGCGTCCGCCGCCTTCGCCGCCTCCGACGCCGCCTTCGCTTCGGCGGACTTCGCCGTTTCCGCTTCCGCCGCCAACGCTTCCGCCTTGTCGGCAACCGCCATCGCCTCGTATCCTCTGCGCTTGAGCGCCGCTATGGTCTTTTCGAACATATCCATCATTCCTTTCTCTATCGCTTGCTCTCGGCCGCGAGATAGTTGAAATCATCCTCGACTTGTCGATTCGATTCGAATTGAATCGCCTGCCAACCCGCCTCACGCGCCGCCTGACAATTCGTCGCCACGTCATCGATGAAGCAAAGCTCGTTCCCCGGTAGTCCCATCGCCGCTTCCATTCGCGCATAGATTCGCGGCTGGGGCTTGAACATCCGCTCCTCGCCCGATATCACCACCGCATCCACGAGCGCGATGAAATCGTGATACGCCGCGCGGAACTTCGGAGCGAATTGCGGCGGCATGTTCGTCAATATGCCGAGCCGATACCCGCGCTCCTTCAACTCGCGCATGAATCGCAACGTCTGCTCGTTGCGCGCTTCGGAAAGATAACTCGCGAAATCTTCCTCGATGATCTTGGCGCGAATCGCCGGCGATGGATCGATTCCCGCATCCGCCCAGATGTTATCGTACATCTCCTCGGCGGTAATGAAGCCGCCATCCATCAGCTTGCGATACCGCGCAAAGCCATCCGCCAAGTATTCCCAGCTTATGCCGGTATCCTCCACGCTCTTGCGCACGCGCTCCGGCATCGTCGTCTTGGTGAAGACGCCACCGAAATCGAATATCACCGCCGATAGTTTCGGACGATGCACCCCGCATATTCCCGTGGAGAGATTCGAGCGCACCAATGCGTACTTGCGACTCCCGTCGGGATAGATGATAATCGCGCCGCCATCCAAAAAGCGCACCCAATTATCGCAGGTGAATTCTTCCACCGCCTTGTAGGCGTAGAGGAAAGCGGCGATGTACAAATCGTGCGTGGCCACGATGAACAGACGAGTCCTGGCGTGCGCCAATAGCCACTTCTCATACGCATCGCTGGCCGCGTAAAGCTCCTTGAAGCCGCGCTGACGAGCAGTCCGAAAATACTCGAAGCACGCGGGAAAGAAATTCTTCGGCTTGAATACATCCAACACTTCCGCCGGATCATCGTAGTAAAACGAGCCATTCCCCAATAGATCGTCCACGGGAATCTCCGCCCCCTCAAGCCCCATGCCTTCCGCGATGGCCTTCGCCGTTATGCGAGTGCGCATAAGCGGACTCGCGTAAAAAGATACGTCCTCCTTGAATTCCCTTAACCGCCTGCCAAGTTCCTTCGCCGTCCTTACCCCTTCGTAAGTGAGCTTCAGCTGGTCGCCGAACGATGGATCATCGGGGTCCATCTTCGGACGCTCCGCATGGCGAAGCTGAAGTATTACTCGCGCGCCATTGTGCAGCTCCGCCTTGATGTCGTCTATCGTTAGCTCAACCATCTTCGCAGAATCACACTACCGGATGAAGATATTGCGACTTCAGCGCTCGCCAAAGCACTACGCAAAACGCCGATAGCGGTATCGCCAATAGCAGGCCCATCATCGGCCCTAATATCGACGACCAAAACACGAACGCGAACAATACGCCCGCATACCCAAGCCCCGTCTTGTTGCCCTGAATCTTCGGCGTGATTAGGTAGCCATCCAAAAACTGTCCCGTAAGCCATACCAACAACACCATGGTCAACAGGCATGATGAACCGCCGTGATGGAAATACGCTAACGGCAACGCGATTGGCAAGCAGACCAAGGAGCCAAAGAACGGCACCAAGTTCAGCACGCCCAACATGAAGCCGATTACAAAACCGTATGGCAGGCCAACGAGCCAAAAGCCCGTACCATACATCACGCCCTCGATTAGACAAATCACCATCTGGCGTTGGAAGAAACTTACCAAGATATCCACGAACGCATCTATCTGCTCCGCGAGAAACTTTCGGGTGGAATCCTTTAGTATCGGCATCGTCTTCACCAACTCGCTGCCCTTGCGTTCCTTCGAGGTTAGGAAGAACACGAAGAAGCAAAGCGTGATTATGATCGAAACCAGAATCGTGAATATGCTCGTCACCGCGCCAGAACTGGCCGCGATCGCCCGCGTGCCGAATTGGTTATACAGGGCAACGAAGTCGCCATCGTTCAAACCAAAATGCTGCAACAGCGCATTGAACTTCGGGAATGTGGTTTGGAACCAAACCACGGCTTGCTGAGCCAACTGTGGGCTTTGCTGTATCAGCTTGAACAGTTGATCCAATACCACCGAACCTGCGTACCAACACAATACCCCAATCGGCAACATCACCGTCGCCAACATCGCCAACAACGCTATGGTCGGGTTCTTCGCTACGCGCTTCCACCAAGCGTAGTATGGACGGAAAAAGAGCGCGAGGAAAAAGCCCAGTATTGCAGGCACTACGGCTGGCGCCGTAATCGCGAACAGCTTCATCGCCATTACCGCTATGAAGCCAACGAAGACCAACACGACCACGAAGGACAGCAAGGTAATGCCCGCTGCAATCGTCTTCTTTTGTCCATCAGAAAAATCTATCATATTGCGCATTATACCATAATTTAAATATTGGGGGAAGCGCTCTCGGCTCGCTCGTCCATGATCTTATCCAACACATCGTTCGTTTCCGACTCCAAAAGCTCCTCGGGTTGATCGGGCACGATCGAAAGATACCGCAACGCCGCCGTGGCGATGCGCTTGAAGATTGGCGCCGCCGAATTGCCGCCTTGGTGGAATGTCGCCTTCTTGTCGAAGTCCAGCGTAACCAACACCACGATTTCCGGATGCGAGGCCGGAACGATTCCGCAAAACGATGCGCGATACAGATTCGGCACGTACCCGCGATAACCAGGCATTTGCTTCTGCGCGGTGCCCGTCTTGCCGGCAATCGAATATCCGCAAATCGCCGCTCGCTTCGCCGTTCCCTCGCGCGTCACCCCCTTCATTATCTCCAGCATCGTCTTCGCCGTCTCTGGCTTTATGGGCCTACCCAACTCCTTCAACTCGTGATCATACAACAATACTCCACTCGAATCCACTACCTTATCCACTATATAAGGACGCATCCTCACGCCGCCATTCGCGATGGCTTGATATGCGCTCGCCAACTGTATGCCCGTAACCGATACGAATTGTCCGATCGGCGCACGCGAACACGACGCGATATCCCATGCCTGCACATTGGGATTCGGCAATATCCCATACTCCTCGCCCGGCAAGTCGATTCCCGTCTTTTCGCCAAACCCGAACCGCCGCATATACTCATATAGCCGCTTGGAACCGAAGTCGTAGCCAAGCTTGCCGATTACGATGTTGGACGAATGTATAATCGCATCGCGAATCGTCATCGTCGGATTCCACACATGGCTGCCATCGCCAGGCAGGCGATAATAGCGAGGATCGTCGCGCTTAGTGTTGTATAGTGTGTTCGGCTTCACGAAGCCCGCGTCGATTGCCGAAGCCGCCGTAATTACTTTCATCACCGAACCCGGCTCGTAATTGAGCGCTATCGCCCTGTTTCTCGTGATGTGCGTATTGTACTTCTTGTCATACGCGAACACCTTGCCATATTCCGTCGGCTCGTAATCCGGCAATGTGGCCATTGATATTATGGCGCCTGTCTTCGCGTTCATCACGATGCACCAGCCAGATGCCGCCCCATATTCAATCAACCCCCATTTCAACGCCGCTTCCGCCTCGAACTGCACGCTCGGATCGATTGTAAGATACACATCCGCCCCGGGTATCGGCCTTATCGACACTTCCCTGCGATCATACAACTCGTTTCCCCTCGCATCCTTTACCCCGCGAACCGTACCGGGCGTGCCGGAAAGAAATCGATTATACTGCGCTTCAATGCCCGCTGAACCACTGCCATCATTGCGCACTCCCCCGATGATATGCGCCATGCTGCGCCCGTTGATGTATTGGCGAACTTGCTTATCCTTGATCGCCACGCCGCTCACCAATGAACGATTCGCCAACACATCATGAACGCGCGCATCCGCCGACTTCGCCAAGAACTGATTGCGATACGACTTTCCCGATCTCGCTTCCGCCATCGCCAGCACCTTGCCATAGTCGATCTTGAGCATATCCGCGATCGTCTTCACTATCGCTTCCTTCTTGCGCCGCTTCTTCTGTCCCTTCGGTATCACCGGCGAATTCGTCAACGCTACCGGATCAAGACTGTATTCCCAATAAGGAACGGAATTTGCGATCGGACTGCTCTCGCCGTATGACGAATATATCGCCCCGCGTTGCGCGTTTAACTGTTCGGTGAAATGATAGTTCGGCGCATCGACCGTTGGGTTGATATGCGCATTGACAAGCTTATAGCCGATGTAGCCAGCTCCTATCGCCAATACGATTACTGGCAACCAGAAGCGACAGCTCTCACCGCGCATTTCCATTCGCGCCTTATCTCACTTTGTTACGCGTGTAACGTGCGGACTGCGCTCCGCCGAATTGATTCTGCTTCGCGATGTGTAATCCCAATTGTCCAGGGTATGGCCGCCCATCCTTGCGCATGCGAATGTTCTGATCTGCACGCGGTGGCTTCATGGAAAGACCATGACGATACAACGCATCGTCCAACTTGTCGTAGGTCTTCATGCTGTTCCAATGCGTTTGCTCGCGTTGACAATCCTCGCTCAACTTCACCAATTCCCGCTCCATGTCGCCTTTCGCCTTCACTAACCGATTGCAACTCGAAGCCGAAAGATGATTCATTATCACCATCACGAGAAAGCAAATGATGATTGATCCAAGACTCAGCGAGTTCGCAGCGACAATCGTCATCTTCTTCGGTATCTTTCGATTCTTTCTCATCTCTCCTACTCCTTCTCAATTACCCGCAGTTTTGCACTGCGCGCCCTTGGATTGATTTTAAGTTCGTCTTCACTCGCGGTTATCACCCCGTGCGTAACCGCCCTTACTTTCGGCAAGTCACCTTCCCAACGCTCTCCGCCTGATTGCAACGAACGCCTCTTGCCAATATGCCTCGCAAAAAACTGCTTCACCTCGCGGTCGGTGACGCTCTCAAAGGTAATGATCGCGAATCTACCGCCCGCCTTTAAAATTTGCAACCCGCCCTCAAGCGCCGCCCTAAGCCCCGCCATCTCCCCGTTTACTTCCATGCGAAGCGCTTGAAAGACTCTCGTCGCCGGATGATGCCCGCCATGACGGCCAACGATTCCCTCGATGAAATCCGCAAGCTCTTTCGTGGTCGCGAATCGCGTTCCACGCTCTTCCCTCGCGCGAACAATCGCCTTCGCTATCTGCCTCGCCTTTGGCTCCTCGCCCCAATTGCGGAATATCTCTTCCAGCTTCTCCACGCTCGAACCATTCACTATGTCCGCAGCCGTTACGCCGCCCGCCCTATCCATCCGCATATCAAGGGGTCCCTCGCGCAAAAAACTGAAGCCACGTCCGGCTTCATCCAATTGAGGGCTCGACACACCAAGGTCCAATAATATCCCGTCGACTTCTTCCCAGCCGTTTTCATTTGCAATTCTCCTTATCTCTGCATGATTACCTTTTACTACTTTCACGCCTCTCGCAGAGGCTATCGCTTCATCGTCGCGGTCTATCCCCAAAACATCTCCGCCTTTCGACAAAATCGCCTTCGTATGCCCTCCACGCCCAAACGTCCCATCCACATACTTTCCACCCGCCCTTACTGCGAGAAACTCAATCGTCTCTTTCAATAATACAGGTATATGTTCCATGTCACATCCCCGCCGCCGTTAATGCGGCATCCAACTCCTTCGTGTCAATTTCGTTCTCGGGCGGCAATGCCTCCGGACTCCACAACTTTATCATTCGGAATGAACCCAACATCGCGACCGTCGTCGTCAAGTTCGCAAACTGAAGGAGCCTGTCGCTGATGCGGATTCTTCCCTGGACGTCAAGGTCAAGTTGCTCGCTGACCGAACCGATGACTTGATACACGCGGTTCAGCGCCGGATCAAAGAGCGCCTTCTCGCGTATCTTTTGAAGCAGCACATCCATCTCCGCTTTCGGCATGAGATTTAAGCACTTCTCCTTGCGATCTGGCATCACATACACATACTCTGGATTCCCCATCGCCTTGCGCCACACGCTTGGTATGGTCAACCGGCGCTTGGGATCCAACGCATGATCACAGCGTCCAACCAATACGCTGGAATCCGCTGCTATCGACTCTGCGACACTCTGTACAACCTTCTTTGACATTTGTTGACACTATTATACACTTTGCCCCACCAAATTGCAATAGGGAATTTTAAAATTTATTTATCGTAAAAAAAACAAGGGAGACCGTCATTGGCCTCCCCAGTTTCAATCAACTATGAATGATTCTCTTATTCGCCCTTGGCGATAAGTTCCTTCAAGATTTTGGATGCATCGGCCGAATCGCCGTACTGTCCGACGAGCTGCTCGACGCGCTTCACGAAATTGCGGGAGACGAGCTCGACGTCGGCGTTCCGCGGCGCGTTCTCGCAGGCCTGGCGGAACGCGGGCGCGAGCTGGAGCCACTGCTCCTCCGCGGCCTCGAGGCGCATGATCTTGAGTTCGGCGAAAACCTGGCGGAGGGCCTCGATGCACTTCTTCTCGCGCGACGAGTAGTCGCCGTCGCTCATGCCCATGGCGATCCAGGTGACGATCGCGCGACGAACGTCCTCGATGGAGAAGTAGGCGAAGCCCATCGGCAGCGCGGCCTGCGCCTCGGCGACGAACGCCTTGACGAGGTCGGCGTCCTTCGCGCGCCGCGCGTAGAGCATCAGGTAGCCGGCCGAGCGCATCGCCTCATCCATGGCCTTCTTGGCGGTCTTCGGCGTGTAGCCGCGGCACTTCTTCGCGAGCGCGTCGAGCGCCTTGTACTCGGCGTCCGTGACGTCGCCGTCCAGCGCGGCGACCATGAAGGCGACCTTGAGGACGCCGAAATCGGTCCGGCTGGCCTTGGTGAACTTCTTGAGATTGAAACCGCTGACGAGCTTTGACAGGTTCATAGTGCCTCCTATTATACCAAAATGTCGTCGATTTCGCGGAGGACGCGCTTCATCTGCGCATCGGTGCCGATTGAGATGCGGACGCGGTCGCCCGTCTTCGGTCCCTTGAAGTACCGGATGAAGATATTGCGCTCGCGAAGCTTCGTGAAGACCTTCTCGGCCACCTCCG
>CALCDB010000095.1 GCA_937901395.1 uncultured Verrucomicrobiota bacterium
CCGAGATCCTCACGAACGTCGCCGCCATCTCCGTCAAGACGATGGAGGAGGCGAATAAGGAGCAGGGAGTGAATCGCAAGGGCGGGAACGACGAGAAGAAATTCGAGGATGAATTCGCGGAGTCCAATGCGGTTCCATATAAGGTGGAACTTACCTTTCACATCGAGAAGCCCGATGAGAACTTTCGTTCCCAGACGATTCGTGCACCGATGGTAAGAATAGTTAGAATACCGATACACGAACAGTCCCTCGACGGCAACACCACGCCTACCGATTCCAAGAGCGGCGGCGGCGCGAGAGGCGGTAGCGGCACGCGAGGCGGTGGCGGCGCGCGGGGAGGAGGGCGTTGACGATGCGTCGCGGGAGCGTATTGATTTTGGCGCTATGGATAATCGCCGTGCTTTCGGTGATGGTGATGTCGTTCGCCTTCGAGGCGCGTCAACAAGCGGGCGTCAATGTATATTTGCGCGAGCGCAATCGCGTGAATCGGTTGATCGAGCCGGGCAGGATGATCGGCGAGACGATTCTTCTCGGGTACAACGATGCGACGGAATGGTCGAAGGATGAAGATGAGAAGGAGCTGGACGAGGAGGATCGGTGGTACAAGGAAAAGCGGGCGCTTAAGTTCGATACGCGCTGCACGATTGGCCCGATTCTGATGGATGAAGACGACCCCGATTCGGGAACGGTTACAATCGATATCGAGATGGCGAATTCAGGTTCTGAAAATGGCATCAACATCAATGAGCTATACAATGGCGGCGATCAGAATTACGCGCTTCGTTGGCAGATGATTCTCATCAACTCCGGCATTGACGAGGAACTTGAAGTGGAGGTAAAGGATTCGGATGGCCGTAGCAGCAAGCGACATAATCTAATGAACCATCTCATCGCGTGCTGGAACGATTGGCGTGATGACAACGACGATGTTTCGAGAGGTCCGCTGGACGAGAACGAGCCGCAAGATGACGACGGAGCGGAATCGGCTTGGTACAAGGAATATTACGAGAATCTGGAAAACGAGGCGCACGGGAAGGTCGAGCAGGATAGCGCGAAGGAAGATCGTCGCACGCCGCGCAATGGGTCGATTCCGGATATCAAGGAGCTTGGCTACGTTCGCGGGTTCAGGGATTTTCCGGCGGTGTTGACTGGCGGGTTGTTGCATCCGGAAGAAGAGGAGTCGGAGGATAATCCGCGCCTTAAGGGAATCGTTCGCATCTTTGGCACGTCGGGCAGTTCCAAGTTGGTGATAAACCCGACGACTACGATTGATCAGCTGATGACGATACCCGGCATTTTTCCGGAGGACATCGACGATCAGGAGGATAGTCAGTTGTTGGCGCAGGCGATATTGGATGGGCTTAAGGTAATGCCGGAAAATTACGATGTCGATGAAACGCGCAGTTGGTGGCCATACAAGGATTGGCAGGATCTCAACGATCGCATCGAGGATTTGGCCGATACCAACGCGAAGCTTGGCGACGAGGCCAATCAATACATCGATTGGCGGCCGAGCGAAACGAGCGTGTTCAAGATGCGGATCGTTGGCGAATCCATCGGCATGAAGCGTGAGGTGAATTGCGAATGTTACGTTGATACCAAAAACAAGTCAGTAAGATACATAAAATGGAGAGAAGATTGATGAAGGCGAAGTTGATTGACGGCAAGGCGTTAGCCGCGAAGTTGCGCGGTGAGATCGCGGAAGGCGTGGCGGCGCTCAAACGCGAGAGGGGCATTACGCCGGGATTGGCGGTAATCTTGGTTGGCGATAACCCCGCGAGCATCTCGTATGTTACCGCCAAGGAGAAGGCCTGCGCGGAAGCCGGCATCTATTCGCGGGAGATAAGATTGCCGAGCACCATCTCGGAAGCGGAATTACTATCGACGATATCCGAGTTGAATCGAGATGCCGCCATCCACGGAATCTTGGTTCAGTTGCCGCTGCCAAAGGGATTTGACGAGAAGAAGGCGATTGACACCATCGCGCCCGAGAAGGACGTGGATGGCTTCACGCCGATAAATGTCGGAAAGATGCTCATCGGCGAAGAATGCTTCTTGCCGTGCACGCCGTATGGGATCATCAAGCTGATCGAGTTTTCAGGGATGAATCTTAACGGCAAGCATGCGGTGGTAATCGGGCGCTCCAATATCGTGGGCAAGCCAGTCGCGGTGCTGTTGTCGCGCAAGGCGACGAACGCGACGGTCACTCTATGCCACACGGGAACGCAGGATGTCGCCGCCTTTACGCGCACTGCCGATGTGGTAGTCGTGGCGGCGGGTCGCCCGAATACGCTTACGGGCGATATGCTCAAGCCGGGCGCGGTGGTGATTGACGTTGGGGTAAATCGCATTCCCGATGCTTCGCGTCCCAAAGGTTTCAGACTCGTGGGCGATGCCGACTTCGAATCATGCGGCGAGGTCGCCTCGGCGATTACGCCCGTTCCCGGCGGAGTCGGACCGATGACGATCACCATGTTACTTTGGAATACACTTGAAAGCGCGAGAAGATGAAACGACTATTGACTATTCAGGATATCTCATGCGTAGGGCAATGCTCGACTACGGTGGCGTTGCCGCTGATCAGCGCGTGCGGCGTGGAATGCGCCATATTGCCGCCTGCGATTCTTTCCAACCATACGGGCGGCTTCAAGACGTGGAGCTTCGCCGACTTGACCGCGGAGCTATCGAAGGTGGAGGAGAAGTGGGTTGAGCAGGACATAAAGTTCGACGCCTTCTACACCGGCTACGTGTGCGAAAGCCATATCGCGCCGATTCTCTCGATTATGAAAACTTGTTCCAAGCCCGGCGCGCTTAGGATCGTCGATCCGGCGATGGCGGATAATGGCGTTCTCTACAAGGGCTTCGCGGATGATTTTCCGCAGAAGATGGCGAAGCTTTGCGATGGTTGCGACTATCTATTGCCGAATCTCACGGAGGCGGCGCTATTGGTTGGCGATAATCCTCGTGAGTACGTCGGCGATGGAGCTGCGCCGACCAAGGCGATGATCGAGGCGCTAATCGCCAAGCTGCATGGTATCGGCGCGAAGGGCGTTATTCTTACGGGCGTGAGCTTCAATCCCGGCGAGTTGGGCACGGCCGTAAGCGACGGCAGGAAAATCGAATACGATTTCAACCCGCGATTGACGCGCTGCTCGCACGGCACCGGCGATATCTTCGCTTCGGTGTTCGCCGGCGCGATCGTTCGGGGCAAGACGCCTTTGGAGGCTTCGGCTTTGGCGGCCGATATCGTCTGCGCCGCCATTGAAGCGACCGATGATGATCATTGGTATGGCGTCAGCTTCGAGAAAACCATCGCGCAGCTCGTAAGCAGGATATGATATAATACGCAAGCAATGAATAATATTACAGAGATATTGGAACGGAATGCGAAGGAGTGGCCCAACGATATCGCATTGGTCGAGATCAATCCCCAGGAGATGGGCGAGAAGCGGACGACATGGCGCGAATATTCGCTGATTGAATCTTCGCGCGAAGATGCCTTCAGAAACGACATTACCTGGAAGGAATTCAATGAGCAGTCCAATCGAATCGCGAACTTTCTTTTAAGTCGCGGTTTCAAGAAGGGCGACAAGGTAGCGATTCTATTGATGAATTGCATAGAGTGGCTGCCGATTTACTTCGGCGTGCTCAAATCGGGCTGCATGGCGGTTCCATTGAACTTTCGCTATACCGCAGACGAGATCAAGTATTGTCTGACGCTGGCGGATGCGGATGCGCTGGTGTTTGGTCCCGAGTTCACGGGGAGAGTCGAGCAGATAGTGGATATGGTTCCGCGACTCAAGGCGAAGCTGTACGTGGGGGATGATTGTCCATCGTTTGCGGAATCATATCGCGGGTTGGTCGGCTTCTGCAGTGCGCGCACGCCGGCGATTCGCATCGTGGAAGACGATGAGGCGGCGATTTATTTTTCGAGCGGCACCACTGGGTTCCCCAAGGCGATCGTGTTGCAGCATAAGTGCTTGTTGCATAGTTGCAAGGTCGAGCAAGCGCATCATGGGCAAACCAAGGATGACGTATTTCTCTGCATTCCACCGCTTTACCATACTGGCGCGAAGATGCATTGGTTCGGCAGCTTCCTGGTTGGCGGACGGGCGGTTCTGCTCAAGGGCGTGAAGCCGGAGTGGATTTTGCAGGCGGTATCTGAGGAGGGCTGCACGATA
>CALCDB010000096.1 GCA_937901395.1 uncultured Verrucomicrobiota bacterium
ACGCTCTGAAAGAGTCCGGAATAAGCAGAGTATTCACAACCAACACAATCTTTAGTCTAGACGATCCGTTCGTCAAAGTATTGAAAAAATTCTAACTCTTAAATTTTACGCTATGATAGATATAAATGCAATGCTTTTGTGCGACACTTATAAGACTGTCCACAATAAGATGTACGATAATAGACTGACAAATCTCACATCTTACCTTGTGCCACGCAAGTCAATGCCAGCAGGACAAGATCACGTAGTGTTATTTGGTGTACAGGCTTTCGTAGAAGAATATATGGTAGAGTATTTCAACAAAAACTTCTTCAAACGAGATTGGACAGATTTGGAGCGGGAATACAGATACATAATGGACACTCAACTTGGCGAAAACAACTACGCAATAGATCAAGTGAAAGAACTTCACGACCTAGGCTATTTGCCCTTGGAAATTAAGGCATTACCTGAAGGATCTGTTGTAAACATGGGAGTTCCTGTTGTATCAGTCACAAACACAGATCCGCGTTTTTACTGGTTAACACAATGGGTAGAGTGTTTGATGCAGTCAGAACTTTGGTTAAGAAGGCAGGCGGAAACGAAGTCGCTTCCTGCGCATTTTTGGCGATAAGAGCTTGTTGCGGCAGAGCGTGGATAGATTGGCTGGTCTCGTGGAGAGCAAAAATATTTATGTAGTGACATCCGCCAAACTAAAGCGGCAGACGCAACTGGAGTTACCAGAGGTGCCTGCTGCAAACATAATCGGCGAGCCGATGCGGCGTGATACGGGCGCGGCAATCGCGTTGGGGGTAGCGAGGGCGAAGACGGGAGTGTTAGGGTTTTTCCCAGCGGATCAGATCGTCGCTAAGGAAGGCAAGTTTCGCAAAGCGCTGACGCGCGCGATTAAAGCGGCGAGAGATGCGGATGCGATTGTTACGCTTGGCATTAAACCGGATAGTCCATCTACCGCGTTTGGCTATATCGACCCCAAGAATGGCAAGTTTGTCGAAAAGCCGAATCTTAACAAGGCGAAGACCTATATTAGGCGGGGATATTTATGGAATGCGGGCATGTTTATCGCGAGGGCGGATACTTTTAGAATGGCCTTTGCGCAATGTGCGCCGCGCTTGATGAACATCAAAATCTCCGATTACCCTAAGCTGGAGAAGATCTCCTTTGATTATGCGATAATGGAGAAGTTCGCCAATATCAAAGTAATCGAGGGAGACTTTGGGTGGGACGATGTTGGTAGTTACGCGGCTTTTGAGCGGTACTTTCCCAATAAGGTCGATGGGGATGGAAACTTAATTATCTCATCTTCGCAGCCGATAAAGTGCTTAGGCGTAAGGAACTTGGTTATAGTAGCTACTAAAGACGGGGTCTTGGTAATAGATAAGTCGCACCTTGACGATATGAAGAGACTTTTCAAGTGAAGCGCAAATACAAAGTAACGATAGCTTACGATGGCACTGATTATTCGGGGTGGCAGTGTCAGAACAACGCGCTTGGCATTCAGCAAGTCGTTGAGGAAGTGCTTGAATATTTAGAGGGTTCGGCGGTAAGAGTTTTCGGTTCATCTCGAACCGATGCGGGGGTTCATGCGAAGGGGTTCGTGGCGCATTTTCATCTTACCAAGCCAATACCGCCAAAGAATTTAATTAGGGCGATGAATTCCCGCTTGCCGGAAGCGATTAGAATTCTAAGGGCCGCATACGCGAAAGAATCGTTTGATGCGCGGCTATCGGCTACTGGCAAGGAATATCGCTATCAGCTTTATCAGGCGGATATCCTGCCTCCGCATCTTGCGCCATATTGGGTGTTTTGTCATCGTCAACTTGATTTGTCGGCAATGCGTAGGGCGGCAAAGTATTTTATCGGCAGGCATGATTTCGTGGCGTTTGCGGCGAACCCCAATCGTGAGCTCGATACGACGGTAAGGAATATCTTTTCATTTGAAATCAAGAAGTCCGGCTCGCGTTATACTTTCATAGTTCGCGGCGATGGATTTCTTTATAAGCAAGTTCGTTCGATGATCGGTTTTTTGTTATCGGTTGGCAAGGGGAACGAGAAGCCGCAAGCCGTGAAGGAATTGTTGGAGGCTAGCTCGCCGCGTACCGCGCGAGTGGAAACGGCGCCGGCGCGTGGATTGTTCCTTTGGAAGGTATTTTACAATGATTCGATTAAGAAGGGAATCTAAATGCTTTATTATCTTTCAGATTACATAACGAAGTTTTGGGGACCATTCCGCCTATTGCAGTCGCATGCGCTTCTGTTGGCCGGCGGGGCGTTTTTGTCGGCCTTCCTTACGCTTGTTTTGCTTCCGAAGTTCTGGAAGCGCCTGCCACGCGATCGCGGTAAGGCGCTGTGCAAGGATTTGGGCGGTATGAATAGCGCCGGCAAACCGACGGGCGCCGGGTTCTACATTACCTTGATCATATTGCCGGTGATTATATTGTTCGCCCCGCTTAAGCTTTACGATCTATCGGCGGTGGCGGTAATTTACTTGGCGATGTTCTTTGGCTATCTGGATGATTGCGCGGAGTTGCCTTGGGGGGAGTTGCGCAAGGGCTTGTTGGATGCGGTATGTGCGATTGCCATCGCCATATTGCTTTTCTTGGGGCATGCGGAACAAGGCCGCATGATCGTATGGCTGCCATTCGTCAAGGGAATATGGTATGTTCCCTGGTATATCTACATACCGCTCGCCTCGTTCATCCTGTGGTTTACGATGAATGCCACGAATTGTTCAGATGGCGTGGATGGATTGGCTGGAATGTTGACGATAATCACGCTATTGATACTTACGGTAATTTTATACATTGTAGTGGGGTATCGTCCGGTAGCGCACTACTTTTTGATTCCAGTGTATTCGGAAGCCGCGAAGTGGGCGATTCTGGTGATGATCGTGGTAGGTGGGTTTGGCGGATACTTATGGTATAACGCAGAGCCATCGAAGATATTAATGGGCGATGCCGGCAGTCGTTTTCTGGGAATCCTGGTCGGTGCGTCGGCGGCCGTGACGGGCAATCCGCTGATGGTCCTCGCGTTTGCGCCGATCGTGCTCGTGAACGGCGGCGGCGGACTCGGTAAG
>CALCDB010000097.1 GCA_937901395.1 uncultured Verrucomicrobiota bacterium
TGACGTTAATTATATAATTTTCTCCGATTTTTGAGAGAAAATTATATAATTAACATAGTTTTTGAGTGAAATGAGAATAGCAAACGATAGTTTGAATTAAAAAAATGTTGATATTTGCCCAAATGCAGTAATCTTCAAGGAATTCCTTGCGAAGAATCTCCACCGTGCCGCTTGCGCCAGACGAGGCGAAGCCGTGCAGATAAAGTATCTTCTTACTCATCGCCCAACAATAACTTAGCGCGCTCCAAGACCTTTTCGGCCATATCGAGCTTGCCAATCTTCTTTAGGCACATACCGAAATTGTGAACTGCCTTCCCATTCTTCGGCTCGATCAAAATTATCGTCTCGTAGCACTTCATCGCCTGCAGCAACTTGCCTACATCCATAAAGGCCTTCGCATTGCGCTCCAAACGATTGATACGCTCGCGCAGAAAGAGATCCTTGGGGTTGCGCAACGCCGCCCGCGCCCAAACTGACGCCGCCTGTTCCTCGTCCGCATTATCCTTCGCCAAGGCTGCCTGCATATCGCCATCCAGAACCACGCGCCTGACGATTTGCATCGAACGAATCTCCGCTAATGTCGTCTTGAGTATATCCTCGTCGATCTCCGCCGTATCTAACCACGTTATCGTAGGCACCGCCTTGCTTACGAACCATTCGGGAACTACCTCGCCCTCAAGCTCCGCCTCGAATGCCGGCAGGATATCTTCCCTCTCGCCTACGTAATTGCCGAACAATTCCGGGAGGGATTCGCAATCATCGTCAAGCGCGAGCGCATCCATCGCCTTCGCCAACGATACCTTGTTCGTCGTGGAATGGCCAACCAATAGCCAATAGCGTCTGCCCGGCATCCATACGTGCACGCGAGCGCCTTCCATCCTCTCGAGTTCGGCCTTGAACTCCGAAGCGCGCATACCCGTTACATCCAACTCCTTCACGTATATGATTTCCTCGTCATTCGGGTTTTCAAGCTTAACGATCTTGCTGCACGCATTCGTGACCGGCGGGTAGATATAGTCGCTCTTGGGCGTGCGCTTTTCAACTACTTCCGCTGTCGGCTGTTCGCAATCGCCGCAACCAAAGAGCACCGCGATCATCATAATCGCGACCACATTGCGAATCGCGCGCACGCATCTCAATACCACCCCGCAACGCCGCTCGACCGCCGCCTTCGCACGCGCACCCAACGCTGCGGCTTCGCCAGATTCCGCGAGCAACGCGACCATCCTATCCTTAAGCTCACGCGCATCCCTTACCTGTATGATCGCCTCCGCCTCCGTAAGATCGCGCATTACCGGACGAAAATTCTCGGTATATGGCCCCACCAACGTCGGCTTGCCGCAAAGACATGGCTCGATCATATTTTGCGAACCATGCGCACATAGCGACTTGCCTACGAATACAATATCCGCAATGCCGTAAAGTCCCATAAGTTCTCCCGTAGTATCACATAAATACACGTCGCATGGCTTCGTCTCGTTTCGAGACCGCCTACAACAATCAAATTGCGCCGCCTTGATATTCGCTTCCACTTCATCCGCCTTCTCGAAATGCCGAGGAGCGATCACGAGTTTCAACTCCGGCCGGCGAGCCTTCAATTTCCTGAAGATATCCAACAATATCGCATCCTCGCCAGGCCAGGTCGAACCGCCAAGCAGGATTGGCCCCTCGCCGATCCACGCGGATAGTTCACGCTCCTTATCAGGGTTGCGATGCGC
>CALCDB010000098.1 GCA_937901395.1 uncultured Verrucomicrobiota bacterium
TGGTATTGCAAACGTAGGTAATATTGCAAGAACTACAAGATCTTCAATGCTTGAAGTTATTCGTCAGGATTATATCAGAACAGCAAGAGCTAAAGGCCAAAAGGAAAGTATTGTTATTTTCGGACATGCACTCAGAAACGCTCTTATTCCGGTTGTTGCCAATGTAGGAAATTCAATGGCATCATCTTTAGGAGGCGCTGTTGTTGCAGAACAGATATTCTCTGTGGATGGCGTTGGCAAATATATGCTTGCTGCAATTAAGGGTTCAAACTGGCCTTGTGTATGCGGAGGACTTGTAATACTTGCTATTACTTTCTCTGTAACAATGCTTTTGGTTGACCTTATTTACACAATTGTAGATCCAAGACTTAAGGATGAATACAATGCATCCTCTAAGATGGCTGCACAGAAGCGTAAATACAATAATAAAGGTAAATCTTTTGTTAAGCGCGTTCAAGAAACGCCAAATGCATAGGAGGTGTAGTTATGGCAAAAAGATGGACACCTGCTATGGAAAAAGTAGCAAAGAAAAAAGCCAAAGAAATGGCTAGAAACAATGGAAAAGAAGTTAAGTCAACTCCAACAAAGGAAGCTTGGAAGAGACTTATTAGAAATAAGTATAATATTTTATCGTCGCTTTGTAAAGCACAATCAGGTGGATTTTTGGAAGTGGAAGGTGGCTTACGACCTTGCGCTATTGAGCGAAAAATGATAGCATATTAATTACTATGAAAAACAACTATCGCTTTTTTAGCACTCTGCTCATCGTCATCTCATCCGTTACCGCGAATATGCCCGGCTGGAAGGATGTTCCTACGGCATTGAAGAACAAGCATACCGATCTCGTCAGCGAAGTGATTGCCGTTTCCTCGATCACGAACTGCTTGGAACAACTCCAGCAGAAACAGTCGCGCTATGTCGCTTTCGTGATGCGTCCGGAAGAGGTGACGACCGGCTCGACCATCGCCTTGCACCGCATGATGCGCAATATCGACGATGATCCATTCCATGATGCGATATGGGGCATCGTTACCGGCCCTACCGCGCAGGCGGCTCAACGCATCGCCGCTTCCTCGGAACCGCGCTTCTTCAACAATATTCTCTCCACCACAGGCGTTGGCAGCGATCTCGTAACTGGCTCCGTGATGGCGTTCTCCGATGCCAACAAGAACGACACTCCCGAAGGCGATATTAGCGGCATCTTCGCGAAGGCATGGGCGAAGCTCGATCCAGAGTTGATCGTTACTTCCTCGCACGCGACCCAGCACAATTTGGAAATGCCATTTTCCAAGGGCAATCTATTTCCCGGCAAGAAGCAGGGCGCTTTTCGCACCTCCAGTGGCGATAAGCTCAAGGCGCCAAAACGCGAGAAGGTATGGATCGCCGCGGGTAATTGTCTAATCGCCGATAATACGCCCGATGATAATATGGTAATGACGGCTCTCGGCTGGGGAAAGGTAAATCAATTCGTCGGCTACATAAAGGAAACATGGTTTGGCGAAATCGGCTGGGGAACATGGCATAACTTTTCGACGCTCAAGATGCCGCTCAACGAAAGCTGGTATGTGGCCAACCAAAATCTTATCCGCACCATCCCCGAAACCAAGCCCAAGAGCCGCGATTGGATGGGCAAGATGTGGGATCTCGAAGGAACCATCTTATATGGCGATCCCGCGCAGAAGTTGCAACTCTTGGGCGCGGCACCGACCGCCGCTTGGCAGGAGGGCGCCAAACCTTTGGCGATCATCTTTCCTACGCGGGTAGCGGGACGCAAACTCGTCTCGG
>CALCDB010000099.1 GCA_937901395.1 uncultured Verrucomicrobiota bacterium
GGCGGCAGGGAATACACCCTTCCCACTCGCCCGGCTATGCCGACGCGCCCGGCTGAACCGCCGAAGCCTCCGAAGCCGATTATTCCGACCGACCGCTTCGGCGTGGAAATCCCAAAGAACATCCGCGAGGCGTTCACGGGTGATGATGCCTTGCGTGAGATCGAGCGACATATCAGCGAAGCGCGGACGGCACTTGAGCGCGGCGGGGTTGCGCTTGCTGCGGTTAGGCAGGATGCGCTCGTCAATCTCAATAATGCCTACAATTTCGTCAAGGCGGCTCACCCGCATTGCGTGTGCCGGATGTGCCAAGGGCGCGGATGTATGGCGTGCCACGAACGCGGATTCCAAACGAAGGAAGAGTATTCCCGCAATCCCAAAGAATTTTTGGCTGAATAAACGAAAGGAAAATACAAATGAAAAAGACATTGCGTTGGATCATCGGCTTTATCATCGGAGTGATTGTCATTCCCGCCGTACCGTTCGCGTGTGCTAACGAGTTCGCCCGTCGGAACTATGAGTAAGCATTTGATTCCCGCCGTCCTCGCCGCCGCCGATATTCTCGCGGCAATCGTGTGCCTTGTGCATCACGATTTCGCCCGTGCGTTTTATTGGTTCGCGGCGGGACAAATTACGGTTGCATCAATTCTAATGAGGGGCTAAAATGGAAACCGAAAACCAAACCAAGCGGATGCGGGACTTCTACGAACCGCAACTTTTCCACGACCACTTTCAAAACTTCAAATCCTACAATATCCCGCGCGCGCAGCTGGTGATTGCTGATGTGCCGTACAACCTCGGCAAGAACGCATACGCCTCAAATCCCGCGTGGTATAAGGACGGTGACAACGCCAACGGTGAAAGCGAACTTGCAGGCAAGATGTTTTTTGAAAGCGACGGCGACTTTTCGCCCGCGCACTTTATGATCTTTTGTGAGCGGTTGTTGCGCAAGGAATCGAAGGACGAAAAAGGCGAAGCAATCGGCAAGACGGGCAAGCGCAAATCGTCCGCGCCGTGCATCGTCTTGTTCGTGCCGTTCGAGGAAATGCACCGCTATATCGAGCTTGCGCAGGGTTTCGGGTTCAAGCATTATATCCCGCTCGTATTTCGCAAGCCGTTCTCGGCGCAGGTTTTGAAAGCCAATATGAAGATCGTCGGCAATTGTGAATATGGCTTGGTTTTGTATCGAGACAAGTTGCCGAAGTTCAATAACCACGGCAAGATGATTTTCAACTGTTTCGATTGGCAAACCGACGGTAAAGAAATCCCGAAGTGCCACCCGACGCAAAAGCCGGTGAAACTGTTGAAGAATATCATCGAGATTTTCACGGATCGCGGTGATGTGGTGATTGACCCGTGCGCGGGCTCGGGTTCGGCACTCCGTGCGGCGGCTGAACTTGGACGCAGGGCGTTCGGGTTCGAGATCAAGAAAAACTTTTTTGAAACGGCGAAAGAAAAAATGCTTGGCGCGTTTCAACCGTCATTGGCTTTGTGAGGTGAGCCGTGGACGAGTTCAAATGGCTTGTTAGGCCGCCGACGATGGCTGAGCGGGAAGAGTGGATGCGGCATCACACGAATTTCCCGAAGACTTGGAAGCCGGCAACGATGCCGAAAAGACCGAAAAGGAAAACCGAAAGCGAGGGGCAAAATGGCGAGACGAAAAGTCTACAAGGATGAACTTTGCGCGTCCTGCAAATACCGCAAGGAGTGCAACGACCGACCCGAATGGATGTTGGTTGATTTGTGTTCACAATACGAGGAGGAGGCAAACGATGGCAAGTGAGACGGTCGAGCAGGTCTATACGGATGTTGCCGAGCGCGTGAAGGTTGCGCGTTCGCTTGGCGAAGATTCGGTGATTCACAATTCGGCGGTTGCCGCTTTGCTTCACAACATCAACAATCGGTATTTGGCGGCTTGCAAGCGCGATATTACAGCCGAGAGAAGTATTATCAACGGTCACCTAAACTATTTGCAAAACGAGATTGACCGCATTAGTGCCGAGCGGGACGGATGGCAAAAGCAGGCGTTGGAGGAGAATGCCGCGCTTGATGTTGCCCGTGCTGAACTCGCGGCGAAAGACGCGGAGATTGCGAAGCGGGACGCGCTCATCCGCGAACTCGCCGACGCGCTTGAAAAGACGTTGTGTGACTTTGAATGCGAAAAGACTGGTAAATGTATTTCTTTCTTAGAAGATACTGATCCTGTTATAGATTGTCCAGCATTAAGAGAGCGAGAACTCGTCGCAAAGGCGCGGGAGGTGTGCAAATGAAAACTAACCTTATCGGATTCCGAAAGTTGTATGGTCGGCGCAAAAACAACTGGTTTGGTCTGTGGAGGCTTGATGGTCGCGAACTGACCGACAGAGAGGCGCGTATCTTTGTTGACCGTGCGATTGCGGCGGGGTACACATATGACGAGGATGTACCCGAGGACTTGATTCGCGAGTGGATTGGTCAACCCAATAAGGAAAGCGAGGTGGTGAAGTGACTGATAAGTTCTACGAGATTCGTGAGATTAGGCATCGTGCTAAAACCGAGCAAGGGTTGTGGCACGACCATACGACCGCCGCGATGCTCAAGCAAGAGGTTGCGATTATGGAGAGAATTCGCGAGAAGATCAAGTTCTACGAGAAG
>CALCDB010000100.1 GCA_937901395.1 uncultured Verrucomicrobiota bacterium
CTTGATCGTCCGGCAACGGAAGCCCACGACACCGTCAGCGACCAGCGTCGGCTGCTGATAGTACTCCCGTTCCTTCTCGTCCTCGGCGGTGGACGCGAGCGCGGGGTCAACGAACGCGCGCGCGTAAAGTCCCGTCTTCTGAATCGGCTCTTGATAATCGTTGTTGCCTTCTTCCAAAACCATCACCTGAACGCGATGGACCGTATCGGCAATCGCATTCTTGGTTCCCACTATCGCCGGACCCGTCTTTGACCAGGTGATTACATCCGATTCGCGTGGATCATCGCCATCGCCACGATTCTCAAGCACGAAACCATAGTTCTCGCTTTGCTTGCCGTCATGGGGATAATACATACTCCTCAAGCCGGAAATTACCTGATTAAGCGCATAATCGGTGCGTTGCATCTTATCGAGGTAATCCGTCGATACTTGCCAGCCGTTCGACACCGCCAGAAACGTCATTATGCTCAATGTGGTCAGCACGCCTACGAGTAGCGTGGCAACCAGCATCTCAATCATCGTGAAGGCGCGCCTCATTCCGGCTTTCTCCATAATGTAACGTAACTCTCCTGCTGCTTGCCGCCACTGCCGCGTCCGCGCTCGCCCCATACTACCGTAATGCGAACCCGATAAAGGTTGTTCATCCGCTTTATATCATCATCGGATGGATTTCGGTCGAGATTCTCGCGCTCCCAAGTGTAGCCATGCAACTTCTCCTCCTGTTCGCTCGTCAAGCGCTCTTCCGAAATCATATCCCAAAGTTCCGTCGCTTTCGTCTCCTTCACATCCAAATCATCCTCATTCTTCACATCCTCGAGCGGATATGCCATCTCGCCAAGATCCATCACTTCCTGCGCGGTCTCCACATCTACTTGCGATAGCATCATCCTCTGCGATTGCGACATCGAAACGAGAATTACGGTCAACCCCGACCCCAGGATGATCGCGGCGATCATTACCTCCAATAGAGTAAAACCTCTGCGTAGATTCTTAATCATCGCGTTCACTCCCGCCCAATACCTTGGCGGCGCCAAAGCGGTCTATCTTGATCGAAAGCCCATCCTCCGGCGTTTCGCCATCCGCATAAACCCAAACTTGATGCGGCGTTACTCTGCCATTCGCCTCCCACACGATCTTCACGGGCTTTTGCAATTCTTCCTTCTTTACTGCCGAATCCTCGCCGCCTACCGTCGTGCCAGCCGCCTCGCTCTTCGCCTTCTTCGCCACCTTGTCCTTTTCGTAATCGTTGTATCGCCCGATCAGATAATCGACATTGGAGAACACCGAAATTCTGCTCTTGCGTTGCACGCCGCCCTTCGTGCCTTCCGTCTCCTCGCCATCCACGGCGACCTTAATGCGAATTCCCTCGACCACGCTGGAATCAATCGGCGCGAAGAGAATCTCGCCTATCGTCTGTCCGGCACCTTCGGCGTTATCAGCCGTCTCGCCTTCATCATCGCCTGTCTCCACGATGGGCGCCTCCGTTTCTTCTTCGGGGAGCGAATCTCCCAAAACGGTTCTTATTCTCGAGCGCTCGACTTGTTCGCCAAACAATTTCGCAGATGTGGTTTCGATTTTGGCGCTTATTACCCCATCGACCTCTTCGGTGGAATAGGTGATGATTACCGGCTGCTGAGTTACCAAGGCGGTCGAACGCGCGTGACGAATCGCCGCGAAGATATCGCGCGTCGCTCCCTTGATTCGCGTCGCACCTTGCCCTGGAATGAGACTGAGCATTCCAATGGTGGTCATTACGCCAATGATGGCCACCACTACCAGCAGCTCAACCAGGGTAAAAGCGCGTCTCACCGCTTACCGGGGCTTCTTGTCGATCTTATCCGAACGGATGTCGTCTTCGGTATCGAAGCTGCCATCGGGACCAGCCGAGATAATGTAAATTTTATCCTTGCCTTTGCCCTTGCGCATCTGATACTCGTTATCCCACGGATCGATCAACGCCCCCTCGCCACCTTCGAGAATTGCGGCGTTGTCGCCCTGCTCGTCGATCAATTGCTTGAGATCGGTCGGCATCTTGTGATACTTCATGTAATACGAAGTAACCGCGCCAGCGATCTGCTGCACTTGCGCCTTCGCCGCCGTGGAATCCGCCGTCTTCAGATGCTCGGTAACGTTTTGAATCGCGATGGTTCCCAAGATGCCGATAATCGCGACCACCACCAGCAATTCGACCAGCGTAAAGCCACGCTTCGCAGCCGCTATCAATGTATTCTCTCTTTTCATTACTTTACCTCCTGTTGTATTTGTTCAGTTTTTGGTTGTTCACAAGAACAGTTCTCTGATGCTTCCTTGTTTCGAATTCTACGACAAACATAGGAGCCGGCGATAATCATGATGATCATTAGCCCAATCAAGAGATAGATTTTCCAATTGGAGTAATGCGCGCACTTCGTAAAACCACGAGCCCGCTTCATCGAAAAGCGCATCTTGCGATTGATCGCCCACCCGGATGCATTCAACACGATGCCCAAATCGCGCTTTCTGAGTTTGAACCAAGTGAGTATCACGCTTGGCATGCTTACGGCCAAAATGATTACCGCCACGGAAAGGAGAATTTCATACCATGTCATTCCCGATACCGCCGCCATAATGGACGCAAACGCCGCGCCGACCATGCCAATTCCGATGCCGATTGCCGCGACCGAACTCGCCATCGCCGCGCCGCCCGCCTGCGTTGACTCGACGCCCTTTTGCACCCCGGAGATTGCCTTGCTCTGCTTCTCGCCGAGAAACTTCGTCACGCCAGACGTGATCATATCGCCAATCTTGCGCCATGGCGACCAAAACGCCTCCATCAACGAAACTTGATTCTCGACGATCTTGGTGATCGTCGCCTCCCAATCCTTCCCATCGCGATCGTAAAATACGCCATTGCGCCCCACATACAAAGCCCCAATCGTGCCCGCCGTGACGACCGCGCAAATGGAACGCTCCGCGCTCTCGTTCGCACGCGTCAGCTTAAGATAGATTATGCAGCAATGCGACTTTTCGACCAAAGCGGAATGCGCCGCTTCGCTATTGACATGGAAGCATAGATTCATCTCCTTGCCATCAATGCGAAGAATACCAGTCTGAAAAATTGAATAGCCCTCATTCGCATACAGCCGATCCATCGTAACATAATTCTCGAGGAACTCTCCGAGATTGAGCTTGTATCTTAGGAAGCGTTCCTCCTCCTCAAGCGCTTTGCGGGCGACCGCGTTCATCACCGGCTTCGCCGCCTTCCATGCGCGATATGGCGCGAATTTCGCCTTGATTGCCTTCCACTCCATCCGCGTCATTACCGACTTCTCGCCAAGAAGCGGCTTCACGCACGACTCCGCAAATTCAAGTATCGCCTCAAGATGTCTTGGATTGAGATGATCCCTAAGCGGCAATTCACGATCTGGCGCTTCGGTAACCAATGGCGCCTCATCAGATGGATAGAAGAATTCATCCACGATCTTCTCTATCTTCATAAGCGCATTATCAGCCGCCTCAGTGGCCTCGCCCAAAACCGCGATCTCCGCCTCCTTGCCCTTCTCCGTCCACTCCGCAAACGACTTCTTCTCCTCCGCTGATGGCTCCAATGCATCCAACGCCGCCTGTTTCTTGACGGCCTCGTCGAGCGCCTTGCGATCCGACTCGCTCGGCGCGAAAAGCGAATCGATCGTCACTCCCTTGTTCTTCAGATAATCAAGCGCCGCCAATACTTCCGGAGTGCGAACGTGACCATCGTGATCAGTATCCATCAACTCCAAAGTGCGAAGATCGAATCTCACGCCAGTCGTTGGGCATGATATTGCATACCACTTCTTGAAATCGCTACTTACTTCTATAATTTTCTTCTTCATATATTGAGACTCCCTTGAATTGCCGCCATTAATACATAAGTTTCACCAGCGGATAACGTGCGCCCATTCGGCCAATCGCTGACTGGCTCCACGCACACGAACTTCCGCCAATCATCGGCTTCGAAATCCGCCAACTTCCCCTCCGACCCCGGATTCCACACGACCGTGCGATCATTACCGGATGAAACCAAGGCGATTGCTCGCTTGAGTCCCTCGTCTATGATTGCATATTCATGCTTTGGCGCTGCCGGCATCGTGAAGATATGATCGGTGGAATGATCCATCCTCAAATCCCCATCTTGATGATCGTCGCTCTCTCCGCTAACGCCGTTGAAGAAGTCAAGCCCCGCCAATCCTTTCACGACCGCCTCATCACGATTCATAAGCCGAAAATACGGATGGAAACCGCAACTGAAGTCAAACGCCTTCGATCCCGTGTTCTTCGTCGTCAAGGTAAGATTCAGCTTCATCGACACGGAAATCTTGTACTCGAGATCAAAATCGCAATTCCATAGCTTTCGCGTCTCCTCGTCGCTCTTAAGCCCCAAAGTAATCTCCGTCATCTCTTCCGAATACTCCGAACCCCTTACCTCGAAAACCAACTTGCGTGCAAAGCCATGCTGGGGTAATTCCTTGGAGAACTTATTGCCGAATTGCGGCCAGCATACTGGAATGCCGCCGTGAAATGATTCGCCGCGGTTATAGTCGCGCTTTGCGGGACGAAACACGATTTCGCCAATACCCGTCGGCCGGTACGATACCACATTCGCCCCCAATAGTGCAATCTCCGCATTGCCATACTTATTGGCAATTACCACATTTGGATACCCCGCGAAACCATCCTCGCGGAAAACGATTCTCCCCGGCGATCCAAACTTGGCGTTTAATTCCTGAACCGTCATGCGCTACTCTCCTTTTAACTTAAACGAACAAATAACCATAGTCCACGCGGGAACCTTGGAAGCTATTTCAAAATTATCCGCCACGCGCTTCGCATTCGCGAGCCCCATACCCGCGCCAAACCCCATCGAACGAATCCAATCGTTCGCGGTGGAAGTGCCGTCCTGACACGCCCAATTGATATCCTTAATACCAGGCCCCTTGTCCTTGGCGACGATTGATATTTGGTCATTATCGATGATGAAGGTAATCGTGCCGCCGAAGGAATGGATGCAGATATTTATTTCCAACTCGTATGCGGCTACTGCGACTCTTCTGATGATCTTATTATCGATGCCCGCATCTTTCATCATTTTCTTAATTTCATTCGCCGCCTTGCCCGCATTGCCGAGATCGTTGCGAACGACTACGAATTGTCGCATCGAATAATATGGAATGACGCCTTCGCTCTTCGCGTTTTCCTCTGGCACTACCGCCTTGCCCTCAAGCCGCGCGAGTTCACGCGTAAGCTCCTGCATCAACACTTTCATCACATCGCGCTGCGATACGATGCCGGTAAAATCTCGCTCCTTGTTCAATACCGGGAAGCGCCCGAATGTATAGTTTTGAAAGAACTTAATGGCGAAGGCGAGCGGCATATCCTCTTCAAGCACCACTAAATTTGTCGCCATGTGCCGCTGACAGGGATCCTCTATCCACCCGCCTTCGAGCGCGGTTATGATATCATTCATCGAGACGATGCCGAATAATCGCTTGTCCTCCAGAACTGGAACGCCAGAAATATGATTGCGCTTCATCAGATTCTGAGCGAAGCGCATGGAATCGGTACGCACCACCGAAACGATGTTCTTCGCGCGCATAACGTCCTTAACGCGCAAGCGCTGCAGCAATTCCATAATCACCAACGGCGAATCCTCGCCAGCGATACCCGGCCCGGATACGCGCCGCACATTCTTGTCATGCGCAGCCATTATCTGATCATCGCTACGGCTCTCGCCGCCAGTGAGAATCTTAACCGTTGGCTGTGAGGAAATCATGAATCCTAATGCACGATTCGTACTTCGAAAGCGGAGAGGAGACAAGCGGTATCCCCAATGTATCCGCTACTTGACACATCGTCTGCGGTAATGGCTTCGCGTTGTGCACAACCACGCACATCGCCCCAACGATATTAGCCGTGCGAATCGCCTGATCCGATGCTAACGACGTAAGCAATAATATATCATCGGCATCATTGAGAAGCACATCGCTCATTAGGTCGTTGGCAACTACTTCGCCGACCTTTCTATCCGAATCTCCGCCAGCAACTAACGTGCCGTCTAGTGTTTTTACAATATCCGCAATTTTCATACCCCGTATTATAGCATTTTTTGATAAAATATTGCTATGAAATTTGACTTGCACATCCATTCGTGTTTGTCCCCATGCGCAAATCTCGAGATGTCACCATCCGAGATCGTCAAGCGCGCCCTCGCTAATGGCATGAATGGCATCGCGCTTACCGACCACCAATCCGCACGGAATTGTCCGGCCATCGCCGAATGCGCACGCCGCGTTAATCTCCCCTGCCTGTTCGGTCTTGAGGTGCAAACCGCCGAAGAAGTGCATACTCTCGCGCTATTCGATACGCTCGACTCCGCCCTCGCGATGACCGACTTCGTCTACTCGGCAATGCCAAAGCGCGTCAACGATCCCGATACTTTCGGCGATCAACCCGTCGTCACTTGGGATGATGATATCGTTGAAATGGAATGGCGAATCCTCGCTATGGGTTGTCGCTGGACCATCCCCGAAGTCGCGGAGAAGGTCCGTTCTCTTGGCGGCCTCTACATCGCTGCGCATATTGATCGCCCCAACTTCTCGGTGCTTGGCAGTTTGGGCACGATTCCTCCTGATTGCTTTGATGCCGTTGAGTTAAGCAGAACTGCGGATGCCTCGCTGTGGCTGCCCAAGACTGTTGGCTATGCCGTAACGCGCTCTTCCGATGCCCATAATCTCAACGATGTTTCTCGCGTCTGGACCGAAGCTGATTGTGAATTTTCCGTCGCTGGACTAAAATCCGTCTTCACGATGCACCAAACTAAAATCTCTGAACGAATTACCGCTTTTTAATGGGAATGTTATTATGAATCTTTCTGAAATTACTACTCTCGTCAAAGGCACAATCGTCGTTGATCGAACTGATTGCGCGGTGAACTTCGCCTATGCTTCCGACTTGCTCTCCGATGTGATGGGGCATTGCGGTGATGAATCCGCGTTAATCACGATTCAGAACCACTTGAACACGATCGCCGTATGTACCTTGGTTGGAATCGAAGTGATCGTGCTTTGCCATAATCGCCCTGCGCCAGATGATATGGTCGCCGCCGCAAAGCGCGAAGGCGTGGCGATAGTAGTTACGCCGCTCTCGCAGTTCGAAACCTCCCTCGCCTTAAGCGCGCTCAAACCAAGCGCAAAATAACGCCTTTCAGATATCCGCCTTCCGGGAACGACAATGCTACTGGATGATCCGCACCCTGACGGGTGCGCGCGAGAATCTGAAAGTTCTTTCCCGCATCTTCCGCGGCTTCCGTAAGCACCTTGTCGAAAAATTCGCTCGTCATCGCCCCGGAACACGAAAAACTCGCCAATATCCCATTGGGTCGCAACAACTTCATCGCCAACAAATTGATATCCTTATACCCTCTCGCCGCCTTCATCAATTGAGACTTCACTTTCGCGAACTTGGGAGGATCGAGAATAATCATATCAAAACTCCTGCCCTCATCTCTGCACTTCCGCAGATATTGAAACACATCGTCTTCGACGTAATTCATCTTGGTTCCGCAGAAATGCTGAAGCCCCTCGTTGCGCTTCGCCAACATCAATGCCTCTTTGGAAATATCGACTTGCGTTACCTCCATGGCGCCGCATGCCCTACAATATAACCCAAAGCCCCCAGTATATGAAAAGCAATTCAATACTTCCAACCCATTTGCCAACGAACCAACCGCCAATCGCGCATCTCGCTGATCAAGATAAAAGCCCGTCTTGTGTCCGTTTCTCACATCCACTAAAAACTTGCAGCCGCCTTCTGTGATTTCAATTAACTCCGGCGGCTCCTCGCCAACCAATACGGAAAACGCCGGCGCCACGCTCAACCCTTCCTTTTGCCGAACCTCCACATCCAGCCTCTCCGCCACTCCCTTGCAGAACGGCGCGAACTTCATTAGCCCATCCGCAATCCTCCCTTTCCAGAATTCCGCTCCGGCGCTCGTGAATTGGCAGATTACGAAGCCCGCATAATAATCGGCGACTACGCCAGGCAAACCATCGTTTTCCGCATTGATGAGCCTAAGCGCATTGGTGGTCGCATTCGCAAAATAGTCCGCCCTTCTCCCTACCGAATTTGCCACCAAGCCCTCTATGAACTTGTCATCCACCGATTCTTTTCCATACGCCAACATCCTTACTCGAATCTGCGAATTCGGCGAATAACTGCCCTCTCCCAATCTTTCACCATCTGCGCTTACGATCTCTACCGTCTCGCCCGTCTTTGCGTTCGCCTCGACATCGTTTTCAATCGCACCAGAGAATATCCATGGATGATGCCTACGCACGCTAAAATCTCGCTTCGCCTTCAATATGAGTTGTTTCATTTTTCCACCTCATTAAGAATTGCCTTGCATGTTTCAACCAAATCCGTCCTTCCCGACTCGGGTTTGCCGATTCTTCCGCTGATAAAATCGGCGTCTATCTTATTAAGCCTGCTCTCGTATTCCGCAACTTTGAGCTTGCCCTCCTGCCACTGAAAATAGGCCTCCCAGCGATTGCCGTAATAATCTCGTATCATTTCAGAATATGCGCGATGCGCATAGTCGGTAAGCCCGCTTGCCTTTCCCGCCTCCGTATCATTCCCCCATGTCGTTAGCAACCTTCTGTATGCCGGCCTTACCCTCCCATGTTCGTGCCAAGCGAGCGTCCAACGCTTTTCTCCGCTCGTAAGTCTCACCGCCAAAGCGAGCAACTTGCGATACTCATCTCGTGCGCTTTGCTCCGCGTCTATCTTCGCGTTCAATTCACGCAAACGATCCGCGACCATCTGCAAAAATACTTCCACCAAATCAAATCGAAATGTCTCTTCCGATAATAAGCTCGGGTTCCTCTCCGCACTCGCCAGAAACAACTTCGCCCCCTCCGCGAAATCCCTGCGCGAATAATAACTGCCCTCCTTCGGTCCCCACTTCGAAACGCTCTTCACGGCACTGCTTGGAATCGCGCAAAGCACATTCTCCACGCATCCTTCCTGTCCTCTTGGACAATTCCATACCGTCTTCGCGAATATCTTAAACGCGGCTTCAAGTTGCTCATCTTCAATCCCGTAACGTCTCTCAATGTAACCTTTGAAGAATTCGCTTTCCCCAACATCTCCTTTCGCCCCAAAGCCCTCGATGAAACGATCGTACATCGCTGGATTGGTCTCCAATCCTTCGCTGAGCATTCCATATCCCTTGAAACTCGTATCCTTGTCGTCCGCCAATCTTGCCATGCTCCCGAATCGCCTCATCCCCCCATACATCCCTGGGTTCCCGCCGAAATTAAGCACCTCCGCCCAAATCCAATTGAGCGAACCATTTGGACGGCTCGTGAATTTAGCCCCGCAATTTCCCGTCCCCGACATATTCTTATCCAACAATTCGATGAGCGAATTTTTTACGCTCAGTCCATCGCGTATTCCTTGCGGCGGCGTTCCTTGCCAACTCTGCAATATCCACACTACCTCGTCGCCGAATTCCTTTCTCTGCATATCCTGAATATGCCGCGTGATCATCGCGAGTTTCTCATCGTTGAATTCACTGCTATTCCCGCCTTCATGAAAGATGTCGCCCGCGATATATTTCGGCATATTATCTTTCTTGATTCCGTATACCTTCTTGAGATTCTTATACCAACACTTCGAAAAGTTCATGAACTTCTCACCTTCTAAAGGCAACAATGCTGGTCGCTTGTAGATGCCGCACCATATACCTTGACTGATTGCGCCTGCCGTGCCCGATGGGACCAGTCCAACGAAGCCCTGCAATATCGGCTCCACCCCCGCATTCTTCATCTCGGCGTAAAGCCAGCGCCCCAATTTTCCATCCTCTTCAATTCGCGCCTTGCTTATCGGACCTCCCGCGCCCTCCAGGTTCCCCATGTGCCACCACGCGGCGTAAGGGCGATCTGCGATAAAGCCGCTAATCTCCGCCTCCGAATATCCCATATCTCGAAGCGTGAGCTGCCATACCTTCATGAGCCCATCCACCACCAATGCGCAATTAAAGCCCTGCAACGACAATCGATCTATCTCTTCTCGCCATTCCTCCTTGCCCCAATTCGCCATCGTATATGAAAGCGTGCAATAATTATATGCCAACCGAATTGGCTTCTTGCTTTCATAGGTTAATGTTCGCTCTGGAAGCGGCAGCATTTTGGGTATGCGCCTCCCGCACCATGATTCATGCGCTTTCGCCACATCCCTAAGATACCTGCCCACCGCATAACTCGCGATACTCGGCCTCGCCGCCCTTATCAATATCTTCCCATCTCTCGCGCTTACCTCCCCGCGCTCCCCGAGTTCCTCCGCCCTCTCAAAACAAAAGCGCTCGCCTTGTCCCGTGAACCTGCCAACCACACCTTTCACACCGGAGAATTCTCCCCCGGAAGTGACATGCGCGCCTATCAATGCCATAATGAAAAGCAATCGTTTCATTGCCTTAATGCCTTTCGTAACATCATAACCTTTTCCGCTTCGCTCGCCGCTACGAAACCTCGTAGATATACACCCGCTTCCTTAGGCATATCGCTCCAAGCCGGTGCGCCATCCGAAACAATTACCCTCTTTCCTCGCGCCCTCGCCTCCGCAACCACCAAACCGAAATTCTCGCTCATGCTCGGCAAGACCAATATATCGCACCATTCCCAAAGTTTCTCCTTTTCGTCCCCAAACGCCTTATCTTCAATTTTAAGCTCAATCCCCTCAAGCCCCTCGACCGCTCTCCGCAAATACTCTATCCCTTTGAGCGGATGAATCCTTCCAAGATATAATACATGTCTCGTCCCTTCGTTCATCACCGGCGATTTGAAAGTGAAGAACTTCTTAAGGTCAATGATTTCAATGCGATTCCTAATTCCCCAATCTCTGCACCATCGCGCTTCCCATTCTCCCGTGACTACAACTCTCTCCGCGTGCCTGAACAGCCATCGCTCGATCGGCGCCACCAAGCGCTTCTTGATTCGGCTTTGCCGCTCCAAATATATCGGGCTTAAACTGCCGTGCGTCATTCTTACCAATCTCTTACCCGCCCTAATCGCCTGATAACATCTTCTCCACTTCGAGAATGTCCACATCCCATGAACCCATACCTCGTCGGCCTTGATAATGCCCCTATCTCTCAGGAGCTCATCGACAACCATCATGCCATTTACTTCGCGCATATTCTCTCCATCGTCTCCAGCCATTCCTCCGCCCGACGGCTCGGCTTCATCATCTCCGCCGCCTGCTTTGCGCCGCTTGCTATGCGCTGATAATACTCATCGTCTTGCGCGCATCGTTTGAGCGCCATCGCGAGCGCCTGTGAGTCGCCTCTCGGCACCACCGCCCCGCAACCATATCGCTCCACCGCCATCTCCACGCCCATACCGTCGCTCACGATTACCGGGCACCCTTCCAATAGCGCATCGTTCACCCTCATTCCCCAGGGCTCGCATCTTCCGCATGCTACCATCACATCCGCATTCTTCAGCTCTTGCAGTAGTTCGCTCATCGGCAATTTCGCTCCCGTCATCTTTAACTCCACCTCGAGCCCCGCCCTCTCGAGTTTCTCCACTGCCCGTTGAAGGATATCCGTTCCTCTGCGCTTATCATTATCCCCAAGGTGCAGAATCTTAAGCGGAACGGAAGTCTTGCGCGTTCTCGTCTCTACCTCTCCGCTCCCCAACCTTTCGCTTGCATATCCAAAAGGTACGATCTGTTCATCTCTCCACCCCAATCGCCTTAATCTATTTATACCCGACCTTCCGCTTGAACACATCATCATATCTGCCGCGACTATCGTTGGGCGTAATTTTGGCGGTAATATCAGATAATAGTATATCCGCTTCAACAACGCCTTCATCCCCACGCAACGCTCGCACGGGGCCTCATCGGAAATCACTACCTTGTCCCCGCGCGCCTTCGCCTTGCGAATCAATTTGCGAATCGCCTCGCTGCGCTGATATCCACTGAATACTTGTATGCCAATTGACGAATTATCTAAGAGCTCCAACCCGCTATCTTCCCGTCCATCCCAACGATAGTCCACTACGTCTTCATAGCCATTGACGCATTGTCCCATCGCTTCTCGAAATTGCCGAGCCTCCTTGCCTTCCATATCCTCACGCACGATTACCCTCGCCTCCGCCCTGCGCTTTACCTCGCGATAAAGCGCCATCGTTGAGCGACAAATACTCTGTGCCCAAATCGTAATGCGTCTTTCTACCATCCCTTCCTCCCATCCAAAATCGCGTCTATGCCAACTCCGATCGCTCGCCGAATTCTCCACCATACCCTATTCGCGAAATTATGCTCCTTCGCTACATATCGCTCTTCGATGTTACTCGCGAAGCTATCGCATCGCTGCCCCACGATAGCCGGCTCGATTCGATAAAGGCGTATCCATCCCTTGCGGACGAAATATCTCCACCAATCGCTCGGCACGCGAATGCGGCGTTGCTTCTCCGCCAATATCCTCGCGGCCTCCCGCCCGATTACATATCCTTCGGCGCAATCATCTCCATCGGTCGACAACAGTTTGCGCTCGCCCTCGCCCATGCTGCCCGCCTTGCTCCCGCCACGATGATCGCTCAGCAGCACTACCGATTGCGGATCTCTCAAGCATTGTTCCTCTGCTATCCGCAACGCCTCGACGATTCCACTTGCGAAAACTACATCATCCTCGAATATCGCGCCCGCTCGCTCTCCCTCCGCCAATATTCGGCGATAGCATTTGCAATGACTCGCCGCGCACCCGAGCTCGCCCTTGACCATAGGCCGTAATACCGCGCACCACCATCTAAAGGCGTCCTTCTCGCCCGTCTCGCATGCCCGAACCCGCTCGAAACGCATCCCCGCCTCGGCGAACTGCTTTTTCTGCATCGCCAATCGTTGCGCATCCTTATCGAGATTAATGAGATAATTCTTCATGTCGCCACGCCTCTACGGCTACGATATCGCCTGCGTTGCACCCACCAGAAATCAAGCGCGGCGCAAGTGAATTTCATCATCCACTCGATTCGATGACTAAGCGGAAAATCCCTCGCCTTGAAAAACTCGCGCCATAGCCCCCAATATATGCTCCTTATTTTTTCGCGACATTTCTTCGCGCATTCCTTCGCGCCACTCTGCTCGCTCATACCCGGCACAATCGCTACCCTATCGCATAGCCAATAACAACTCACCGCCATTCCCCATCTGCATTCACATTTCGCCGATTCCGGCGCCTCGTTCAATCTGCGCTCCCAAAGCGGCATCACCTCGCAGAACCGCGCGAAATCTTGCGTATTGATTAGACTCTTTTCGTTGCATACATATCGGTAAATCAACTTGTCGATATACTTGCAACTCTTGGCACGCGCCAATACCTTTGGTAATAATAGATAATCTTCCGCTACCCTTACCGACTCATCCAACCAAAGATCCCGCCATAATTCCCGCTTGATTACATATAGCCACAACATGCTCGGCCTTACCACATCGCGATAGACATCTCTACGCAGCCGCTCGATTGTCGCCTCCTCTTGCCTTACTCCCCAAATTACATCCCCGCGATCCTTCCATCCAACGCATTTCGCATCTATGGTAATTACATCCACGCCCTCGCCAATCGCAGAGCAAATCTCATCCACCCAATCTTCAGTAATCTCATCGTCGCTATCCACCCATGCCACATATTCCCCGGTAGCACGCCGCAAGCCCTCATTGCGCGCCTTGCCTACTGGGCTCATCCCCTTGACTGCGATAATCTCCAATCGTGGATCATCACGCAATCCGCGTGGCATCCCGCCTTCCAAGCTCGGCACTATTACGGAGATTTTCACCTCAACGCCCAATAGCCGAACCTTGCTACCCACTCCTTCAATGCCGCGCTGTTATGCTGCAGACTATCCGCATTTGGGAAAAAATCCCCAACTTCAAGAGGAAACTCCGCTGCATAGTGCATCTCATAATCCGTTGGCGCCGCAATTACCTCAAAGCCCTTGCGCTCAAATAACATCTTTGCGCGCGGTATATGCCAAGCGCTGGTAACCAATAATATCCTCGGCCGCTCCGCATGCCGCTTGAGCTCCGCATAAATAAGTTCCGCCTCCTCTTCCGTATTCCGCGCCGCGGGAAAGAACATCAACTTGCTCGTGTCCACCCCAAGATCGCGCAATAATGGAACGGTGCTAACCCCTACCCCTTCGCCGGAAAGCGTGACTATCGGCGCCTTACCCGCATTGAATAGACGAGCCGCGCACCATACCCGATCCGCCCCGCTGCACATCTCCGCCCGCCCACACTCCTTGTGCTCGCCCATACCGCCACCTAAGAGCACGATCGCATCTGCGTTCGGCAATGCGACTTCGTCGATTTCTTCAACTTCCAATGGCGTGCCGATTAGTCGCGTGGTGACTCCGCATCCAAGAAACCAGGTTATGCCGATCACCACGCCAATGAGTACTTTCGCCAACTTCCGAGAACGCCCCCAAAGCCACCACGCCACTCCAAGTCCGATGAATAATATTCCATACGAACTCAATACCCAACCGACTATTTTATTTAAGTAATACATCGCGTTCTTCCACTCGAAAGTATGATACCATACTCTCCATATCCCCGTCAATGGGTGCTTACTGATTTTGTCCCGATTATCCTCCCCTGCGCATCACGATACGTGGTTTTGCCATTCCGGTCGGTTTGCTCCGTGCCCTGAATGCGCCCCAGCGAATCCCTCCACGTGGTCTTGCCGTTTCGATCAGTCTGCTCCGTACCTTGAATGCGCCCCTGCGCATCACGATATGTGATCTTGCCATTTCTATCAATGGTGGAAGACCCCTGTATGCGACCCATCGAATCTCTCCACGTGGTCTTCGTATCGGCATTGACCATGAGCCCCATGCCTACGACTACCACGCCTGCTATAACTTTCATCGTTTTCATTTTCTTGTCCGCCGTTTTGACCGCTGATTTAACAGATTTTTTTTCACATGTTTTTTTTGCCATTGTCATTTCTCGACTCCTTTGGTTAGGCAAAAAAAATTATACCGCATTTGCGGTACAATACACAGATGTATAAAAACCTATTATTCAGATGGCTGCAATTCAGAACGAATGTGCGACAATTCTGATGCACGCTTGGCAATCAAATCATTCAAATTCGCATGCATTAAATCCGCCGCATATTTTATAGAATTCGCAAATGCCAACGCATCACTGTTTCCATGCGTTTTTACCGAAAAACCATTCAGACCCAAAAATGTTGCACCCGCATACGAACGCGGATCCAATTTATGTTTAAGACGCTTAAACACATGAACCAAAAAGAACGATCCAATTAATGCCAGTAATGATGCCTTTAAATTTGCCCGCAGGACGCGCGAAACCATTTTCGCGGTACCTTCAACCGTTTTTAACATAACATTGCCTGTAAAGCCGTCTGTAACGACAACCTGGACCACGCCAGCGGTCACATCGTTACCTTCGACAAAGCCGATATAATCGTATGGCAATTCATCACGGTGCGCACTTAACACATCATTTAATTCCTTTAACGCATCGCGACCCTTGGTTGTTTCTTCGCCAATATTCAAAATACCCAACTTTGGTTTCTGCATATTGCCGATTACGGTGGCATAAACACTGCCCAAAATGGCAAAATCAAACAGGTTTTCCGCACTGCATTGAACATTTGCCCCCAAATCCAGACCAACAACGCGCGAATCACCGTTCCCAGATGGCAACATCGTTGTTATTGCAGGACGCGATATACCATCAATCGTCTTTAATGCCAATTTCGACAATGACATTAATACCCCGGTATTTCCCGCACTGATTACCACCGACGAATTACCCATGCGAACGTCGTTTATCGCCATATACATTGATGTATTTTGTGCATGACGAATAACATCACGAATCTTGTCCGTTGGT
>CALCDB010000101.1 GCA_937901395.1 uncultured Verrucomicrobiota bacterium
CAACTCGAGGTTATTATCAGCGGAGCGAAGTATCCACGATTGCCCGACAGCTATTACAAGGAAGGCAATCACGAGCGCAATTCGCCACTGAAAATCACCTTCCCAGACATCGGGGAGTTCAAGTTGGTTCTGAACAACCCCAATATTCTCGCGATTCAACCCCAGCGTGTGATTGCCGATGTAAGAATAACGCCTAAAAAAGTCGAGTTAAGCCGGGCGGATTTATTGTGGACGGATAACGATAGGAACTTGAGGGTAACCGGGGAATGCGTGATGGATTTGGAGGAACAGAGATTTTTCGGCAACGCAAAGGGATTCGCTCGGCAGGCATATATGCGAAAGTTCATCGACGTCTTGGATGTTCCGGTCGTGAATCCATATTACGATGGCTTCACGAAGGTAATCGATCCAGTCGAGGCGAAGTGCGATTTCAAGGTCAATTTAATCAACAATGATTTTGACATGGATTTGGAGATCGAGGCGCAGCATGGAAGATACAACGGCATCGCATTCAAGTCGGCGAATGGAAAGATTCAGTTGTGCAATCGAATACGTGGAGATTCTCTGAATTACAATCAGACGATTGGACCGATCGAGGTTATAGGTGTGGATGGGTGTAAGCTATCGGGGAAGATATCGGTATCGGGCGAGAATGGATACAATACGGTCGATGTGAAGGCAGAAAGCAACATGCCGCTCGCCGATATCCTCAAGGTAGCGGATTTCAAGAGCGACTACATCGATCGCAACACTCGCGGAGATTCGAAATGCTCGTTGCAATTCAGATTTCCGCGGTCGATGACGAATAATTACGAAGTGCTCAATGGCAAGGGCAGAGTATCAATTGCGAACGGTCAGGTAATGCGGTTTAGGGGCTTCGCGGGGTTGTTGAGTCTGTTGGCGGAGAAGGTTCCGGGGTTCTCGTTGATTACCGATACCACGCATGCGGATAGCGAATTCAAAATCGAGAATGGAATATTGACCACGAACGATACGTATATCGAAGGTTCGTTCTTCCTAATCATGCTGGACGGGGAGTTTGACTTAATCAAGCAAGCATTGGATTTCACGGCGCGAGTGCAGTTCATGAAAAACGAATCCATGGTCGGCAAGGTAATAAACCCGATAATCTGGCCATTCGCCAAACTGCTGCTCGAATTCAAACTCACGGGGAGCCCTGACAATACGGAATGGGACTACTTATCGGTAGTCGATCGCATATTTGGAATATAGTAATGAACTTAACGAGTCCAAGTCAGGTAAAAGCGTGGTGCATCGAGAACGAGTTTCATCCCAACAAGGTTTTGGGACAAAACTTTCTCATCGACCGCAATGCGTTGTTGGCGATCGTGGACGCGGGTTTGGCCGGTTGGACTCGTGGAGACAAGGTTTTGGAAATCGGGCCTGGCTTAGGGGTGTTGACCGAAGAGATGCTGAATCGCGGGGCGCGGGTAGTAGCGGTTGAGAAGGATCAAGTTCTGGCGGTGCGCCTCAAGGAGAGCTTGGGTTCGCCGCAGAACCTTGAGGTAGTGAGCGGCGATGCATTGGAAGTAGCGCTGCCGGAAGATTGCGAGATAATGGTAAGCAACTTGCCATATCAAGCCGGAACGCGCATCCTATTGGAACTCGTAAAGAAGCGGCAGATGAAGTCGATGACGGTATTGGTGCAGAGCGAGGTAGCGGAACGGTTGGCGGCTCGGGCGGGCGGCAAGACGCGGGGTTTGGCGGGGGTATGGGCGCAACTTGATTACGATGTGCGTATCGTGCGGAAAGTGGCGGCAAGCTGCTTTTGGCCGCGCCCCGAAATCGGTTCGTCGGTCGTGAGACTTGATCGCCATGATAGAAATGTTGCACTTTCCAGCGAAGAACGCGACCTTTTTCATCGTTTGACCAAGCAGGCATTCGAACATCGCAGAAAACAGCTTGGCAGTATTTTCCGAGATTTGATACAATCTACCGCAAGGGCCGAAGAATTATCCAATGAAGATTGGATTGATTTGGTCAAGGGACTTATTGCATGAAGACAGTTGAGGAGTTTCTTTCGTCCAATGGTTTCGTTACCGCCGATCAACTTGATCGGCAAGGTATAATATCATCGTTCTTGGATGAAATGGCCAAGGGGCTTAAGGGCGAAAAATCGTCCTTGGCGATGATTCCTTCGTACATAGGAGTAAACAAGCAGCTCCCCGAAGGGGCGAAAGTAGCGGTTTTGGATGCGGGGGGGACGAACTTTCGCTCGGCGATAGTCGCGATTCCGGCGACCGTGGAATCGCGAATGAATCGTCCAATGCCCGGCGCCGGAGAGGAAGTCGATAAAGAAACATTTTACGCCACCTTCGCTGAAGAAGTGCGGCGAGTGCTTCCGCTTGCGAACATGGCTCGCATGGGATGGTGCTTTTCATATCCATGCGAGATCACGGAGAGCTTGGACGCGAAGTTGACGCGATGGACGAAGGGCATCAAGGCGCCGGAAATCGTTGGGCAATACGTGGGCGGCGAGTTGATGAAACGCATCGGCGGCGGAGAAATCGCCGTCGTCAATGACACGGTAGCTACATTATTGGCTGGCAAGGCGTTGGAGCGAGGGCGGATATTTTCATCGTATCTCGGGTTCATACTCGGCACGGGGACGAATGTGGCGTATGTGGAGCGGACGAAGGAGGGGGCGAAGATCATCAACGCGGAATCGGGGGCGTTCAATAAGATAGCGCGCAGTTCCTTTGACGAGGCGATGGATGCGAAGCAGGGGGATTGCGGGGCGAATATCTTCGAGAAGATGATTTCGGGAGCATATCTTGGGAACATAGCGTTGGAAATGTATCGAGCGGCGGCGAAGGGCGGACTTTTCTCGGCGCGGGTATTATCGGGCGTTATGGGGCTGGGGGAGCTTTCCACGATTGACTTGGATGGCTTTTGCGCATCGACGACATGTTCGGGAGGGGCGTGCTCGCCATTGACAACGATATTTTCCGATCCCGATGATGCGAAGATGGCGCGGCGTTTGGGGCGCATGGTATATGAGCGGGCGGCGGTATTGACGGCAATTCATTTGGCGGCGTTCGCGATTCGCACTGGCGAAGGCGTGGAGAAGGACGAGCCAATCGCCATCGCCATCGATGGATCGACATATTACAAGACCAAGACGATACAATTTTCGGATATAGTAAAGCAAGAGCTTGACGATATGCTGGTCAAGCGGCGCAACATTCATTATGAAATTCTTCCGCATATCGAAGACGCTCCGCTTATAGGAGCCGCGATTGCGGCGTTAATGTAAGGAGAAAAGGAGAGATGAGAATGAAAATCGGCAAATGTTTAGCGGCTATGGCGTTCATGCCTTCGCTCGCATTCGGAATCGAGGTCGATGGAGTGGCGGCGGTCGTGGGAACCGATATGGTGCTGAAGTCGGATGTTGCCGGCGAGATGAAGCGAATCGGGCTAACCGATTCTTCGCGTTACAACGAGATACTTAACGAGATGATCGACAGGCGCTTGATTCTCAAGGCGGCGAAGGAGGAGAAGGTAACGCTTGAGGAGTGGGTAGTGGAGAACCGCGTGCGCGAAATCATCGAACGTCATTTTGGAGGCAATCGCAACAATCTCATCGAGATGCTCGGCAGCCAGCGCATATCGTATCCAGAATGGTATTCGCGGATGAAAGAGGATATGATCATCGGGGCGATGCGGTGGAGGATA
>CALCDB010000102.1 GCA_937901395.1 uncultured Verrucomicrobiota bacterium
CAAAAAGGCAAAGTGTCCCTATAGTACGCCCAATGTGTCGGTATTGCTTTCACCTTCAACTTGCACCTTACGCGCGTTTGCGCTTGAGCGCGAGACCCGCAACGCCAATGAGCAGCAATAGCCCGCTCGTATGAGCCAAATCCTCGTAAAAGAACGCACACATAGTATCATTTTCCTTCTTCCCGTCAAGGGGGGGGGGCATATAAATACAATTCCTCCTACACCTTCCCATTCCCCTTCACCTTATTATCATTCCGCTGGAGCCGACCTAAGAATAAAGAAGCCCGCCTTACCCGGAGCCCTAATCGGCACAAGCACCTGCGTACCATCCTCACTCAATCCGAATTCAGTTCCCCTATCGAACTTCACCTCGCCCCAAGTCGGCCTCTCCGCCGTAACCTGCAAATTCGTCACCACGCTAATGCCAAGCGTCGCGAGACCATCAACGACTTTAATCGCCGTCACACCATCCGCGAGTTCACCGATAAACGGCGGCTCCTCCGCATTCGCATCGACGATATTCTTGTGAGCGCCGAGCGTCATCCAATTAATAAGCACGCCGTCGGACATCCCAGCGAGCGCATTCTTACCGAGCGTCACACCATCCGCGATAGTCACACTCCTCACATCCTCAACATTCCACGGCGCAGGATGCTCCTCGTCGAAGGTAGGCGTATTACCCACACCCTCGATAAAGAGCGCACCAGTATCGCGATCAATCCAAGCCGTCACGCCATCGCCAAGATTCCACGGATTTTCCTTCTCGCCTTTCGGAATCGCATTTGCCTTAATTTTAACGGTTGTTCGATTGGGCTCTTCGATGAAGAATCGCGTCTTACCATCGTATGGGTTGCAGAAAGGTTTCGTCATTACCTTCAATTCGATAGGCGTGCCAACCGCCCCGCTGACCACGAAGTTGCTCGTCGACTCTTTCCACTCGCCATTAACGCTGTAATCAACATGCTGGATGCTGCTCGCGTCAAGCTCGAAGGCAATTTCTCCGATGCGCGGCAATGGCATAATTCCATCTGGCTTAAGAGTGATCGGCTGACCGCAAACATCGCCCCTATAGTCCTTATAGTTGACCATGCCGTCCTTGAAAATGCCATTCGGAAGGTAGATCATAAGTTCATCGTTAACTGAATGAAGGCCGCGCGTGCCATAGCCGTTAAACCCTTCTGCCTTAAGCGGAGTCAAGAAAGTCGGGAATTCTACAAGCGTGACGCAATAGACCTGCCGCCCAAAGGCGTTGACGGCAAACAGCTCACCACTTGAAAACGAACCGCCGTTCACGACGAGTTTTACAAACAAGCCGATATCCGCAATGATAGTGCCGCCATTAACGGTAATTTCATCCACCGTGATTACCTCCGCCGTGATGCATCCGCCGCAAATGACGAGGCGACCTTCGCCGTCGAAGTCCCCGCCTTGCACGATCAACTCACCCAAGCCCTCGCCCTGCATGAAGATATTGAGCTCGGCGCCCTCGTCAATCATAAGGTCGCCTTCTACAATGAGCCGCGCACCATCCGCAAGAATGAGATTCGCCTCACCTTCGACCGAGAGATCGCCAACGCGGCACCTTTCGGTCACGACGACCCAGCCCTTCAGCTGCTCCGTCTTCAAATCGAACGGTACGGCCTCGGTCGCCCGTGCGTCCGCGTAGATGACGGCCTGTTCGTTAAGCGTTGCCGAGATATATGGCGCAAAGACCTCTGGCAACGCCCGGCCTCCCGCTCCGTAAACCTCATCCTTCGCAATCGCTGGAATCGTATCCGTCATGACGGTCGTTGCCGCATCATTAATCCTAAAGCCCGTCTCTGCCGTGAACGTGACGGAAACATTAGCCCCCTTCAGCGCACGAAAGACCGTGTTACCGCGCCCATCGTCAACGCCGTCCAACACAACGCCATTCGCCGCCGCTACAACGCTAACGCCAGGACGCTCTGGAACCGTAACCTTCCAGCTCTGATCTTTCGGAATCGTTGTAGACGCATCAGTGACCTCGAGAACGAGCGTATCGCCGCCAAGGCAGTCGACTTCGTCGAAGAAGACGTAGAGCGGCTTCTTCGCGATCTCCGCATAGCGCCGAAGGACGTGCAGAACGCCGGATGCGACGACCTGCTCGCGCGACATGGCGTCGATCGGCCATTCCTCTTCGGCATACTTGTCGATGTTCGGGATGCCCCAGGCGGCCTCGCGCAGACACGCGCAGATCATCGGAATGCCGTCAACGGCCCTCGGAAACTCCTGCACGGTCTCGAGCGAACAGTAGATCGCGACGGCATCGCCCTTCGCGTTCGTCTCGTTCGCAAGCGACAGGAACGCCGTCGTCTTGCCGCACTGCCGCTGGGCATGGACGACGAAGTACTGCCCCTTGCGAAGGAGCGACGCCACGTCCGGCAACCGCCCCATCGCAGGCAGCATGTAGTTCTGCGCCGGATTGCACGGCCCGCCAATGTTAAACCACCTCGCCATGCCCCGTATTATA
>CALCDB010000103.1 GCA_937901395.1 uncultured Verrucomicrobiota bacterium
GTTGAAGGTTGAAGGTTGAAGGTTGAACAGTGGAATTTCTTCTTTTATCTTCGCCTTCGACTTTCGACTTCACCTGCTGGCGAAGCCAGCGCCACTGCGCCCGCTGCTCCGGGAAAATCCCGAGATGCCCGAAATCGGTTCCTCCGAGCTTGAACCTGATCCCCGCCGTCTCGATCTGCCATTCCTTCGGCAGGTTCGAGCGTCCATGCCAGCGGTTGCCGTCCTCGCGATCGAAGGAAGCGTCGGCGCGCTCCCACTCCGCGGCGCTTTTCGACGGACGCCACATCGCCTGCGAACACGGCCGCGCCAGCACATACTTCCCGAAGCGCTCGAGCTTCCGCCCGTCGCCGCTGTCCAGAAGCTCGTAATCGTCGGCCATCGTATGCATTACTTCTTGAATTTATCGTCGAAATCCACACGGAGCGGAACGGATGGCAAATAGCCATCGTTCTCCATCGACTTCTTCAATTCCTCGACGCGGTCGATATCATACCACCAATACGGCATAATGCCATCCTCATCTCCATTGCGGCTTAAGATCGTATCTGGCATCCCGAACTTATTCCAGTAAAGGAGTCGATGCTCGTTGGTTTGCCAAAGCAACACGTATGGAAGCGCATCGGTAATGAGCTTGTCCATCTTTCGGTATGCGTCCTCGCGCTCGGCATTCGTGGCCATCAGTTTTTCCGCGGCTATAAGCGCGTCAAGCTCCGGCAGGTCAAGCCCCGTTACATTGTTGCCACCATTGCGCTTGCCTTCCTTGGAATGCCAGGTGGTTTCCGGATTGCGAAATACTACCGCTCCCCAACTCGCCCAAGTCATGTCAAAATTGAATGCATCCATATCCCGCATCCATCCTGCGAAATCCTTTCTCACGATATGCATGGTAATGCCACACTCCGAAAGCGCATGGTTGAAAAGCGACAGGAACTTATCCTCGCTCGCCGCTCGTGAAAGGAAGGTAAACTCGAAACCATTCTCGTAACCTGCTTCCTTAAGAAGTTTCTTCGCTCCTTCCACATCGTACGTCCACACCGTATTCTCGCATGGATGCTTCGCATCATATAAATCGGTATAATAGCTATTCAGCAGAAAATACTCGCCGTTCATCATCGTGCGATTCATCGTTTCGCGATCCACCAATTTCGCCATCGCCTGCCGAACCTTGAGATTGTTGAATGGTGGACGCCGCATATTCATCGCGAACCCCTGAAAACCAATCGGCTCGTGATTCGTGACCCGCCGCTTTACGAGCCAGTTGTGCTCAAACTTCGGTCCCTTCGTCTCTTGATTCATGATTCGCGCGGTATATACCGGATATACGTCAATGGCCTTCTTCTTAAGCGCCTCAAACGCATTCTCATTGTCCATGTAGTAACGCATAATTATGCGATCGAAATTGAAGATGCCTACGGAAGATGGAAAATCCTTTCTCCACCAATTCGGATTGCGCTGAAACTCGCTTTCGACTTCAGCCTCGATCCTCGCAAGATAATATGCGGAAGAAACCGGCGCATTGACAATCGAGGCCTTGTTGAAATCCTTATCCGCCATCGCATGCTTCGGCAATATCCAAAATAGGCCACAATGAAGAATATCGCGCCAATCCTTCGGCAAATCACCTTTCTTGCGGAACTTAACCGTGCGCGTATCAATTATTTCCGGGCTCTCAAAAACCCCCAGCATCGTCTTGAACGGACCCGTATCGCTTTTCGGATCCATGACCACGTCAAACGTCCACTTCACATCGTCTGCGGTTATGGGTTGCCCATCCGACCAGCGCGCGCGCTCATCCAACACGAAAGTATATTCCCTGCCGTCATCCGAAACCGCCCATCTGCGCGCCAACCCTGGCTCGAAATCAAGCGTCTCCGCATCCACCGTAAGCAGATTCTCATACATCAGGTCAAACGTCATCTTCGTGTATGTGTTGTTATCGATATAGGCATTGTAGCTCTTAGGGCTTTGCGAGCCATTAAAGCGCAACACCCCGCCCTTCTTGGCATGAGGGCTTGCCACTGGATCTGGGCGCTCCACCCAGTTCGTCGATGGGTACCACGTCAATGAAGCTAAAACTATTGCACAAATCGTATTCACAGTATTTTCCTTAATCTTTCAATGGCCTCGAGAACATTTTCACGGGAATTAAAGGCGGAGATGCGAATATATCCCTCGCCCGCCTTGCCAAACCCAGCGCCTGGCGTGGTCACGATATTCGCTTCCTTTAGAAGTCGATCAAAGAACTGCCAGCTATCTCCCTTGACATCAATCCAAAGATATGGAGAATCATCGCCGCCAGTAACCGTATAACCCAATGAGATCAACGCCTTCTTGATCAAAGCCGCGTTCCCGAGATAGAAATCAATCGTCGCGCGGGTCTGCGCCATACCTTCGGGCGTGTAAATCGCCTCCGCTCCGCGCTGCGTAATATAACTGGCGCCATTGAATTTCGTCGTTTGACGACGCGTCCACATCGGACGCAACGCGACCGCCGAACCATCGGAATTATAGGCCACGAGCTCATTCGGTACTACCGTATAACCGCAACGAATGCCCGTGAAACCTGCCGTCTTTGAAAACGAACGAATTTCAATCGCGCAAGTACGAGCGCCTACGCATTCATATATGGAATGCGGATAATCCGCATTACGAATGAACGCTTCATAGGCGGCGTCAAAAATTATGAGCGCCTTGCGATTGTTCGCCCAATCGACCCACGCCTGAAGCTCGCTCTTCGTTGCCACCGCGCCAGTGGGGTTGTTTGGATAGCAAAGATAAACGATATCCGCATCGCAACCATTCGGCCTTGGAACAAATCCATTTTCCGCCGTGCATGGCAGAAATTGAATGTTCGCGCGCCCTGCCATCACATTAGTATCCACATACACAGGGTATAC
>CALCDB010000104.1 GCA_937901395.1 uncultured Verrucomicrobiota bacterium
TCGTCGTGATGGCGCGTCCCACGAAGAGCCGCGCCCTCTACGCGCAGATGGCGGGCAGGGCCACACGCCCCGCCGCAGACATTGCCGCGCGGCTTGGCGAAACCGATGCCACAGGACGCCGCACGCTGATCGCCGAATCAACCAAGCCATCCTGCCTGATCGTCGACTTCGTCGGCAATTCGGGCCGTCACAAGCTCATCACGTCCACCGACATCCTCGGCGGCAGATACGATGACGAAACGACTGCACGCGCGAAGAGGAAGCTTCGCGAGATGTCGGAGGCCGGCGAAGAGGCCTATGTTTCCGAGGCGCTTGAAGAGGCGCAGCTGGAACTCGCCGCCGAGAAGGAAGAGATCGAGCGCAAGCGCCGCCTCGACCTGTCCGCGCGGGACGGAGTCGACGCCGCTTCTCAGCATCTCGCCCGCATAGGCCGAGAGGTTCAGCCCGAAGCCGATGACCGCAACCCAGATGGCACCGATGTCCACCTTGCCGAAGACGATGTAGAAAAGCACCATCAGGAGAACGAGGACGGGCGTGCCCTGCAGAACCGCGATGTAGGACTTGGCGCAGGACGAGACGAGCCGGACGCGCGAGGTGCGCGTCCACCACACCGGAAACGCGAGTGCCGTGCCGAACAAAGCCGAAAGGAATGTAATGAGCAGCGTAATGCCAAGCCCCTCCGCCAGCATCTTCCAACGCCGCTCGGTAACGAAGGTGCGCACGAAACTCGCCTTCAACGACTGCGCAAAAGCGACGATGCCCGAAGCGCCTCCGCCGAAATCCTCATTCCTCACGAGAATGCACATCTTCTCATCCATGTACTTCTCAGAAGAATCCACCGTCGGAAATTCGCAACCAGCCGTGTAGATGCCGCCACAGGCAATCTCGCAACGTCCGGCATTTACGCAATCGACCATCCCTCCCCAATTAAACGCCTTGGGTTTGAGCCGCATTCCGAGATGGTTCGCCGCCACGGTGAGAATTTCCATATCAATGCCCACTATCTCGCCATTTGCCACGAAACACCATGGCTCCGATTGCGCCGCGCAGGCCACGCGAAGTTCTGGCGCATCCGCCGGCAACGCGCAACGCGGCAAGGCGGGCGTCACGCCCTCCTTCACGGCCGCAATCCACTTTCGGTAGATCGCGCCCGTCTCGCCTGATAAGTTCATCTTGCGAAGCTCCGCATCCAACGCCGGCTTCAGCGCAATATCCTTCTTCAGCAGAAAGCAACACACGTCATCCGCATACTCAAAGGCAATTCTAAACTCGTCGGCGAACTTCGTCATCCAAATATCCGCATAGCTCTTGCCGATTGAAATCGCGTCAATCTTTCCATTGCGGAGCGACTCAAACGCGAAGGAATATTCGGAATATGGGGCGAACGCGATATCCGGCTGAAGCGCAATGAGCTCTCGCTTGTGAAAGCCGCTCGACATGTGCGCAACGCGCCGCCCCTTTAGATCCGCTACCTGCCTAATTTCGCAACCAGTTTCGCGCGAACAGCCAACGACCGCAAGAAACAACGCAAGAATGGTGATCGGACAATGCTTCTTCACCATCATCCAATTCGCAGATTACTCGCCCATCTTCCACTCTTCCAGCTTCTGCTGTTGAGCTACTGGTTCAGAGTAGATGTTAGACTCATCCGTTTTTGGCGCTTTTGGTTCCAAAGCATGCTCGAACTTCGGCAACGCTCGCTCCGGCGCATCTTCGCGCAGACGCGCTGGCGCGCCGCTACCCGTAACCGCATTGGCGCGAATCCCGCCCGTCATCTTGAGCGCGGCTTGCTTCTCCGCTTCGCCTACCGCCTCGCGCGCATCCACCGCCGCCTTCGCTTCGGTATCCACCGCGCCCAGCCGCGAACCGCGCGATGGCAATTCCTTCATCAATGGATCGTCGGGACTCAGCACGGTGCACTTCAACGGCTCCTTGATATAGGCCTCGACATCGGGGATCGTGCAGCTTTCGTATTCATCCGCAAACGAAATCGCCACTCCCGTGGAACCGGCGCGTCCCGTGCGGCCGATGCGATGCACGTAATCCTCCGCCTCGTACGGAAAATCGAAATTGATCACGTACTCAAGCCCCTTGATGTCAATGCCGCGCCCCGCGACATCCGTAGCCACCACTACCTTTACCTTGCCATCGCGGAAATAGTCGAGAACCTTAAGCCGCTTGCTTTGGTTCACGTCGCCCGAGAGCATCTCCACCGATACTCCCCTTACTCGCAACGATTCATATACGTCTTCCGTAGTCGTCTTGCGATTGCAAAATACGATCGTGCGCGAAGTTGGGTGCAAGGCGATATGATTGTAAAGAACCTTGAACTTATCCGCCGCCCTTACCACATACACGACCTGCTTCACCGTATCCGTCGCATTCGTTTCCGATTCGACTTCCGCCCGAAAAGGTTCATCCATCCAATTCATCGCCAAACGCATCACTACCTCGTTGAGCGTAGCCGAATAGAGCATAGTGGCGCGCTTATCCTTGGGCGGCAAGAAACTGATGATTCGCCGCACATCCGGTATGAAGCCCATATCCAACATACGATCGGCCTCGTCAATCACCAACGTATCGACGTTGCTTAGGTTTATCACATGAGTCTTGACGAAATCCAACAACCTGCCCGGCGTCGCCACCAGCAAGTCTACCGGAGAAGAAAGAACCTCCTTCTTCTGTCGATCATAGTCCATGCCGCCATAAACCGCAAGCGACTTGAGCTGACAGTAACGCCCGATTTGGTCGGCATCCTTGCAAATCTGAATTACGAGTTCGCGCGTAGGCGCAATCACCAACGCCCGGGGATTGCCGCCTTGCTTGGCGCGCGATTCCGGTGTGCGCAAATAACGAGTGAGAATGGCGATTAGGAAAGCGGCCGTCTTGCCGGAACCGGTCTGCGCCTTGCCCGCGATGTTCTTGCCGGCAAGCGCTTGCTCCAACGATAACGCCTGAATCTCCGTGCAATACTTGAAGCCCAATTCCGCGATGCCGTGCATCACTTCGGAAGGCAAATCAAAATCATGAAAGCGCCGCTTGCCTTCCATCGGCTCAACCACGAAACTCTCCGGCTTCCACGCCGCGTGAATCTGGCGCCGCCGCTCGAATTCACGATAGGTAATCTCGCCGCCCGGCCGCATCTCCCCTGGCGCGGTATTGCTCGCCTTTGGCGGCCGCCTATTCTCCGGCTTGTTGCGCGCTTGCGCATTGTTCGCAGCTCGCTGCCGATTGCCGTTATTGTTGTTACGCTGATTCTGCGACTGTTGGCGCTTGCCATTGCCGCCAGATTGAGCGTTGGCGTCCTTGTTCGACTGATGTTTATGACGCTTGCCGGAACCTTTCGATCCCGGCTTCGTCTTGGAGGACTTGCCGGCAAAGATGCCGACAAGCCTCTTGAGAAAACCAAACGCCATGATTAACGCTTGCTGAACTGGAAGCGCTTACGAGCGCCTGGCTGACCAGGTTTCTTGCGCTCCTTCATACGGCTGTCGCGCGTCATGCAGCCCGCCTTCTTCAGCGCCGCACGAGTGCTATCATCAGCCGCCACAATCGCACGCGCGAGACCATGACGAATCGCGCCCGCCTGACCAGAAATGCCGCCGCCCTTCGCATAGGCGACAACATCAATCTTCGTCATATCGTAGCCGGAAATAGCCACGGGTTGCTTCAAATAATCACGAAGCGCCTCGGAAGGAAGATAAGTATTGAGCTCAACGCCGTTTACCAACCACTTCCCAGAACCTTCAAAAAGATTCACTCTCGCGGTCGCGGTTTTACGACGACCAGTTCCGGCGGCAATTGCTTTCTTAGTAGCCATGATTTAAGTTCCTCCCTTAGAGCTTGATTTCAACCGGCTTCTGCGCCGCATGCGTATGTTCAGCGCCCGCGAATACTTTCAGACGCGTCATCATCTTGCGCGCGATGTTGTTCTTCGGCAACATGCCCCAGACGGCTTCCATGATCATGCGATCAGGATGCGCCTTGCGCATTTCAGCGGCGGTGAAGTGCTTCAACCCATCCCGATAGCCGGAATAGCGCTGATAATCCTTCTGCTCTTCCTTCTTGCCCGTGAGTTTGACCAACGCCGCATTCGTGACAATCACGAAAGCGCCTGCGTCAACGGAAGGATCATAAGTAGGTAGATCCTTCGCACGGAGCTTGTTTGCGATTACGACTGCGAGGCGGCCAAGCGGCTGCTCTTTCGCATCAATGAGGAACCACGTGCGTTTTTCGCCCGGATTCGGAGCGCGATAGCTCTTCTGCATTTTTCTTCTTTCCTTCTTTTTTGCGGATTTGTGCCCCTTATCCAGGGTTTTGTCCGCGGTTGACTTCTCGCCACCGGTTTGACCCCGATGACGATTGATTTGATATTATATCAAAAAGCGCGGTCTCAGCGCAAGTGCACCCAGATGAAGTCCAGCTTCGAGGGAACCGTCACCTTAAGCCGCCCCCCGGCGATTGCCGCCGTGCCCCGTCCGCCGATCACCTCCGCACCGGCCGCGGCGAAGTACGGCGACACGTCCAGCTCGTACGAAGACGCCGCGCTCCCCTCGCGGAAGAGCAGCGCATAGCCGCCCCGCCCGTCCGCCGCCTCGGTCACGAAGCCCGTCCAGGCGAAGCCGTCCGGCGCCGCGCCGACCGGATGCGTGAAGCCGCCGTGGACATTCGCGCGTTCGGCCTTCCACCGCGCCACCAGCGGCTTCATCGCCGCCACCGTCTCGGGCGCGAGGTTGGACATCTCGAACCAGCCGAGCGGACTCGCGCACAGCGCGATCGCGAACGGCACGTCCTGCGGCCAGCGGTTCGGCTGCAGCACGTCGTCGCCGTAGAGCTCCGGATGCCGCAGCGGATTGAGGACCTCCATCCTGAGCCGCACGGGATCGATGACGTGCGAGAGCTTCCAGAGGTTGCGGAGCGTGTGCTGCGGACGCCAAAGCCGCGCGTCCTTCGGACGGATGTAGCGGTTCTCGACGAAGAGCGGACCGATGTCCGCCAGCCCGAGGAACCCCGGACGGACCGACGCCGTGCAGTCCAGGTCGAACGTCATCGCCCCCTTCGACTCCTCCAGCATCCGCGCGAACATCCGCTCCTGCCGCTCGAGCCCGACGCCGCTGCGGATCGTCACCGAGTCCATCTTGAAGTACTCGATGCCGAACTCCCGGAAATAGCCGAGCAGGCAGTTCGCGTCGTCCTCCCAGTGCCGGAAGTCGTTCGACGAATCCGGCCCGAACCACAGCCCGAAGCGCAGCCCCTTCGCCTTCGCCGCCGCGACGACCGGACCAAGCCCCCGCGGGAAGCGCTCCGGATCGACCTTCCAGAAGTCGGGGTCGACGTCCCAGTACTTCCCCCACGTGCCGCCGCCCCTCTTCACCGCCGCGGAATTGACGGACCGCCCCTTCTGCCAGCCGTCGTCGATCTGGATGACGTCCACCCCGAGCTCCGCGCCCGCCGCGACCTCCTTCAGCAGGAACGCCTCGTTGATGCGCGCGTCGCGGTTGCCGTCGCCCCACGTGTTGGAGAGGAAGACGCCGTCGCGTCCCGGACGGTAGGCGCGCAGACACCGCTGGAACGCCTGCAGCGCCCGCGTGCGCCCGACCGCCCCGCCGCGGTAGGCGAGCTCCGCGACCGGATAGCCGTTCGCCAGCGCCGCGACGCCGCGCGAGAAGTTGCCGCCGAAGGCGAAGTCCTCGCAGGGCTCGGGACGCGATCCCGGCATCGGCGCCAGCCGCAGGAAGACGAACCCGTCCCCCGTCTCCAGGTCGCAGACGTCCAGCGCCGCGCCGGAAAGCGACCACTCGTGCTCGCAGGTGGAGAGAAGCCACTCGCGCGAAAAAACCAGCTCGTCCGCGACGTCCGTCCGGTCGAAGAGCTCGAACGCCGTCACCTTCGGATGCTCCATCCCGAGCACCAGCAGGTCGGTGTCGGCCGTCTGCGCCAGGAACCTCGTCCGCCGCCACGTGCGGAGCTCCCGGTAGTCGGCCGGCGGCTTCTCACCCACGTCGGCGGAGGGACGGCGCGGACGCAGCGCCAACGGCCCGTTCGCGCCCGGAAAGACCCTGAGGACCGTCTCTTCCTCTCCGACCTTCACCGTAACGGCGACGCCCTCCTCGCTGACGGGGCTCGTCCGCTCGGTGCGGCACGTGACCTCCAGCCGGCCCGCGCCGGCCGCCGCGTCCTTC
>CALCDB010000105.1 GCA_937901395.1 uncultured Verrucomicrobiota bacterium
CGGCTTTCGCCTACTGTTAATGGCGTCCATTTCGCGCTCGGCACGAACGCGGGCGGCGGCTTCGCCTTGACGACGGTGGGAGCGAACAAGGCCGCGATTTCGCGTTGGACGGGGAACGGTTCGGCAACGCGCCTTATCGAAGCGGAGGTTCCGATGGCGACGAAGCGGTTCAATGCGTACGCGCTCACGTACCGTAGCGGCGTTTATACGCTCTACGTGAACGGAGAGAAGGCGGGCTCCGCTGTCGAGGTCGCGGGTGCGCCGGCGTATCCCGCGACGATCAATTGGCAGTTCTTCACGATTCACGGCAGTCTCGTCGGCAATACGGCGAACGGCTCGGACGGCGCGATCGACGACTTCCGTCTCTACGATGTCGCGATCGGCGAAAAGATGATCCGGGCGATTGCCGACGAATTCCCGGCGTGGCCGGAGCTCTTCGACGCCAAGGGCGAGACGGTGTCCGTTGATGTGAGCGATCTCGACAACGCGCTTTATCTCACCGGGTCGGGTGAAATCCATCTGACGTCGCGTCCCGAATCGTCGGGCGTCGCGACGCTCGAGCATCTTTCGGGCGACATGAAGATCGTCATCGAAAGCGGCGTCGAGCTGATCGTGGAAATGTCGGCCTCGAATCGCGAACCGCTGAAGGGACACGAGATCGTGATTGAGCCGGGCGGCCGTCTCGTCCTCAAGCAGACGACGGATATGATCGCCGACAACCAAAACCTTTCGGGGCAGATCCTATCGAACATCAAGGGATACGGCACTCTTGAGTTCCGTTCGGATAATCTTAAATATAAGCTCAAGCTTCCATCTTCGCGTAAAGCAAGTAGCACTGTTGCGGATAAGTACTGGGACGAGCATCTTTCGGTGTGCATCAACACTCAAGTTCAGCTTCATGGTAGTTATACCGCGTCCTATCCGCTCGTTCTTCGCAACTTGAGCGGCAATGGTTCGTTCTATAGTAAGAGTGGTGGTAACGAGCTCAGTTATGTGGAACTTATTCAGACCGAGCACACCGTCTTCACGGGCTCGTTCCCGGCTCAGGCGCGAGTGAAGGTTGTCGGCGAGGGCGATGCGCCCAATCCTGAAGCGGCGCTCGTCCTCAATCCTACGTCGGCATTGCCGCAAGGAATGACGATTACCACGGCCGAGAATGGCGTTATCGGATTTTCCAATACGGCGAATATCAAGAATCCGACGATTACCAATAACGGACTCGTCGTCTTCGAGCCGGCGTGGAACGAAACGGCGAATTTGATGGATATTAATTTCAAGCTCGATTTTGATAATTGGTGCAAGATCGCGCTTAGGAACGAGGGGACGCTATACATACCGGTTATGGCTTATGGTTTTACGCTACAGGCAAATCCCGTTGGGACTTTGCGGATAACTGGAGATGTCGACCCTGATCCAAAGAATGTTCCGATTATTGATGTAGCGGATGACTTCAGGTTTGATTCCCACAAGTTCCGCGTGGTATTGGATGTGAACGATCGCGCAGCCGCGCCGTCCGTCGATGATGGATGGTTGAAAGTGAAGCTGCTTCGGTTCCATCCGCCGCGCATCATAATTAGGTAGGGCGTTACACGGTTTTTTAGATTTACGAGGCGCAGAGAGGGGTTGGAGAGAGTTGGCAGGAGGTTATTTTACTATGCGTTCGCAGCCGATGCGCAAGGCGCCGGCTTCATCACAGCGCATGAGGCGAAGTTCTCCGCATTGCACGAAGGATGCCTTTGCCAAGGCGGAGCGCATGAACCTGTTATCTGGGTGGGTATCGATGCGGACGCTTTTAATGTCTCGCTCGGCGGCGAGGTTGCTTACGCAATCAAACAATATACCCACGATTCCTCGTCCACGAAATTCAGGCGCGACGGCGCAGCGATGGATGGTGGCGTATGCACCGCTCGTCAGCCATGCGCCGCTTTCGAGCTTGCGATATGCCGGCTCTTCTTCAAATGTGATCGCGCAAATCGCGCAGATGGTATCGCCCTCCGTCAGCACGTAACCGATACCGTGTTCGATATCCGAAATGAATAGCTCGCGACTTGGATATGTGCCGCTCTGCCATTGGTGGACGCCATTGGCGCGCAGGAAGCGCTTTCCCTCTTCCGCGATGCGGACGATCTCGTCGAGATCGTCGATTTTCGATTGTCGCAGTAACATATTCCTCTCGTTGCCCTTGAAATTCCGCACATTATATCAAAGCGGAGGTTGGAAAATCAATTGTCAAGCCAATTATTTTTTTGGTATCATACGCGGTAATTATGGAAAGAGTATGGTATGTGTTGCACGTTAAGCCTCGCACCGAGAAGCAAGTCGATGCGAGGTTGCAGGGTTTGGGCGTCTTCCACTATCTGCCGCTCTACAAGAAGCGCGTGAAGGTGCAGCGGCGCAAGGTAGTCAGGTATTTGCCGATATTTCCTGGCTATGTATTCACGCGGCTGAACGCCGACGAGCGGCGCGAGATCGTCAATACGCAATATGTAGTGCAGACGATTATGGTAATGCAGCCACGGCAGATGATTCATCAATTGCGGCAGATCGTGCACGCGGGTAGGGTAGTCGAGAACATGAAGCCGGTGAAGGAGTTCACGGTTGGCGAGCGGGTGAGATTGACCGAGGGGCCATTGCGCGGGCTTGAGGGATATGTGACGCGGCTTGGCAATAAGATGAGCATAGTGTTGATGGTGGAGATGTTGGGCGCGGGCGTGGAAATCGTGACGAACGCAATCGGCATAGAACCGGTGGAAAACAACGACTGATTATGGTATAATACGCCCAAGCAAATGACTATAGTTACCAAGACCATAAAGTTCGACGCCGCGCACATCCTGACGAACCATCAGGGATTGTGCAAGAATTTGCACGGGCACACTTATCGGGTGGACGTCTCGGTTGGGCGCGAGGTTGACAAGGGCGAGGATATGGTCATCGACTTCAAGGATCTGAAGACGCTGGCGAAGGTGATAATTTGCGAGCGCTTCGATCATGCGTTTATTTACGACAGCACCTCAACCGGAGAGTGCGAAATAGCCGACGTCGTGAAGAAAAACGGCATGCGAGTTGTAGCGTTGCCATTTCGCTCGACGGCGGAAAATCTGGCGAAGTTTTTCTATGGGGAGCTTAAGTCGTCCATACCCGAACTGCGAACGGTCAAGGTATGGGAGACGGCCGATAGTTATGCGGAGTATTACCAATGAACTTATTTTTCATCGCAACCTTGACGGCGCTTTCAGCGATAACCACCGAGAAGTATCCGGACGCGGATTCCGTAATCGTGAACGAGGTCTCGCGCACGCAATACACGGCGGATGGCAATTATTCCTCGGAGTACGAATCATGGGTTAAGATATTGACCGAGAAGGGGCGGCGAGAAGAGAGCATAATACAGTTGGATTATTCCCGGCGATTCGGCACGGCGGGAATCGCGTACGTTGGGGTAATCGACGCGCTCGGCGTCGAGCGGGAAATCGATGTATCGGCAACGACGAACGAATCGACTGACAACGAGTCGATGTCGTCCAACATCTACGATCCATTGGATAGGAAGATATTCTGCACCATACCCGGACTGAAGATTGGCGATACGGTGCATACGAAGACATTTCGCAAGCAGGAGAAGCCGCGCTGCGAGGGGAAGTGGTCGGGCTTGGGGGCATTGGAATGGACGAGCCCGATGTTGAACGCCACATACGAGGTAACGGCGCCGAAGGACTTGCCGTTGAAGAGCATTGTGATTCGCAATCCACTGGGGAACGTGACGACGAACGTGACCGAGCTGGCGGATGGGTCGATTCGCTATTCGTTCGTGGCGAAGGATTCGGCGCAGGTCTTCGAGGAGCCGTCGATGCCGACATTGTGGACGCAGGTTCAGCACGTTCGGGTCTCGACGGCGTCGGATTGGCCGGAAATCTCGAAGTGGTATTGGCAGCTGTGTCTGCCGCATCTGGCGAAGACGACGCCGGAGATGGAGGCGAAAGTAACGGAGCTATTGGGCGAGGCGACGAAAGTTCCGAAGATCGAGCGCATTCGCACGCTCTTCAAGTTCGTATCGCAGGAGGTTCGGTATATGGGGCTGACGATGGAAGATACGTCGCCAGGGTATTCGCCGCACGATGTGGACATTACCTTCAACAATCGCTATGGAGTATGCAGGGATAAGGCGTCGCTATTGGTGGCGATGCTCAAGCTCGCGGGAATAGAGGCGTATCCGGTATTGATTCACAATGGCGCGAAGCACGATCCGGATGTGCCGCAACCATTCTTCAACCATGCGATCGTGGCGGCGGTAAACGATGGCATCGAGCCGGACAACGAGGAGCCGTATATCCTCATGGATCCGACGGACGAAAGCGCGAAGGACATCTTTCCCGCGTATCTGAGCGACAAGAGCTATATCGTGTGTCGTCCGGAAGGCGATATCTTACGCACCTCGCCGGTTCCATCGGCCAATCACAATAGTCTCAATGTGGTTACGCGCGGCAAGTTGATCAAGGATGGTTCGCTGTTGCTGGATAACGAGATATGTTTCAACGGCATCAACGATTCGATCTACCGCAGTTCATTCGCGAGGATGAAGCCGATAGATCGCGTGAAGTTCTTCGAGAAGATCGTCAAGCGCATGCAGGCGGGCGCGGAATTAATCAGGTGCGAGATAGAACCGCAGGATATGCAGGATACCGATTCGCCCTTGAAGGTAAGGATCCTATCGAGCATGCCGGAGATGGTGCTAAGATGCGAAACCAGAAATAAGCTGATGGTGCCGTTCATCTCCAAGATGCTGGGAGGCGTGAACTTTCTCTTCAACGACAACTTCGCGTTGGAAAAGCGAAACTTCGATCTCAAGTTGGATACGACGGCCAGCGCGAAGGAGACGTTGGCGATTGACATCAGCGACGTATTAGATAAGAACATCTACTTGCCGAAGCACGCGAAGAAGCCGATAGATGGCTTCACCTACAAGGTAGGGTACGAGGTAATGGACGGCAAGTTGCTCGCGGAGCGCGAGGTGGCGGTAGACAAGGTAGAGTTCAATCCAGCGCAATACGCCAATATCCGCGAAGAGCTCAAGAGCATCGAGGCCGACGAGCGACAGTTGCCGGTATTCGCGGTGAACGACGTAAAGGAGGCGGACGTACTATGGCTATTGGAGGCGACGGAAAGCCATATCGCATCGGACAAGGCGTGGGTAACGACGAATACGGTAGTGAAGGAAGTTCTTACCTACGACGGAAAGAAGCGCTCGGCGGAACTCAAGTTCGGGTACAATCCGGCCTCGGAAAGCATCGAGCTGGTGGACGCGGTAGTGAGCAATCGCAACGGCAGGGTATATTCGGTATCGGCGAAGGAGATGAACGAGATGGACTGCGGCTGGGCGGCGGGGGCGCCGCGCTATCC
>CALCDB010000106.1 GCA_937901395.1 uncultured Verrucomicrobiota bacterium
TCTTTTGGGCAAAGGCGAGACCGATGATGGTCGGTGGTCGCCGCCGTTGGTTGCGCTCCGATGTCGAAAAGGTAATCAAGGAAAGGATTACGAAATGAAGAGGTACAATCCCGATGATATTTTTCTCGCGCTGATGTGGGCACTCCTTGCCGCCGTGTTGGTGCTGATGGGCGTGGTTGCCGCCGTGCAAGTTCGCCTCGCGGAAGAACGCGCCGAGGCGGAGATGAATGCGATACACGCCGAGCGTGTTTACCTTTCGGGAGGTGTGCGGTAATGGGCAAGTTCAACGGATGGGATTTCCGCTATGGGCGCAAGAGCCAAAAGTTCGGCGCGTCGTGGGACAAGGAAAAGACCTTGAAGCGCGAGCAGGAGCGCAAGCGCAAGGCGACATTGAGGGAGATGCGGTAATGAAGATGATTTTCAAAACGCGCAAATCATTCGGTGATACCGATCTCGTTCATCGTGGTATTCAGCTCGATTGCCAAGTTGTCGAATATGGGTATGACACTCCCGAAGAAATCAAGGCGGTCGGTTTTATTTGCGATTCGATGCGCGAGATTTGCAAGGACGGCGGAATGTTCTTGAAGTTCTTGCCGCGCCGAATGATTGAAGCGGAGGCGGTCAACGATACCCCCCCCCGAAAGGTCGCGCCCGAAATGCTTGCGCTCAAAACGCGCCTCAACGCGGCAATTCAGCAGGCAAATTCTTATAAGGCGATGTATGAAGAATTGCGCCGCAAAACAATGGGGGTCAACTAATGGCAAGCACCTTTGAAATGCTCTCGCTCAAAAATGATCCTGCGTATATTCGTGGATGCCGACAAATCGCCGCGTGGCACGAACAATGCCGAGAACGGCGGCTTGGTATGGTGCAGGCGCGAATCAAGCTCGAAGCCAAGACCAAACGCACTTGTTTTAATTGGTGCGGCAAGCAGCCGGGCGAAATGCTGATGGGCAACATCGCAATCTAAAAGGGCAAAAGCAATGCAGACACTCACCAACGACGAAATCAAAGACTTCGAGAAATCCACGCGGGAAGCATCTATCGTTCCGACCATCCAAGCGGCGAAGGATGCGTATAACTACGCAACAACCGCCCTGCGTGACCTTATCCGCAAACTCAATGAAGGTGCGGGCGATCTTCGCTTTATGATCGAGGCACTTGATAAAGGCGCGAACACCGTCCGCGATATGATCGGCGGCTCACTCACCTTTGCAACGGATTCATTCGAGCCGGATGATGATGACATCGTGGATGATGCGAAGTTCGTCACCCTTTGCAGCATTACGGCGAATCACTCCAATCACCTCGTCGGGATGAAACGCGCCGCGAAGGTGTGCGACCGCATTTCCGATATGATTGCGACGAAGCGCGAAACCGCTGCGAAGTTCATTATGACCGACGGACGCACCGAGAACGAAATCAAGGTGATGAAGCTCAAGGCGTTTCAAATCGAGCAGACGATAAACATTCTCACCGCACGCGGCGAAACGATGACCAATATCTTTTACGCGCATAAGCGAAACGCCGAAAAGTTCATCACGCAGGCGACCAAGAATTTCACCCCGATCTTCAAGAAGTAAGGAGAAAAAACCAATGCCCAAAATCAACCCGACCGAACACCTCTTGGCGATGATGTCCGACACCACGGCACTCGCCCGGATGGACGCGCAAACACTCGCCGACGAGATGAACAAAGCCGTCCGCTCCGCATTGAAATCAGCGACGGAATCGGCGATTGTAGCCGACGAATTGGAAGCGCAATATCTCATCGCTTCCGAAGCACTTGCCGCCGCTATCAACGACGGGATGAACGAAGTGCCGATCTACGAAGACGGCAAGCCCGCGGCATACCCGATTGACGATTTCCGCAAGCGCGTTGCCGAATTGGAGAGCAAGGCAACGACGGCAATCACGGCGGCGAATCAGTACAACGAGGATTTCACGAAGTATATGGAAACGCAAATGGCGATGTTCCGCTCGAAGGGATTGCCGCCGATTCGCGCCTATAAGGAAATGATTATCGGCGTTGGCGAGATGAAGAAGCCGAACGGCGAGACCCTGCAACTGATGCGAATCATCAAGCGCGATTGCGACCTTGAGCCGGTGGAGGTTGACGAGGAAACGAAAGATAGGTCAGCCGCCGCCCGTATCGCGTTTTCGTATTCGGGCGCGGTTGGTATGGCGAAGGAAGAGAAGCGCGGCAAATACAACGACGCGGCTATGCTCATCAATGGCGAGGCCGCGAATATCGACCGCAGCGAATATGCGCAATGGGCGGCGATGTGATTTCACTAACCCAAAACGGAAAGCAAAGGAAAACAAAATGGAAAGCAAAAAACCGAATAAGAAAATTGCCGAAAAGCACCGCGCACTCCAAAAGGCGTTCGACGATTTTGCGATAACCGCAGTCGAAGAACTCTCGTGCGACGGTGCGGCGCT
>CALCDB010000107.1 GCA_937901395.1 uncultured Verrucomicrobiota bacterium
CGTCGGATGTCTCGTACCTGAAGGTAACATCGTCGAACACCACTTCGCTATCGAAGGAACGCTTCTCTACCGCCTGAGGATTCTCGCTTAAGCGCATATCGAGATCCATCACCGACCAAATGCGCTGCAATGAGGCCTGCGTAACCTCGATCGAGACCTGCAGATTCGAAAGCTGCTTGATGGGCTTGTAGATCAATAGGAGCGGCGCCAACATCGGCAGGATGTTCGCGAGCGATACGTGCGAGATAAAGCACCATACCAAGAACGCGCAAAGCAGTAGTATGCCAACCGTCTCAACCATCGGCCCAACCAACAGCCCCCATCTCACGGAGCGCATCGTAGTGCCCAACAAATTGCGAATCACCGCCTGATACTTGCCGTTCTCGAACTCTTCGGTGTTGTAGGCCTTCACTACGCGAATACATGTCAAGATTTCGTGAACGCGCTTGCCTACTACCGAATTGCGCTCCAACATGCGCTTCGACCACTTACGAATGATCTTCCCCAAAGCCACCACGGGCAACATGAACGCCGGCATGCCGATTACGATCATCCCCAAGGTCGGCAGCATGTGATTGGCGATCGCGAACCAGATGATGAAGGCGATGGATACGAATATCTCGAATGGCGCGCGCGAAAGCTCCGCCAACATCGATTGGATTATGCTCTGCACCATCATCGGATCGTTCGTGGCGCGCGTCATCAGCTGCCCTACGTCGATGCGCCCGTGAAACTGCATCGATTGCTCCTGCACGCGCTTCAATAGATCGATGCGCAAATCGGCCACCACGTGAGTTCCCGCCCAAGTAAGGCAATACTGGCTCAGGAACACCAATGCGAAACGGACGAATGCGATTAGCGGAATAACGAATACGGCAATGAGGATGAGCGCGCCGCCCATCGTGCCATCTTCATTCTGCAACTTGATGCCGCATTTCTCCGCCAGCTTCTCCGCCTTGGGATACCACGAAGGCAATTTCGCCGCCTCCGCCATCTGACGCTCCAGGCGCGACTTCGGCTGTTGCGTCTCCGCTTCTGGCTCGATGGGTAGCGATGGCGCGGCTTCTTCCACTTGAAGCGAACGTGCGCCTTCCACATTCTCAAGCGCTGGCTGAATTACCTGAAAGAGCGGCACCAGCGTTCCCGCGGTTAGCATGCTGCAGATAAGCCCGATGATGATGCGGAACTTGTATTTGCGCGCATATTTCCAAAGCCGCCCATACGCCTCGCGGGCGGAATAGGTGCGGTCGAAAAACTCTTTCTTGTAATCTATGCCCATATCATGTTACCATATTAGAAGAATAAATCTCTCTCGCCTCGACAGGTCGCCTCGTACTGCTTCATCACGGTCGGGTAAAACTTCGGCAGCCACTCCTTGATGCCCGCCAATTCCTTCTCGATCAGCTTATCGCCAATCGCCCGCGTCTCATCGGAAGCGAAATCATCCAACCATTCGCGGAACGTAAGCACCGCATTGATCTTGCAGAACTTTCCTTCACGCCCGGTCTTGAGCGCATCCATGATGCACCCTCCCGTCCGCCCGCATCTGTAACCCGCCGTGCAGAAGCTGGTGATCGTATCCCGCGAGGCGAGATAGCGAACCATCTCGTCGATCGAACGATTGTCGCCAAGCATGAATTGCTGACGCTCCTTCTCCTGATGCGCCTCGTTCTCGAAGTCGCTATAGCCCTTGATTGCGATGTTCGAGGAACAATCCAATTGCGTCATGCCATGCGAAAGCGCACGATTCCGCGAAGCCGGCGATTCGCGCGCCGTCACGATCATGCCGGTATAGGGAACCGACAAACGCGCTATTACCAGTATCTTCGCGAAGGTGTCGTCGTCGATGAGCCAAGGCGATTCCTCGGGAACTTTCGTTCCGCTCGCCGGCTCAAGCCGCGGGAATGAGAGCGTATGCGGACCGATGTTGAACCAACGCTCCAAATCGCGCGCATGCATAATCGTGGCGAGCAACTCGAAGCGCCAATCGCAAAGCCCGTATAATACCCCCAAGCCAACATCGTCGACTCCAGCTTCCATGCAACGATGAAACGCCGTCACCCGCCAATCGTAATTCCCCTTTACGCTCCAAGCGGGATGCATCTCCTCGTAAAGCTTGCGATTATACGTCTCCTGAAAAACTTGGAATGTGCCGATGCCGACTGAACGCAGCACTCGCAAGTCCTCAACCGGCAATGGCGCCGCATTTACATTGACTCGACGGATGCCTACCTTCGCGCCGCTACGGGGCGCCGCCACTTGATGCTTGTAGCAGGTCTCTATCGTCTCGGCGATATATTCAGTGGAAGTGCTGGGGTGCTCGCCATAGACCGCGATGAGCCGCTTATGCCCTATCCTACCGGCCAATACGTCGAGCTCTTCCTTGAGCTCGTCCATCGTCAACACACGACGCTTCTGCAACTCGTTGCCTTCGCGAAAGCCGCAATACTTGCACCCATTGACGCAGAGATTCGCGATGTATATCGGCGCGAAGACCACGATGCGATTATCATATACCTTGCGCTTGATGCGATCCGCGGCCGCACGCATCTCCTCGAACAACGCCGCATCCTTGGCCGCGCTCATCAATAGCGCCGTCTCCTCGGGCAAAAGGGTCTCGCAGGTCGATTCGCTCTTCGCGATTATCTCGCGAACCCTAATCGGATCGGCCGGCGATTCCGCGATCTCCTTGATGCACCGATCTATCCTCGCTTCGTCGATGAAGTGCTTGTTGCCCGGCAAATACTTGTCAATCTCCCTCTGGACTATAAAACGCCGAGTATAGTCCTTCGCGTCCTTAAATTTCCTGATGCTCGAACAATCCGCCATTTTAATCTTTCTTGTCTCCTTCTATTTATCCGCGTATTATACCATATTTCACTCGCCGAAGTCCTTCGCCAGATACTTATTGAACATGAAGTCCTGCCATCTTAGATATTCTTTCGCCCGCGAATAATTATCCAATACCGCCGAAAGATGCTCATTATAATATTGTGGTGTCGCCATGCGAAGAATGCTCTCGATATCGTCCACCTCTTCTGGACGAACCTGAATGATGCCATCAATATTGAAGAATTCGCCGATTGAAGGCGGGCCGATGTAAATCGGTATCGTCTGGCAGGCGAGACAATTCGTCAGCTTTTCCGTGAAGCAATAGTCCTCCACCGAATTTTCGAACACCACCGAAAAGCGATATGGCGCCACCGTATCGTAAGCGCGAACATACTCGAGACTATCGTCAAACGTTCCATACGCATCCGCCAATGCCAAGCGACGCAACTTCTTCGCGGTCTCGATTCTGAGAACGTGAAGCGGACACGACGTCTTGTTCGAAGAAAGGATCGAAACATCTTTCGTCTTCGTGGCGTAAAGCCCCTCCGTCACGAACTGCGAGCAATCGCGAGTGCGAAAATCAAGCCGCACGTTGGAACAAAACGGCACGAAATGGGCGTTGGGCAACTTTTCCAACAGGCGCCTGCTGAAAGTGAATATCTTATCAAAATCTTGCGCGAGCGTGGCGTGCTCGTCGAAGAGACGATAATCCGAAACGCATACCCCCATCGTCTCCACCAATGCGCCATAGCGATAGTCCGGCGAGCCCATCGTCTCCAACATCGCCCGATGGGTGTAGAAATGATGCTTGAGACCGAAATTGTAACGATCCCACATCAAGCGTCCGCCGGTATAAGTAGGCGCATGACAGGAGTGGAAATCGCGAATGAAGCAGGTGTGGATGCGCCTTCCATCGGCATCGTAGATCATCGGCTCTTCCGTGGCCATCGGAGCGTATTGATTGTAGATTGGGTAATACGCCCGCGCTCCATTGTAAAGCGTAAATGTATCTCGCGGAGGGAATAGTTTGGAAATAAAACTCATTTCACTTGTCTTCTTTATGAAACCAGGTTGGACGTTCTTCTGGCAATAAATGCTGTTTCATTAGATACTCCGCAAGCGAACAATACCATGCATGAACCTTGCGATTTATCCAGCGGCTGATGGAATTGCGCCCGAACTTCGCCATCCACTTCTCGCGTTGTGCGCGCTTAAACGCGACCTTCTCCGCTTCCGTGCGCGTATCGACTACGCTGTAATGGGCGCGCAGATAATCCGAAAATGGCTTGTGATTCGTCAAATGCGTCAACTCGCCCGCCTCGTTGAATACGCGATATTCCACGCCTACGCCAATTATGCCGTCCGCTATCTTCCGCTCCACCGCCTCATGACGATCTTTCTCGACGTATATGTATACGAAATCAAGTTTCGTATTGGGGAAACGCCTGCGCAAGCGGCCGACCAGCGAAACCAACTCGTCGTCGGCGAGCCGCTCCTTATACGAGAGTTCCAGATATACGCAAAGGCCGCTTCCGCCGCCAGCCATGCGGCTTAGGAAGCGCTCGATTCTGCGCTCGTATTTCTCCCTTACCTTTTCATAGCAGGCCTCGAATGGCTCGGCGTTCGAGAAATCATGCGGAAAGCCAAACTCCGTTCGCGTGTTTTTGTAGATGCGAGATATCGTCCCCTTCTCATGACGCACCGCCCAAAGCTTCATATCCTCGCGATTGAACCAATCCTTGAAATCATGCTCAATCATATCTATCGCGCTCGCCAATCCCGGACTCGCCGCCCAATCCAATGGCGAAGAGACGAACTGCAGGTTCAACTCCCGCAATACCATCGTGCAACCGCATGATGCGCCTAAACTGACGATAAAATCATATTGCTTCATCTCGCCGCCCCCTTCGCATCTTCCACAAACCACAATGGACCTTCGCGATGAATTATTCCGCGATTCTTCAGATACTTCTCGAAATGCCTGAATAGCTTAAACGCCCACTTGTTCCTGAACGCCTGCAATCGACTCGCCGCCCCCCACCGCTTCTTTACGTTACCGCTCGTGAACTTCTTGAATTGCTCGATATCATCCTTGGTTCGATAATCGGCGACCTTGATGTTATCGCGCAAATATTCAGTCAGCTTGCGCACATTCACAAAGTGGGTAATCTCGCCACGATCGAACAATCGGTAGTCCAATGCCAAGGTTGATATATTCGGCGATAAGCGCGTTTCCCTGGGCTCCTTGCATGTCGGATCTTCATACGCATAAAGCAACTCGAATGTCTTTCCCGGATAGCTCTTGCTCAGCATCGCCAATGCCGCATTCATCTCATCGACGCCTATGCAAGCTCTAAACGGCAATTCCAAATACAGCGCCAAAACATTGCTCGCCCCCTTGAGAACATCTTCCAGCCGCTTGATTCTCCGCTCGTAAGTGGCGCTGACCGCCTTGTAATTCTCATCGAAGTTCTTGAAGTCCGAAAACTCATGCGAGAAGCCAAACCCCGTTCGCCGATTGCGGTATACCCTCGTAAGGAAGCCGGTATCGTGGCGAACATCAAACAATTCGAGATCATCGGCCAATAGCCACTTGTCGAAATGCGTTGCGATGGTATTCGCGCTCGCCATGAGACT
>CALCDB010000108.1 GCA_937901395.1 uncultured Verrucomicrobiota bacterium
CCAGCAAGCGCTTCAGATACAACTCTGGCGCGATTCTCATCACGCAATCCTTGTCCAATGCATTGTAATGCGAGAAGAATGGCTTGGCCGCCGCCCCGCCTGCCTGATCTTGCAGAATTGGCGTCTCCACCTCGACGAAGCCCCTGGACCACAAATACTTGCGAATCTCCATCAGCAACCGCGAACGCGTAAAGAACCGCTGCCGCGATTCGTCGTTCGTCATCAAATCCACATAACGCCGCCGATAGCACTCTTCCTGATCCGCCAATCCGTGAAACTTCTCCGGCGGCTGCTCCAATGCTTTCGCCAGCATCGTCCACTCTTTTACGATCAACGATTTTTCACCCTTCTGCGTCGTGAAAAGCGTGCCTTCCGCACCGATTATATCGCCGAGATTAAGTTGCTTGAAGGCCGCGAATGCAGTCTCCGAAAGTTCATCGCGCTTGAATATTAATTGAAACTTGTCCGTGCCGTCATTCATGGTGCAGAAGTTCATCTTTCCCATGCGCCGTATCATCAGCAATCTCCCGGCGACCCGCATCTTCGCGCCTTCCGCGAAATCCTCCCTTACCTTCGCAAGATCGGTATGCTCGTATTTCATTCCATAGGGTTCATACCCCATCTCCGCAAGCGCCCTCATGCTCGCCAAGCGCTGCTCACGATATTCGTTTGTGCCTTCCATCGACTTTACCCCTTTATTTCTTTCCGCTCAACTCCGACCGCTTCGCAATCCATTCCTCCTTGAGATTCGGCCAGGTGCCAACCAATAAATCAATCTCCTTGATCGCCTCCTCGTTGTTGTCGTCGGAGATATTTCTCTCAATCGACTTGAGCAATTCTTTCTTGCGCTCGTCAATCATCTTCGCGATCTTTATCGCCTCGACCTTGCGCTTCGCGTAAGTGGAGCTACTGGGATTCTGCTTCGCGAGTTTGATATCGTCCTTAAGTCGTTTCATAGTCGGCAATACGCTTTTGCCAAGCACCATCTTGCCTTTCAGGTTTTTGTACTCGACTAATACCGACTCGTCGCCCAGCAGATTCGCCGCCGTCGACAGGGTCGAGAGCGCCTTGTCAATCGCGCGCTTGATCTCGTCGGGCTTTCTTCCCCCGTAAACGCACTCTCCCTTGCCGTTGATTACGTAGAGAAAAGGTATTCCTCCGTCAAAACCAACATTCCCTTCCCACTTGGCGGAAAGATAGAATGGGAACGAAAACGCCTTGCTCGTAATTAGCTCCTTTACCCTCGCCTCGTCGTACCCTCCGCTGACATGACTGCCGACTACGATTACCGGACGATTCTTGTACTCTTCCCAGATCGCCTGCGTGTGCGGCAACATCGCGATGCAAGGCCCGCACCAAATCGCCCACATATCAACGATCACTACTTTCCCTCGCAGTTCCGCTGGCGTTACCTTAGGACCCGCGATATAATGCTCGTCGTCAAAGTTCACCCAATCACCGGGCGCGGCTACCGCCGAACCTGATAGCGTCAATATGGCCGCCAATCCTAATGCCAGACAGAATCTTTTCATAATGCCTTAATCTCCATATACGCACTCTAATGCATCGGAAATCATGTCGATCGCGTCTTCGAGGTCGTCCTCTTCCAGAATCAAAGGCGGCAGGAACCTAACTACATTCTTGCCCGCCGTGAGCGTGAGTAAGCCCTGCGCTTTGAATGCTTCCACGATCTCGGCAGCTTCTCCATCGACTACCAACCCGAGCATCATACCCGTTCCACGCATCGCCAAGAGCTTATCGTATTTCTCCACGAAACCCTTAAGCGCCTCCTTGAGTAGTTCGCCGACCTTAGTCGCGTTCTCGAGCACTTTTTCTTCTTCCATTACTTCGATTACCGCGTTCGCTGCGGCCGCCGCAACCGGATTGCCTCCGAAGGTGGATGCGTGTGAAGATGGCGTGAATACATCCGCGAACTTCGCGTTTGAAATCAACGCCCCCATTGGGATGCCATCCGCCAATGCCTTCGCGCAAGTGAAGATATCCGGCGCGACCTCGTAACCCTGCCACGCGAACCAGTTGCCGGTTCTCCCCATTCCGCACTGCACCTCATCGCAAATCATGATGAGGTTCTTCTCGTCGCAAAGCGCCCTCACTCCCCGCATGAACTCTGGAGTGGCTGGCGTTACCCCGCCCTCGCCCTGAACCGCTTCCA
>CALCDB010000109.1 GCA_937901395.1 uncultured Verrucomicrobiota bacterium
TTGAGAACCCAGTTCGTTGGAATCTCGGCTTCGGCTCCGTATTCCCCGTAATCAAGGGAACCTTCGAAACCGTGCAAGGCGAATGGGACAGGACGAAAAATGAGTATATCGTCATTCTCGCTCTTGAACCAACCATCCGCCGTGCTCTCGCGAACGTGCGCCCGACTATCGTTACGGATGAATACGCCGCTAAGGTAATATTCAACAACGTAATGTGGGGCGAAGAGGATGAGGACGAAATCTTCCGCGCTAAGCGCCCATACGATGTCCTATTTCAGGGCAAGCAGGCGCGTTGCGTAGGAACGAACATCGGCTTCGCCGATGCGCAGGTATTCCTCGTCAATGCTTCGACTGGTGTTAAGACGACGCTCACGCGCACGGTTGAATCAAAGTCGGCGCTTATGCTGGCAGCGATTCCAAGCACCGTCGCCGTTGGCGACTACACCTTACACATCGTTACGACTGGCGGTCTCGATGGCGGAATGCAGCGCGAAGTTAAGCGCCGCGTTCAGGTCGCGACCCCTGCCGCATAAGTTGAGGTAAGTTCATACGGCATACAAGGCGGGGCGACGCAAACTTAGCGCCGCCCCGCCTTACCTGCTCTAAGGGGACAAGGCAATGTGACTAAGGGGAAAAGCCAACATGACTAAGGGGAAAAGCAAACGTGACTAAGGCAAAAACGCAATATGACTAAGGCAATTTTCCAAAAGTGTGCAAGGGGAAAACCGAATTAACGCTGGGCCAATTCCGTATCTCTGCAAGGGGCTGGAGAGTTACCTCTCTATATGGGGCATTTGCTTCAGAACTCGTACCCGACGGCGATGCGAAGAACGAAGCTCGGCTTCTCGAGCGAACAACTCACGTAGTTGTTATCAAACTCGATGTCGTTCTGTCCGAAACGATATAGGAGTTCCGTGGACAAATCAAAATCCCAAAGCCGGAAGATGGTTCCGCCGCCGACGAGCCCATACATCCCCCACTTGTTCTCGGTGGTATCCACATTGTAGACGCGCTTCCCCTCCATAATCGTGCGCATTTCGAAATCGAAGCTGCCATAACCGACGCCTAGACCGAGCGACCCGAACACGCGCCACCAATCGGTGATTTCATACCAAGGCCGAAAGATCGCCGAAAGTTCGATCTCGCCATAATCGCCAGAAACATTGGTTCCATACATTCCCGACGAATTGATTGGATACGTCCAGCCGGAATCGAAGCCGATATCGCCCTGCCCCACGCCCAAATCGGGACCGGCTCCATACCAATCGCCCTTGTAGGTGGGGAAGTTCGGGTCCCACGCCAAGCCGCCCGACGGCGGTTCGTAGCTATACGTCGTGCGCGAATACTTCCCCATCGAAGAGCCATCGAGGATATTGTTGCACATCATCCACGCGAAACCAATCGCGAGATCGACGCCAAAGTCATACTCCTCCATCTGCCAAAGCGTGCGCGAAAGCTCAATCGATGCGCCAGCCGACCAACCATCGTCCGACGATATACTGCCGCCACCGCCGAATCCATTCAATTCGGTATTGGAGAAGTTGAGCGACCTCTGCATCCTTGCGCCATCCCATTCCGTCATGCTTCTCGGAATGCGCCAATTGCGCGTACTTCCGAATGGACCGCTGCCATCGACGAAGATATACGCGCCATTGTCGAAATCGTACTGATCCCCGATCGCCACATTCGCGGGATTGAACGTTCTGGTCGGCTTGCCGGAGAAGTTCCTGAACATCCTGCCATTGTAATTCGCGCTCACCTTAGCGCCGAACGCCATATTCCCGCCGACGGAAATTCGCCACGCCCCGAACGTCGCCTCCTCGCCATCCGCGAACGCGACGCACGCCGCCGCCATGATAACGCCAACAATAACCTTCTTCATCGATTTTCCTCCTTATTTGAAATCATTGATAATTTGCGCACGAACCTTGAACAACCTATACTCGGTCTCGCCGAGATCCGCCTCGAACGCTCCATTCTCGTCCAGCACGATTCTGCCGAGATCGACGTATTCATCCAACAGATCCTTGGCGCCAAGCAGATGGACTTCGACGTTGGGGCCGAATGGATTCTTCTCGCCGCCGACGCGCGCGCTCACACGCCCGTGAATCACCCCATCGCCGACGCTGAACTCATCGACGTTCACGCATCCATCGGCCACGCTCTCGCTCACCGTATTGTATGCGAGCGTGGCGCTCAAACCCGCCACGCTGAGCGGCGCCGATAGAATCCGCTTCGATTTCAGAATCGCCTGCGTCGCCAACAGCAAATCTTCGCTGTTCGAGCCAACCGGAATCCAGTACGTGCACTCGTACGAATCGTAGGTGACCCAGCCGAAGAGATCCGCCGGACTCCTCACGCTCGTATCGGCGCGGAAATTCTGATACACGTTGATGATGGTTTCATCCACGTCCACGTACTGACGATTCGCGGGTCCCGTCTTTACGATATCCCAAAGCGCATCCTCCGGCGCGTTCAGCGAGAAGTGACCCTCGCCCCGCGGAAGATCAATCGCATCATAGAGTCGGCCATCGTAAACGACGGGGTTCTTGATGCTATGCTGCTTCGAGGCGCTCATCAATTGCGCGACCACGGTGCCGCTGTCGTTCACACGACGCTCGAACACGAATTGCAGATTTTCGATGGACGAAGCCCAACCCGCCGTGCACGAAAGATCGAGCGAGCCGAACCATGCGGAATCGCCCGTCTCGTATTCCCATCTCATCGGATTATTCAACACGACTTGCGCGCCATCCCAAACGAAGGCGTAGGTGGTGAACTTCGAGATGTAGAGCGTGATCGTCCCCGTCGCCTCGTCCAGCACGAAGCCCTCCTTGCCCTTCGCGGGCGCCTCGTCGAGCTCCAGAAGCTCGTCCACGCTACCCGTCTTCGGCTCGCCCTCCTCCTTCTCGTAGTATCTGACCACGCTGAAGTTGACGCGTCCTTCCTTGCGGAACGGGATCACGATCTTGATGTTGCCGTTGTACTCCTCGGTGGAGGAGCCATCCGGCGGCGTGGTGGTATCGCGATACTTCTGAACGTATTCGCCATCCAAATACTTCTCAAGCCGCAGATCGACGGGCTTGATGCACGCGCAGCGCTTCGCCGCGATAATCTGCGCGTACCCGTAGGTGGAATCGTCGGCGGGCATCTGCTTGCTTACCAAGCGCAATTCGATTTCGCTCTCCGCCGCCTTCTCCTCCGGCCGCACGATGTGCTTGACCATCTCGTCAATGCCGCCAGCGATCACGACGAATTCGCCGGCCTGCGAATTGTCGATGGTGGACGACCAATTCCCCTCTGGGCGCACGACTGGCGCATCCGGCAACTTACCGGTGCCTGGCTCGCGCCTATCTTCGTCGATCGTAACCATCTGCGTGATAGTCGTCTTCGTTCCATCCGCTTCCGTGATCACGACAACGATATCGTACTCGCCCTCCGCCGGGAATTCGGCCACATAACGGAAATTCGGCGCGTCGCCATATACCGGAACTGGAGTCCCCTCCTCCACCGTCTTGCCCGCCGGAACCAGCGTCACCTCGACCGCCAGCGCATCGCCAGGTATATCCCCGGCGACTACTGGATTCTTCGTCCACACCGCCGTCAAATTCAGCGTCTTCCCCTTGCCGACCGGATCCTTCACTACCTGTCCATCGGCGAAATGGACGCTTCGCGTTCCATCCTTGCTCCATCCCTTGAGGTAGAGCGGGGCGTTTACGAAGGCGCATGGGGTGAGCGCCTTGCTGAGTCCGCACAGCCGCTTTTCGCTCTCCATCGTGCCCTGCCCGCCGATGCCAGGCTTATAGACGATATTGAACCACTTCACTGGCCACACCTGCTCGCCCTTCTCGTCCGTCAGCACAAGATCGTCAATCGGCACCACCATCGTGAAGACGGTCTCCGCGATGCCCTCGCCGTCTCCAAGCCAGCGATCCGACCCCGCCGTCAGCGTATATACGAACTCCGTCTCGCCGCGTTCAAGCGCCGCTTCGATCGCCGAGATGGTAATTGGAATCCTCCAAGTGACACTGGTGATGGCGTTGGTCTCGCCGAGATACTGCCAATCGCCGATGCGCCCGCGACACCACCCGAATTGCTCCTCGCCAATCGACAGCTCGCCCGTCTCCTCCGAAAGCGATATCATGCCATGCTCAACGTCGGTGAATTGCGGATTGATCCAATAGGTGTTTCCGCCGCGCTGAACCACGCTCCCCTTGTAGCACGGCCACTCCACCACGAAGCCCGCATACCAGGTTTTCGACTCCGCGTCATACGTGAGGTTGGTGGAGCAGGTGATGCGCAATTCGCGCTTGGCGGGATCGACCTCGCCAATCGGCACATCGGGGTTGCGTCCTGGAATTGGCGTCATCGCATCCTCGCGGAAAGGACGCGTCGGCGAATCCGGCTCGATGGTGAGGGAAGTTTCGATATGCAGCTTCTTCGCGCCATTCCTCACCGTGATCGTAGTCATGGCCTTGTACATGCCTACCTCGACCGGCGCCCCAGCGAGCGGCGAGCCATCGGAGAGATCGATGTAGGTAATCGGATCCACCACCGCGCCAGTCTTCTTCACGTAGGTATCGAGACCCGCCAAAGTCTGGACGAATGGTTCGCCATCGTAACGCTTGGTTTGAGCGGGCGCGGCGAAATTCATGCGCAAAGTCTGCCCGCGCACATCGCAAAGCCCATCGAGGTTGAAGCACTCGGCGAAGGCGATGTAATTGAGATCGTCAACCCAAAATGCCCAATCATGATCATGCAACGGCCAACGCTGTTCGCACCAATCGAAGAGTTCGATGTCGAGCGGTATGCGAATCGCGAACTTCGTCCACTTCACTCCATCCGGATCGCACAGCCACGCCGGCGAACCGGCGGTCAGTATGTAGTCCACGTACTCGTCGCCGCGCGCCTTGGCCGCCTGCAAGGTGGCGATGTCGATCGCCGGAGCCCATGCGAGCGCATCCACGTACTCGAACGGCAATGGCTCGAACGGATAGCGATATAGCCCGACCGCCGCGCCCATCGTCTCGCCACGCAGACGGTTGGAGAAGCAGAATATATCGTCAAGCATGATGTCCGCCACGCAATTCGTGATGCCCGGCCGCGTTGACAAATCAAAGCGCGCCTGCCATGGTCCCGTCAAGCGAGTGCGCATCGAATCGCATGGATCGATTATCGTAGGCCAATCTATCACCATGCCCGAATACCACTTGTCGCCACAAAGCGAATACGCGAGATGATTGCCGTTCGTCACCACGAATATGGTCGTATCGTCCTCATGGGTGAAGTAGCCGTAGGTTGCGTAGGGATTGTATGGCTCCCACCGACGATCCATCGGGCACCTCCTACCATGCCTATCGAGATCCTGCCATGGTTTGAAATCACGCTCGCGTTCAAATGCTTCCTTGCTCTCGCAACGCTCCCACTTCGGCGTTGGATTGAAGTCGATCGGATGCATCGCGAAGCAACCGAACGGACGACGCGGCTCGACGATCTTGAAGGTGTACTCTATCGTGCCTTCGAAATTGTTGATGCCTTTTATGGTCAAGGTATATTCGCCTATTTCCTTCGCCGCCCTCACGCCTTCGACCTCGTAGTCGGCTCCCTCGAAGAGCGGCATGCCCCTGTACGAAATCCTTCCGTCGAAGAAGGTGATGTTGCAATCGCGCCAGACCAACTCGCGTTGACAACCATTCGGCAACTCGATTTGCGCGCATTTAATCGGCAACTTGTGCAGCGAAAGAATATCGGAGACCTTGGCCACGATCTTGAAGGTAGTCGGCTCCACGCCATCGGGATCGTGGCTCCACGCGGGCGAACTCAGAATCAGCTTGCGCACGATGAACTCCTCGCCGGCCGCCTGAGCCGCTTGAGCCTCTTCGCGCGTAAAGGCAACCGTCCAATCGATTTCACGAACGTACCTCAGCTGCAGACAACGCGGCAGGAGGAATGAGTTGACGCCGATATCACAGTCAAGTTCGCAATCGTCGAGCGTAATCCGTCCCTTTTCCCAATCCGCTACGCTGAATGGCGTTCCCTCTTCGCCTACTCGCACAATCGCATGTTCGGGATCGGTGAACGAAGAATCCGTGAGATTGAGCAAATTAACGGTAAACGGCCAGTTGATGGCGATTCCCGCATGCCACTTGCCGTCGCGAAGTTCGAGATTCTCCGGCTTCGTTACGATAAACGTATCTCCTTCGCGGCTCATGATTCCGCATGCTTCACCACAAACTGATAGTGGACGTACATTCCAGTTGTGACGAACTTCGGCCTTGATCTCCCATTCGAGATCAATCTTGACCCCGGCGAAGATTCCAATGCCACGAATCACGAGTACGTAAGTACCAATCTTAACGCCCTTGAAATCGCGTTCGAGCACGAAGTCCACGCCTCGACGCAACTTCTGTCCATTGTAAGAGACCACTACTTCCGGCGCTTCGACTTCCTCGCCGGTGTAGGCCACTTCTCTCATTGGCATCGCCGCCGTCACCAACGCGAAAAGTTGCTCCCCTTGCGCCTTTAGCATCGGATAAAGCTGATTGCCCTCGCCATCGCAAAGGACGAGATTCTCGTCTATCGGAACCACGACCTTGAATTCGGTCGGAGTAAGACCCTCGCCATCGTTCTCTCCGCGATTCGCTCCGGCGACGAGCGTGTAAACGAGTTCGCCCGCTCCCTCGGCCGCCTTGATGTCGTCGAGCGAAAAACCGATCTCCCAATCAACCGACTTGACATATTCCTCGGGCTGGAATAGCTTCCTGATGCGCAGGAACTTGGCGGTATTGACCGTGGTCTCGCCCTTCGCGACATCGCCCTCAAGACGCAAATCGTCCGGCGCGGTATATTGCGGAGCATGGAATATCTGCTCCGTGTTGTTTGGCCACGCGATGTTGATCGCGCAATACCACTTTCCGTCAATGTACTTGAGACCGCTTGGATTGGTCACTGTCATCGTGTTGCCGTCCACCGTGCCGCAACGCGCATTCAGCACTTTCTCGCTAAGCGCGTTCGCGCCGAATTCGCGGTTAGGCAGAATTTCCACCTCGCCGACAAGCGCATAGGTCTCGCCATTGACCGTAACTTTGGCGGTGCAACCATATACGCCCTGCTCGATAATCGAATCTACCGCCAGTCCCTCCGCGTCCACATATTCAAGCGAATCGATGACCGCACCCGTGAAGTGGGTGAAGAGTTTCGCGCCATCGAGCTCGGCGAAGTGGGCCTCGCCATCGAACGCGATCGCCGTTGCGCCGTTCTCTCCGACTGCGAGTTTAATCGGTTCGGGATGTCCGCAACCCGTCGCGTTGACGCAAGTCGCCGTCAACGTAGCCGCGTCGGTCTGCGCGACCGACCAATTGTGCTTGTGCGAGATGTAGTCGCGCAAATTGATGCGCAACTCGTATGCGGTATCAGCGAATCCTTTCTCGTTCCCCTCGCCAGCTAACGCACCTGCGGTGACGATGTAAACGAGTTCGTCAAAGCCGGCGTCGAACGCTTCGTCGATCTTGGTCTGCGAAAGCTTGATTCGCCACGTGACCGACTTGAGGTAATCGTTGCCGCCAATCAAGGTCTTGTCAATCTCTGCGGAAACATCAAGTCCGCTATCGCCGAGATTGCGCCCGTTGTAGATCTCGTCCGGCGCAAGCGAAAACTGGAGGCGTGCGTTCTCAGGCATCACGTAAGTAGTAAGCGCCAAAAGCGAATAGTAGTTCACCTTCACGCCAAACGTCCTATCGCCGGTATCTGGATCGGTCACGATCCTGAGCTGCTCGAACGCTCCCGCCGGGAACTGGTGCGTAGACTGCACGATCGACCAATTCTTCTTGATCGAACCGGAATAGTTGCCGATGCCCTTTACGGTGAAGGAGTATTCGCCGATGTCCATCGCCGAAAGCGTACCTTCGATTTCGTAATCCACTCCGGGTTCGAGCACGCGGCCCTTGAGCATCGCCTCGATGTCGGCGCGGAACTCCTCCAGCGAACGCTCGCCGGTGATGATGCCGGCGAATTCCTTGAGCCAATCCGCGAACGTGGGCATCGAATCGCGGAACTTGCCGATATCCTTCAGGATGTTGTAGAGGTCGAGCGCCGTAAGCTTGCCGCTCTTAATCGCCTCGAAAAGCTCATCGACCGTGTTGTAGCCGGCGAGCACGATGGAACCGATGCGCACGGACTTCACATCGAGGTCGATTTGGCTACCGGTATAGGTCAAAGGCGCGTTAATCGCGGGTTCGCACTCAATCGACGCCGCCGCGATGGAAGTCGCTTTGATCCGATAGGACTTCTTGAGCGAAACCGTGTTGCCCTTCTGAGTGATGATCGTCGCCTTCATCGTCCAGGATCCGACATCCTTCGGCGCTTCGGCGAGCTCGTTGCCCTTGGAGTCATAATAGGTGAAGCCGACGATTTTCGCACCGGTGATCTTCTCGTATTCCTCTTGGGTGATGAACGCCGACTTGAAGGAAGCGAAGCGATCTTCTGAATCGAATATGCCCTCGCCAATCATCTTGAGAAGATTGAGCAACGTCTGCTCGTCTTCAGTGTTGTTGATGGCGCCAAGTATCGCATCCTTTATTCCACCATTCGATTGCGCGTTGAACATGCTGCCAATGCCGGACTTAAGCATACCCACCAACGCCTCGAACACATCGGTAATGCCAAGATCCTTAACGAGATTCTTCAATCCGTAGTTGTCGATTGCCTTGAATAATTCCTCGACATTCACATAATAGACGGTCGGCTGCACTGGTTCGCCCGTATATTCGACACCGCCGATCTTGCCGCCGCCGAGCACCATCAGCATTTCGCGAGCATCGCAATGCGTCCACGGAATGGTGCTCCCCTTGAAAAGTCTCTCCTCGATCAATAGGTGCGAGCAGGTCGCCGTCATCACCGAACCGAACCCAATGAACTGGTATCTGTGCTCGTGCGATTCCACCGCCCACCAGTTCATTCCCTCAATGGTGCGCGGGATGATGTCGTATCCATCCAACACCCAGCCCTTCTCGGGCTCGACCGAATAGACGCCGCCCAAAAGTTGAATCGTCTTCCCCTCGCCATTCAGAAACGCTCCAACGAACGTTCCGTTCTCAATCGCGAGCGTGCCCTCATTCTCTACCAGATACCCACTCGGGGAATCGGTCGAATTCATTTCCATCGCGCCCCCGCCACTCCTCGAAAGGTCGTCGATGGCGAATGTGCCTTCATTGCGGAAGATGGTCGTGTTCTCGGCGGAAACGATCTTGAAGCCATTGAGATCGAGCGTCTTCTCGCCCTTGATTACGTAAGGTCCGTTCGCGACGAAATCCTTGCCGAGCGAAATGGAGATCGTCGCGTTCTTCGCGAATTGAGTCGCGGTATCGACGCCCTCGTAGTGGATGCCGTCAACGACGATCTCGCCCGCGCGAATCACGATTGCCACATTGACCGTGTAATCGCCGCCCGCCGTCGTCACCGTCACGCTCGCCGTCCATTCGCCGGGCTGAATCGGTGCGGAATCGAGCGCCTCTCCATCGGCGTTGCGATAGACGATTTCGCCAATCGTTGCGCCGGTGATCGTCTCGAAATCGGCGTCGCAAGTCGCCTTCGCCGCCAACGCCTTTCCGTTGCAGAGTCGGCCGTTGTCGTCGCCAGCGGTCAACGCCAATGTCAACGGCAACTCGTTGTAGCGGCACCCATCGCAGCCGCATGTCGCCTTTAGCGTTCCGCCGTCTACCTCGAAGCTCCATTCGTGGTCGTGAATCGGATAACGGAGATATCCCTCGCTGTCATACAGCTTCAGCCCGTCAAGCGAGGTGGTTACGATAAGCATCATCGGCGCGACGCCGTCGTCGTCCTTGGTGATGACGCTCGACCACGTATCGCCCCACGCCGTCAATTCGCGCGTAAGGACCGACTGCCCCGCCTTGGCGGCAGCGTCGAGCTCTTCGGGCGTTACCCGCACATACCAGACGAACCCGTTAATGACGCCGGTAATGCTCTTCTTTACCTCGACTCCGGGAATATCGTCTTCTCCGGTGAATATGCGCTTCGCTTCACCGCTCGCATCCTTGATGCCATCCACCGTGAACTTCGCCGCCTCCAAACGCGTGTAGTTCAACGTCTCGTTCGGCCAATCGACGGTGAAGGTCGCGTACCATCCCTCGGTTCCGCTGCCGTCGGGAGCGTCCTTCGCCGCACAATGCTTCCAGCCGGTTCCGTCGAGCATCTTGAGCGTGCCGTTGCTGAAATCGTAACCCGTCGTCTTGCCAGCAACGAGCTCGATTCCTCCTAAATCAAAATTACGCGCGCGACTCAAAATCTTGAATTCGGCCACCGCCGTCGCGCCCCCGACCGTCGCTTTCGCCACATAGTCGCCAACCTCGCTCGGCGCGGATTCGAGCTTCGCATCGCCCTGATAGTATTCGATCTTCACGTCCTTCACCGGGAAAGCGGCGTCGATATCGATCCTTGCGCCGGCGTAGGGCTTGCCATCCTTATCCTTCTTCGCGTCTTCGGCGACGAGTACGAGGTTTACGCCGCCGATCTGGTTGTAATAGCACTTCTCCGCCGATTCGCCGACGCAGACGCAGTTGATCACATTCTTGTTTCCTGGCGTCGAATACATGAATTGATGTTCGTGCGACTCGGGATAGACCTGCAAACCAGTTTCGTCGAAGAGGAACAATCCCTCGATCGGAACCTCGATCGCGAACGTCGTCTCGCGAATGCCTCCGCCGTTGTGCAACGTCCCGACCAGCGTTACCGACTCCGAATACGCGGGTTCGTATACGGTCAACGTCTTGCGTAGCGTCCCTTCCGTTTCCGCCTCCTTGATCTCGTCAAGCGTGAAGCTCGCCGCCCAAGTGAAACTCTCCACATCCGTCTCTCCGCGATACGTTCCCGCCACAATCGGAATCGCCGCGCCTTGCGTCGTTACGCCATCAGCCGAGCTGAAGCGAATCAACGCCGCCGGATGAATGTTGTAATTACCCAAGGCGGTTCCCGCATGAGGTATCTTAACCGTCATATTCATCGTCCAACCGCCATTTTCATAAGCGAGCTTCGTCGAATCCGCTACCCTGCACGTCGTGCCATCGATTACGCAGCCTTCGCTCGTCGTGCTCACAGCGCCGAATTCTCCCGTCAAATCACGAATCGTCCACGTCGCCGTAGCCGTCCCCTTGAAGTTGCCGGTCCCCTCGACTTCCACCGTCCATGTTCCAACGCTCCGCGTGGTGCGGCAGCTTTGCGCCGTCTCCGCATACGTCGCCGCGAGCTCGCCCGCCTTGACCGATGCGATCTGTATGGTATGGCTGTCGCCATCGAAAAGGATGCTCGTTGGCTCTTCAAGCGTGAGCGAGGTGAGCGACGCCCGTTCGATCTCGAACGGCGCCTTTATCTCCCAGTTCCCCCCGCCAAGCGCGATTCCCACCCGCGCCTCGTAGCTACCCGCGTCCACTACCGTCGATGTGGCGACCCCGTCCTTGTAGTAGGCGATCTCCGAAATCGTCGCTCCGGTCGCCTTCACGAACGCCGCCTTGCCCGATAATGCGGCGGTGAGCGCCTTCGAATCATACTCCTTGCCTGTAGCCGTCAGCGTCAACGCGAGCGGTTCCTCTACGCAGGAGCAACTCGCCGTCAGCGTCGCGCCATCCGCGAGGAATTTCCAATCATGCGTGTGCCCGGTCGATACCGTCCACACCCCATCCGCTTCGCTTGCCGAGCAGCCCTCGCCGAGCAATGCGGATGGATCGAAGTCGTACGCTCCGCCGATGATTACGCTCTTGCCTTCGCCGATGAAGCCGCAACCCATCCACTCCCCGCCCTCGAGCGTCAGAGTGACATCGGAAACGACGGAAAAGACGATGCCCTTCGCGCCTTTCGACGATGAACAGCTCGATAGAATCTCAAGCGTCCGATGCGAATCGTCGCTTGCTTCCATCACCGCGTCAATCGCCGACGATAACTTCGAATACGTTATCGTCTCTTCGCCATTATCCCATTGCGCAACGCCTTTAGCGTGCGCAACACCGATGCCGGCCAACATGGCCGCCAATAGCAACAGTCTTTTCATATCGCCTTCCTCCTTGCTGTCATTCCTTGTATGGGATTGGAGTTATAATCAACCGATAAAATCCCTTGTCGGACGGCTTCACCAGCTCGAAGCTGATGTCGTCGCCGATCTTGTTCTTGTCGCCCTCTACGTTGAACGCGAGCGCCAGGAAATCTTCGCCCTGTTTGAGCGAATGGTAGAAGCCCTTGAGCGGAGCGCTCGGCGTGAACGTGGTCTCGTCCGCCGAAAGCGCGACCGCAAGCGCCTCGCGCTTCGCCGCCTCGACCGCCGCCTCGACCGCCGCCTCGCCTTCGTCGTTCAACACGAACTGAACCGTCACGTCGACCACCTGCGCGGTGAAGTAGCTCTGATAGGTGGCGAGTTCGTCGCCCTCGAGCGTAATCGGCGCCTTGAGGAGCGTCGCCTTCTTCGCCTCGATCTCCGCCGCGTATTCATGCGCGTCCTTGCCTTCGGGGATTATGATGTCCTCGCCGGGAACCACCGGATCGATCGCCTTCTTCTCGACCGTGAGGCCGTCGATCGAGCAAATCTCCTTCGTGGTCTCGCCATCGGTGATGACGAGCTTCAGCGTGAAGGTCGCATCGTTCTTAAGCGCGATATTCTTTACTCCGCACTTGAAGCTCTTGATCACGTCAAATGCAGTCTTTACCGTGATATCGTTGTAGCCGACAAGTTTGAGAATGCCGATTTCTTCATTAGCCGCGCAGCCCGGGAATGGGATCTCGACCCACGCGCCATCCAAGTACGCCTCATAGCTACCAGCGAGATAAATCTCGTCAGCGCCAATCGCGACATCGGAAGTAAGAATGAACTCGGCCGTCCAGTTATCATAGCCAGCGCCGATCTTACCCATCGCGAACTCAACAGCCGCCTCATAGTCCTCCTCCGTGATCGGAGTCACCGTAGCCGTCGGAAGAATGTTCGCGTTAAGCGTAGCAACGAAGGTCGAGCCCTCTACGATGATATTTTCGTCATCCTTCGAAAGCACGATCTGAATCGTGAACTCCGTATCCTCGCTGAGCGAGTTGTTCTTTACGCCGCAAGTATAGCTCGTGGCAACTGCCGTCAGCTGCGCGTAGGAAATCGTAATTCCCTGCGAGGCGAGCAACTTAACCGGCACGTTCGCCGTGAACGCAGTCGGCGGAAATTCCACCAGCGCCGTCGGATCAACCGGATCGCGTGGATCGGCTCCCTTGAGCGTAATCACGCCTTCGCCTACATCCTTATCAGTCGTAACGATGAAATCAACATTCCAATCGTCATAGCCAATCGCGTCCGTCTTGAGCTCGAAGCTCGCCGCGCCATCCAACCCCGTAACCACGGTCGGCGTTACCACCGCCGTAGGAGGAACCGCAATCACCTTGAAGATGCCGGTAATCGTCTGCTTGCCAGTCGTGCCCTTCTCGATCTTCGCCGGACTCCACTCGATGAACTCGTAGCCCTCGAGCGTCGCCGCTTCGCTGAAGATTATCTCGTCCTCGATCGTGTAGGTCTTCTTATCCTTGTAAGGATTCGTTACGCCATCGAGCGGCGCGCCGTCTTCATCCACGAACTCATACGCGAGGTTGTACTTCTTGGCGACGGTCGTGTAGAAGATGTTGCTCTCATCGCTATCATCGCACCCTACGTTGTAGCCCTCGACATCCGTCTTGAGGAGGTCTTCATTCGGCAAGTAGCCGAAATAACCTTCTTCGTCCTCGTAATTTGGATCGCCATATACCTTCGCTCCCTTGCCGAGCAAAAGCTCGTAGTCGTCGAATTCCTCATTATTCGCGAACATCGTCCCTTCCATCCTGAGTTCCGTATCCGCCGCTACCGGCAGAACGAGATCCGCAAGCGGAAGCTCCATCTTGTATTCCGTTACCGGCAAGCCATTGTGGTTATCGATATTGATAACGTACAATACCTTGTCAGACCACTTCGGCGACCAGACCTTCAGCGTGCGGACGATGCTATCTTCGCCGGCGAGTATCGCATCTTCGATCTCGTCGAGAGATACTTTCTCCGTCCACGCGAATGAAGTAACCGCGCGATAATCGCCAGAGGCAATTCGATCGCTTACCACTACGCCAATCGCTCCGCACGCCTCCGCATTATTGCCGATCACGATCTCGCCAGTCTGCGGATTTCTGAAGTAGAGTTTCGTCGTCGGCACGAAATGCTCACCTACATTGCCATCAATCGGCATAGCAATGTCCATCGCCATCGACCAGGTTCCGTCACCATTGTAGACGAGCTTGGTGGAATCGGTCACGGTCAGCGTCTTATCGACTACCTCGCCGTATTCGCCGCTCGCGGTACCCGCGCCAAACTTGAAGTCGTCGCGCTCCTTGCCCGCAACGATCGTCCAAGTCGTCGTCGCCTCGCCCACGAAGTTGCCGCCCTCGATGCTCTCGATCTTGACGGTGAACGTCTCGTCGACGCGACCCTCGCCAGCCGCCGTGAGAACGCTCTCCTCGGAGATCTCGTAGTCCACGCCTTCCGTAAGCGTCAGGTTGCCGAACTTGACGGACGAAATAGTCACGCTCTTCTCGTAGCCGTCGAAATTGAAGCTCGTCTCGCTGAGCGTGATCGTCGCGCCCGCGAGATCGGCGGGATCGATGGCGAAGTCCTTTTCCAGCGTGTACTTGGGCGTATCGTCTTCCGAAGTCACCATCTTCACGGTGTAGCCGCCGACCGCGCTCGGTGCGTCCTCAAGCTCCTCGCCGTTCTTCACCCAATACTCGAGCGAAACCGTGACGTACTTCGTCGGGAAGCCCTCCTCGAGCTCGAACGAAGCGGCGTATGGAGTTCCGTCGTAGGCCTTGGTGTCGTCCGCCGTAAGCGTCGCCCTCTTCCAATCCTGATAGTCGCAAGTGCCCATTTCCGTGACGCACTTTACGCCAATCGTCATCGCATCAAGCGCATCGTGGAAGAACTGGTGGTTGTGGTTAATCTTGAATGGCGCTTCCGCCGTCGCGTCCTCGACCGTCGCTTTCGCCACATAGTCGCCAACCTCGCTCGGCGCGGATTCGAGCTTCGCATCGCCCTGATAGTATTCGATCTTCACGTCCTTCACCGGGAAGTTTTCGCTATACTCAATCGACGCGCCCTCGTACGGCTCGCCCGTCGCTTCGCGGTCTTCCGCCTTCAAGGTAAGCGTCTCTTCGCCATATCCGCAATATTCGTGGTCTTCCGCATCGCACGTCGCCGTAATCACGTTGCCCGCAGCGGAGTAGACGATCTCGTGAGTATGCGCGACGATCTTCCAGACCAAATCACGCGAATCTCCATTGCCGTCATCCATCTTCTCTTCGCCCGGAATCACGATATATCCCTCGGCCGGAGTCGGCTTCGTGAAATAGGCGCGGCTACCATACTTTCCGTCCCAGAATTGACCGCCCTGGTAAACGACCGTCCCGCCGTCAGCCACAAACTGCGACGTGTACTTGCCGCCCAACACGGTAACCGTACCGGACTTGACCGTCAGCTTGAAGAAGTTAGTGGCGCTCGTCGCGCGGTTCTTCGTCTCAATCTCGGCAAACGCGAAGTTGCCTTCGATATTCATTTGTCCTGCGCTACCCAAGGCACCGCCCGCCTTCGGCTGGACGATCGTGCCGTTCGTCAGCGTAACCGTTCCCGCGCCACCGTTCGTGAGCGTGACGGTTTGGTATGCATCGCGCTGCAACTTTGCCCCGCCGAGATCGAGCGTAATGTTCTTGCTGGACGAGAAGGTGGTGGTCTGCCCCGTCAAGTTGCCGCCCTTATAGTAAATCGTATCGCCCTCGTTCGCCACGCCGGTCGCCTCAAGAAGCGTGTCAAAGCGGACATCGTATCCACCGACTCCCTGCGCCTCAAAGCCGCTCGTATAACCGCCTTCCGGTTTGGTGATCTCGAAGTCCTTCGTGAGCGTGTAGGGCGTTTCGTCGATCGTCACCACGCAGCTCGCGGTGTACGCGCCCGTATACCACTTCCCGGCGCTGTATTCCGGCCGCTCGTAGGTGATTTCGCCAACCTCCACGCCCTTGATTACTTCGCGGAACTTATCTCCCTCCTTCTCGATATCCACAATCGCTGGCGAGATGCCCTGACCGTCGTAGGCCTTATCCTCTACGCCCTGAAGCTGCAGCTGGAGCGTCGCGCCCTCGATCGTACAATCGGGATTACCGCATGTCGCCGTTAGGGTAATACCATCTTCCTCTACCTCAAATGTCCACGAATGCTGGTGGTCGAGCTCAGGCGTATAGATGTAAATGCCGGGCTCGGTCGTCGTGTCCGTCACGACCCTGTAGCCGGTGGTGGCCGAAACCGTCTCTTTCTTGGTGGACTTGACGGTGGCGATTCCGCTCTCGTTCGCGTCGATCACATACGTCGCCGCCGCATTGCCGAAGCCAACCAAATCAAGCGTCGCTCCCGCGGGAACCGTGAACTCACCCGCTTCCGCATCAGCGATGAGCGTTACCGTCTCGCCCTCATCAACCACATCAAGCGCCGCGCCAAGCGTCGCGAACTTCTTCAAACCAATCTCCGCCACAAAATCAACATGCGGATATACCTGATTGCCATTCTCGTCGTTGAGCACAATGCCCTCAAGCGGAATCGTCAGCGTGTAGGTCGTCGGCTTGATGCCGGTATCGCTACCGCAAGTATTCTCGTCGCCGCCTCTCCACGCGATCGACCACGCGGTCATCGAATAGTCGAACGACGTCTTTTGCTCGGCAATGGCCTGAGCAACTTCCTCTGCGGTGAACTCAGCCGTGAAAGTCAGAGATTTGAAATAGGTAAACTTCTTGGTGTTACCAAGCGAATATGCGTACTGGCCTTCGGCGGTTGCCGCGCTCAATCCCAATGTCTCAGTTCCATCATCAAGAACCTGCGAACCCGAATAGGTCACGTCGTTCGGCGCGGCCACAAACGCATGAGGCGCATCAATATAGGTCGCCGTGCCGTAATCAGTCCAAGTGTAACTCTTCGTAACCGGTGCCGGCCATGTAACGGTCATCGCAGCAGAATACTTCAGCGTTTCCGGGTCGTACGCAAGCGCCGTCGAATCAGTAACCGTAACCGTGTTGCCTTCTGCCGTGCAACCAGACGAAGCACTGAGCGCATCATCATCGAACTCTCCCGTCGGCGCCTTAATCGTCCAGGTCTTATCGACCGAACCCTCGTAGTTATCGCCAATACCCGTAATCGTCACCGTATAGGTCTTATCCTCGAACGCAGAACCGGTCGCGCTCCTGTCGCCGCTCACCGTATAGTCCTCGTTTTCAACCAGCGTCGTCGTGCCATACTCCACCGTTATCGTCGTTGTCTGCTCACTACCCGTGTAGTTGGTAGATGAAGGATTGAGCGTGATTTCAGTATCGGCAATATCAACCTTCGATGCCGCCGAAACGAACTTCGCATAGTAGGTCTTCGTGACGCTCTTGTTTTTACCGACGGAGAAAGTAACCTTATAGCCGTCCGCCTTGTCGGACTCAGGAGCACCCTCGCACGCATCAGACATGAACCATCCCGCGAACTTATAACCGTCCTCCGGCTTGGCGAAGGCGTAGAAGGTAAAGTCCTTGCTGCTTGGAGCAAGTATAGATTGACTCTGCTGGTAATGGCTAGAACTGGTCGCAGCATACTCGCCAGGCGTCGTGCTCTGCGAGGCGGAAACCAGACCGCCGCCTTGCGACCAGGTCTTGACCTCAAGCGTACCATCATATGTCGCCGCCCACGTCGTTGCAGGCAAAGCCATCATCATCGCCATCGCGAATGCGATTCTCGCTATGTTCTTCATAACTATGTCTCCTTATTCTTTATTTTGTTTTGTGTTTACCCTTACCTGTTTATGTGTAAAGTTCTCCCAAAATTAGGTGTAGTATATCATATTCTCGACGATATGAATACCCTATTTCGCGCATAAAAATATTTTCTTATGCGCAACGATTATTTATCTACAAGTAGTGGGGGGGGGGGGATGTCCGTTCTTGATGGAATTGCGATAGTCCCGCATGCTCATCCCGAATTTCGCCTGAAAGATGCTCTTCAGCCGCGAGAGCGACTTGAAACCGGAATCGTAGGTAATATCCTCGATCGCCCTGTCCGTCGTCGTCAGAAGCCGACAGACGTTCTTCAGCTGCACTCGCCGAATTTCGCTTAGGATCGAATCGGTCGCGCGCGATTCCTTGAACCGCAACTGCAAAGTTCTGATCGAAACGCCGAAATGCTTGGCTATGTCATGCTGATTGAGGCCGCCTCTCCTGCACGCATTCTCCGCGATGTACTCGCGCGCCAATGTGACCAATCTCCCCACTCCCTTGGGATCTTGGGTTGACGATCTCTCGGTGATTCCCTTTACGCCGCAGACGAGTCGCGGAAGTTTCTTCGTGCGCTTCCTGATCATGTTGTCAAGCGCTTGCGCCGCCTCGTACGCCGTTTCCACGTAGTCCAACTGAATCGAAGATAGCGTCGGATACGAATTCTCGCATACCAACTCGTCGTCATCAATCCCTAGCATGTATACGGAACCGGGAACCGCTATGTCGCATAGCCGGCAAAGATCGAGCATATCCCTACCGATTCCATCATCGTACGTGAGAATCCCGCACGGCTTGGGAAATTTCTTGAGCTGACGCATCGCCTCGTCGCACTCCGCAACGCGAATCCCTATGCTCGAATACGTTTTGCGCGGAGGAATCGAATACGTGAGCCCCGCCGCCTCCGCCGCCTTCACGAACGCCCTCGCAAGCGCACGCGAAAGACGAATCCCGTTCGTTAGATGCGCCCCCACGTATACGACGTGCCTGCAACCACGACGCTTGAACAACTCCATCGCCCTCTTCGCGATCTCGTCGAAATCCAGCGTCACCGAACCTACCCCGAAATACGGCTGCTGCGGAAACGCCATGATCGGCACATCGCCCATCCCCCTCGCCGCGAAGAAGTCCCTTATGAACCTCACCGGCGCTCCGCAGGTGATGATGCCGTCCGGACGCAACGAGCCAAAGTCAAGCAATGCTTCGTTGATTCCATTGCCCAATTCGAATATGCGCACGAACCACTTCGTGTTGCGCCGCGTATAAAGCATCGTCCCCCGAAACCAATCCAATACGATCTTCGTCGGACGAACGATGAAAAACGCGATTCGCAAAAATCCTCTTGAATATCTCTTCAACTCCTGCTCATCTCCTACAGCCAGATATTATACCAAAAAATTTGGCGTGAGGTGTCTATATCTCTGCACCAATTTATTTCCACCGCTTCAATCCTGTTAATCCTATCTACGAAATCGGAGACAACTCCTCGAAGTTAGACAAAAGATTCGCGGTATGATTTCCAGCAATTTTCCATTACACGCATATTATATATATGCGTGTGGAAAAATGGAAAATCGGAAAAAAGTGATTTTCCAGGGCGTTTTTCCACGTGGAAAATCAATGTTTTTAACGTTTTTTACTCGCTTTTTTAATTTTCCACCCAAAAACTACATCAAAACTAGATAACTGCATGGAAAATCAAATATTCTCCAATTATGTTAACTTATCGTTTTTCCACATCTTAACTGCGTGGAAAATTGAAATAGTATATACTTTTTACAAGTTATACCGATATTGATAATGGAAGAAACATTCTTCCACTACTACTAGTATTGTCAATCTTAAGTCCGTATTCTTTTAAATTATCCCTTATCATGTCGTACGCTTTATCACCTATTGTCCGAGTAAATGTTTTTCGAGCATATTTCCGCGCATCGCCTGCTGACATTTTTGAGATTTTAAGGGAATTTCAGGGACAGACCCTCTACTATCCTTTCTTCCAAATCATCACACCCACAGTACTGTGTGTTTTTGTTTTTGTGTTGTTTATTATTGTTTGTATTCGGATTCTGAACATCCATATTCAGATTCTGAACATCCATGTTCGGATTTTGAACATCCATGTTCGGATTCTGAACATCATTAGCACCTTCATTACCAATGCAAAGTGCAGATAATAAGCGTTTATCAGCATTTTTCTCACGCTTAAA
>CALCDB010000110.1 GCA_937901395.1 uncultured Verrucomicrobiota bacterium
GCAAGACGTTCGGCCGAATCGATTGGAGCGCACGAAGGCGGATGTGGCGGATCTGATCGATTCGCTTAATGGAGATCGTTGCGCATTGGTGGCGTTTCGTCGCGCGGGCGTGGTGATATGTCCATTAACGACGGATCATGGATTTTTACGTAATGCATTGGAGCATATTACGCCAGAGTCGGCGCCTCGCGGAGAGACCGATCTTGGCTCTGCGATCAAGGCGGCGTTGGAGGCGTTGGATCCGGCGGCCGATGATCACAATGCGATTATAATCATATCGGACGGAGGGGATTTGCGCGGGGACGCGATGAAGAACGCCAGTGCAGCGAGTAAGCGCGGAATTCCAATCTTCACGGTTGGGATAGGCGATCCAAAGGTAGGAGCGACGATTCCAAGCGAGGATGGTAGAGGGGTCCAAAAGTTCAAGAATGAGATCGTCAAGGTCAAGCTTGAGGAGGACGCGCTTAAAGCGCTTGCGGAGGCGAGCCATGGTAGATACGTTCCGTTGGCTACGGCTGGAACCGCGGAAACGACATTAGGGGCAATTTATCGCAGGTTCTTGCGTCAAGTAGCCGCCAAGGAACAAAACGAAGAGGCGGAAAGAGTAGCGGAGCGCTATCAGCTTTTCTTGATACCAGGTTTAATATTACTCATTATTGGAGCAGCCCTTTCCAAGGGGAGGTTTGGAGGGAGGAAAAAATGAAAAGATTACTTATTATAGTAATGACCTTAACCGCCATGGTTTCCGAGGCCCAAAAGGCGGAACGCGACATAAAAGTCGTGAGGGAATACATCGAGAAGCAAGCCGCAGACGCAATTGCGGATATCAAGAAGAAGGAGGGCGGAGAGAAGTTTCTGCGGAAGTTTCTTGCCGATCAAGAATGGATGGAAGCATTTGCCGGCTCGGGCAAACCTGGAGGGACTTCGCATCAATTCTCTACTTATTCAGATGCCCTGAAGGCATTGGATTTATTGGTGTGGAACGATAAGAATAATTTTATCGATACTCCAATTGGCAAGAAAATCGCCACTGCTTTAGCGCTTGATCACGGAGGCGATTGGGATGAGATAAAGCTTGTGCAATACATGGAATGCTACCGTGAGTGGGAAAAGGAAGGAACGCTCGACGATAGCGCGCATCAATTGGATACATGGAGATGGCGCGAGGTTGTTACGATGGGGCAAAACGCGCCATTACCAGTTGAAAATTTACGGTGGATTCATGATTATGCAACTTTGCCTCCGCAACGTTATAGTGGAGTTTGCTGGACATGTTGTTATCGACTTTTCAACTGCTTTGGCGCGAGCGTGCATACATCCGCCTATTATGAGCCGTGGGAGCATCGTTGGAACACCGAGGAGCTTAGATACCGAGTTGGCGGGGTATGCGGAGCGTTATCAAAGTTCGGCTCGCATTGCGCGCAATCGCATGGCGTTCGTAGCTATACGGCTGGTCAGCCGGGGCATTGTGCATTTTTATTATGGGATTTCAAGAACGATCGCTGGGGCATTAGCTACGCGGTGACGAGCCATACGGAGCCGCACTTCTCATTGGGCGGAAGGGGCTTCCCCGCGATTGAGGAGCAAAATAGATATTACCGCGATCCCAAGCGCATGGATGCAGAATACTTGCGCTGGAAAGGTGACTACGAGGGCGCGATGAAATTGGTGCCGGGCAATTGGAATGCGGCGGAGGATTGGGCGAATATGCTTTCGTCGCGCCCAAGCAACAAGGTAGGGTGGACGAAATTCGGCAAGAGCGTGCTTTCCACCTTCAAGGAGTCTCCATGTCAAGGGTGGCAACTGTATTTCCGGTTCTTGAAGTCCATAGATGATAGTTCCGCACGTGCGAAGGCAGCCAAGGCCGCGCTTGCGGTGCTCAAAGAGCCGACGGAAAAGACGGTCGAGGCGATGTATTACGATGAGAAAGTAATGACGCCTCTGGCGGAGTGCTTTGCGAGCAATCGCAACGAGCTTTGGGATATTCTACCTGCCGCGCTTGAGGGGCAGGCGAAGTCCACTACATATTACAACAGCATCATAAAGTGGGCTTCGGAGAATATGATGAACTCGCCTGCCGATACCAAGAGGGTGCTGAAGATATTTGCGAAATCGGCGGAGGCGACGGGGCATGAACTTGATTATAGCGATATGATCCTTACCGCTTGCGCACAAGAGGATCACGCTTCCTTCAATCATGTTTATACGCTGATCAGCAAGATCTCGCCTAAATTATTGCCGAAGGTGACGAGCAAGAAATATCCGGAAAAGGATTATGGCGGAGATATGATTTCGGCGAATGCATTGATTAAGGTCTCTAAGACCACGGATAATAACAACCCAATAAATTATCGCTATGCGTTAAGCTTGGATGAGTTCGATGCCGAGCACGGTTTTATTTCGCATCGTGATAAGCATCCATACGCAGATGTGGTATTAGCGGGAGAGAGCGAAATCAATGGAATTACGATTGTGAATTCTGGGCATAATGGCAGCGAGCGGCTACAAGTGCCGATGGAAATTTCGACCTCTTTGGACGGAAAGACGTTTACCGTAATCCATCTCATCGAGCCAGTCGACAAGGAATGGAGAGTGCAATTACCGAGTGTAGTCAAGGCGAAGTATGTGCGCGTGACGTTCAAGAGCGTGAAGTCCTGCCCGGTAATGGAGAGTGTGGAACTGTACTAATGCTCTAAAAATGATCACACGATGAAACGAAATATCTTAGCACTGTTTGTTGGGTTGGGATGCGTGGCGATGTCGGCCACGGCCCAGCCTGGGTCCGTCACCTTTGAAGAGGGGGCTAACGACTATACGTCCGTGGGCGTCTGGGACGCCTGGGAGCAGTCGCCCTTCATGACGGGTCGCCTCACTGGATGGGGCGAAGTGATTGACAATCCCTTTGCCGTCGATGCAGAGGGTAACGCCACCGCGAACCCTTCGCAGAAGGTGGCCGTGTTCCAGCGCTCGCCCTACGGCTCGAACCAGTATGGCGTAGCCATCCGACTGCCGAAGGAGAACCGCTTCTTCATGAAGACCTCCACGCAGTATGTCCACGTCCTCGTGAACCGGCCCGTCAAGGGACGTATCATGCTCATGGGACTGGGCCACAAGACGTCCGACGCCTGGAAGAACCAGCGCGAGGAGGTGCTGCAGTTTGCCGAACTGAGCCAGAACAAGGGTACGCCCAACCAGTGGAGCGACATCGTGTTCCCCATCATCGGGCGCAACGACGTGGAGATCAACACGCTCGTGGTGGCCGTGGACTGCGAGAGCCCGCATAAACTGCAGGCGCCGTTCCTGGCCTACGTGGACGATATCATCGTGAACACGTCGTCCACGCCGCGCGTGGCACCCGTCGGCGACTACCCCATCTGCTTCGAGTACGACACGCCGAACCCGCGCTCGGACCGCCAACTGAAGAATGTCAAGGTGGCCACCGCCAACGGCACCGTCTACATGCAGAACGACGGCAAGCGGGCCTACACCGAGGCCTTCAGCCGCTACGTGCCCGTCAAGGCGGGCGAGACCATCAAGGTGACATGCAGTTACACGGGTACGTGGATGCACTCGTTCGTCTACCTCGACAAGAACGACAACGGTAAGTTCGACATGGACGGCAACGAGGAACTCATGGCGTACAACAACACGGCGTCGAACGGCTTCGGCGTGACGCACAAGGTCACCATCCCCGCTACCCTCACGCCCGGCATCTACCGCATGCGCGCCAAGGTGGACTGGGAGAGCACCGACCCCGCCGGCAACGCGGACGACAGCAACCATATCCTCAACAACGGCGGAGGCATCATCGACTTCCTGCTGAACGTCTATGACCCGAACGCCATGGCCGACATCACCAACGAACAGCGCAACGGCGACATCCTGCTGCTCGACGGCTCGAAGATGTCGAACTACCAACACCCCATCCTGCAGCCGCTCACCGTGAAGGCCGTGCCCGCACCGGGCTTCGAGTGCTCGGGCATGATCATCAAGCACGGCTATAACCTCAGCGGCGAACAGATGAAGCACAGCAACCCGCAGTACCTCAGCACGCAGATCAGCCACAAGGAGTTCGAGGACGACGGCACCTACACCATGGTCTACGAGCATCCCAACTATCGTCAGTTCCTCGAGACTGCCCAGAAGCTGTACGCTG
>CALCDB010000111.1 GCA_937901395.1 uncultured Verrucomicrobiota bacterium
CCCGTCGCCGCGCCTCCTCGATGCATTGGACGACCTCCGATTCCGGCATCAGGTACCGCGGCGTTTTCGCATTCCCCTTGCGGATTCCGCAATACAAGCAATCCTTCGCGCACACATTCGAGGTCTCGATCAGCCCACGCGGCAAAACCGCTTCCTTGCCATACCGACGCTTTACTTCTCTCGCCGCCGCAAACACATCCTCCCAAAGCGCATCGTCATCATTGGCGAGCAAGCCCTCGATATCATCCGCCCCAAAACTCCGTGGAGCGGCCATGGCGGCTCGAATTAAATTACGCAAGGGCGATTAACGTAGCGGGTATGCCGGCTTGGCGCAAATGCTCGCGATTATACGTCGGACGCTCCCCGGCCTTGAGTTGGAGATAAAGCTTTTCATCCAAACCCAAATAGACCGCGATGTTCTTTAGCAGCGCATCTTCCGCGGGATCCAACACTCCATCCGCAGAGGATATGCGCCAAAGCAAATCGTAAAGAAATTCACACGCTACTTTATTGGCATAAGCGAGAAATCGCTTGGCATGATCACGCGCATCCAACCCTTCGCGACGCGCCGTGATGAAATTTCCAATGCATATCGCCTTCTCCGCTTGCGTAAGCTCCATTGAATCGAATATCTTATTCGCCAACTCCGCTTCGTCCACCGTAACCCTGCCATCCGCAATCGCGATCTTCGCCATTAGGCCGGAAAGCCCAAGCAGAAAATATCCCTTCAGTACCTTATCTTCCGCATTCGCATGGCGCCGCGATAATATCGCCTCCAATACGAAGAAGATCACCACTGCGATTAACAATGCGATAAATACGTTCAGTTCCATAATCTCATGATTCCTTTCTATTGCGTTGGGGATATTATATCATATAGTAGAGACGTTGCAAACTCAACGGAAAAAGGTTTTTTACCTTTCCTTGCAATGCTGGCAATAACGAGTCCATTACCGCCGTGAATAATATCGGCAACTTCATCGCCTCCGATATCGCTTGAGCATACGATAATGAAGCGACTACATCTTCCGCCTTCGTCTCCAACCCCAGATTCGTATTATTCGCTATGCCGGTGAATCTTATCCCACAAGCCGTCTCTATTTCATGCAAAACCGCCAACGCTGATTCTGGCGTGCGAGTTAGCGGACGACTCGCATTGATTACCGCTATCATTTCATAATCATTCTCGGCGAGTATATCCGGCGCGTATCTCCCCAACGCCAACGCTCCGCGATCGTCCCCGCCAACATCGATCACGACATTCGTCGCCTTATCCGCGACCAATGAATACGCATCCTTCGGCAACGCGGGAAAATCCACATTGGAATTTGCAAACTCCGAAACTACCAGTTTAATCCCCGCCTTGTCGAGCTGCGCCGATGAATCCTTGGTGCGAAAATATGGATTGACTATATCCAAATCGGCTATCGCAACTGAAGAAACGCTTTCGCGCAATTTCAACGCATAATTAAGCGCTAAATTGGTCTTGCCGCTACCATAGTGTCCTGCAAATAATGTTATTCGTTTCACAACAATCCACGTTGTATCTTGCCGGAGATCGTCTTCGGCAACTCATCCTTGAATACCACGATTCGCGGATACTTGTATGGCGCGGTATGCTCCTTGACGTAATTTTGAATTTCCTTCTTCAGCAAGTCATCGCCCTTCTTATCCTTGACCAGAACGATTGATGCCTTTACTACTTGCCCACGAATCGGATCGGGCGAAGCGGATACGCCACACTCGAGAACATACGGAAGTTCCATGATTATGTTCTCAATCTCCGCGGGACCGATCCTGTAGCCCGAAGACTTGATTACGTCATCCGCCCTGCCTACGTAGTGGTAATACCCGTCCTCGTCCTTCCACGCCAAGTCGCCCGTATGATAGTAGCCGCCTCGCCACGCCTCCGCGGTCTTCTCCTCGTCGTTGTAATAGCCAAGGAATATCCCAGGCTGTCCACCCCCGCGAGGCGTGCGAACCACAATCTCCCCATTCTCGCCGGCTGGCACTGAATTGCCGTTCTCGTCAACAAGATCGATATTGTAATCGGGAACCCCCTTGCCCATCGAGCCGGGTTCAAGCGGCTCGCCGATGAGATTGCCGATACCCAACGTCATTTCCGTCTGCCCGAAACCTTCCGCAATTCGCAAGCCAGTATGTTTTTGGAATTGCGTCCACACCTCCGGGTTTAATGCCTCGCCAGCTGTGGTCGCGTGCTTTAACGAACTAAAATCGTATTTCGAAATATCTTCCTTGATGAGCATGCGGTAAATCGTGGGCGGAGCGCAGAATGTGGTGATCTTATACTTCGCGAACATCGGTAATACCTTATCGGCGTCAAAGCGCGTGAAGTCATACGTGAATATTGCCGACTCGCAAAGCCACTGCCCGTAAAGCTTGCCCCACAACGCCTTGCCCCAACCGGTTTCGGACATCGTGAAGTGCAAGCCATCGCGACGCACCAAATGCCAATACTTGGCGGTAACGAAATGTCCCATCGCATACTTATAGCTATGCAGCGCCATCTTTGGATAGCTCGTGGTTCCGCTCGTGAAGAACATGAGCATTGGCTCATCTCCGCCCGGCGCGTCAAACGAGCGCTCGAAAACGCTTGGATGCTTCGTAAACTCCGAATCTAAATCATGCCAACCCTCTCGCTTGCCATTTACCGAAATCTTCACGATTTTCATTCCGATCTCTTCAAGCGCACAGTCGGCTTCATTCGCGGTATCGCCATCCGCCGTGCATAAGATCGCGCTAACTCCCGCCGCCTTGAAACGATACGTGAAATCATGCACCATCAATTGATTGGTAGCCGGAATGGCAATCGCCCCGATCTTATGCAGAGCCAGGATCGCCGGCCAGAATTGCCAATGCCGCTTCATTACCAGCATCACTCTATCGCCGCGCTTCACGCCCAACGAAACCAAGTAATTGGCAATCCGCGAGGAATCTTCCGAAATATCCTTAAACGTAAACCTGCGCTCGGTGAAATCATCGGCGATATGCAGCATCGCGAGTTTCTCCGGATACTTCCGCGCAATCGCATCTACGATATCGAAGGCGAAATTGAACTTCTCGAGATTCCGAAAATGAATATGGACAAGGCGCCCCTTATCATCCTCCAACGTATCCACGAACCTGCTCGCTATCAACGGCTCCTTCGGTAGCTCGGAGCGAATATTCTCAATCGGCAATACTTGCTCTTCTTCGCTTCCCGCCATAATCATCGCCAAGAAGGTGACGTCCTTGCCCCCTATCGCGATCATCCCATGGGGCGTCGATGACTTGTAGAAAATTGAATCTCCAGCATTAAGAACTTCGCAGTGATCCCCAACTTGAATGCGCATCGACCCGCTGATCACATAGTCGAATTCCTGCCCGGAGTGAGTAGTCGTATGAATCGGACGATCCTGAAGCTTTTCATCGTAACTATATGTAACATAATATGGCGTGGCCAGACGATTGCGGAACATCGCCGCCATATTGCGAATCTCGATTCCCTCTTCTCTCGCGGTAACCGTGCCCATGCCGCCACGCGTAATCAGATAACGCGAAAGCTTCGCCGAACGTCCCTCCAACAGCGCATTGATATCCACCCCGAATGCTAATGCGCACTTATGCAAGAACGTGAATGATGGATCGCTCTCGCCAGCTTCAATGGCATTATATTGCTCTACCGTTACATCCGTAAGCCCCGCCATCTGCGCTACCGTATAGCCGCTGATGGTGCGCATCTCGCGGATTCGCGCTGCCATCTCCAGAAGCGGAGTGTTCGTATTCGTTAAGTTTGGATTCATCTCGATTTACAGCCGTCTTACTCGCTCTTTTTTTCGTCACCTTGTGCACTCGGTTTCTCGCGCGCCTGCTTGCGATCCCCCTCGGTTTCCGCGAACTTACCCGCACGCTCGTCAATGCTCGCGGGATCACGCGAACTATGCGACCGACACGTCTCGGTAACGCTCACATGCCAATCCGCCTTTTCGCTATCGATAAAAGTGAAATCCTGCTTTTCCTTGATGCGGGGATTTTTCCTTTTTTGGGCGTTCGTTTCCATGATTTCAAAACGACGATGGTTGGCATCGGGGAGCCAATGTTCACTCATTTCGTAAGATGCAACAGACACAAGTACGCCTATAAGGAAAATAGGCATGAGTGTTTTGAACGGGCTTTGTCCGGAACTTTGCATAGCACACATTTCCAGGTGCCTTGCCATGTTTCCTACAGAAGCGATGACTGCAATAAACAATGCAACAGGGGAAATAAGGTAAAGCATGTAAGGCAGATAACTCAAATAGTAATCGCCTACATCCTTCATGTCGCGAGTAAGCCACGTTCTAATATTTCCGACAAAGTCAATAAGCGCAAAGACAAAGATTGCCCCAAGCACAACAAGGAG
>CALCDB010000112.1 GCA_937901395.1 uncultured Verrucomicrobiota bacterium
AGCTTCATTGACTTCGGGAACTTGAAGCCATACTTCTCCGCAAGCCAATTCACCGCCTGCTGCGAGAACGCCATAGCACCAACACCAAAATCATCCGACCACTCATCACGTGGCGCACACGGATTAAAATCTACTGGCGCAAAGGCAAGCTCCGTAATACGCCCGGTAAGAGCGCCCTTCGGAGTAATGTAGCCGACAGCTTCCGACGATCCCATCGCCACACCGAGAATGCCCTTCTTGTTCATGGTAATCATACCCGCAAGCGCAGTCACATCACCATCATTATAAATCTCGAACGGAACCCCCCAATCCTTCTCAACCCTGAGGAACATGTTCTGGGCGATTGGATATTTCTTCGGATTCTTCTCGCGAATCGCACGGAAGAGCGACGCCACACCCATCGTCTTGCCAACGAGCGTGCCAGCCGTCGAACCACCGATCGCATCAACGCGAGGAAGCGAAGCCGCCGCCTCTTTAAGACCAGCCGTCAACTTCGAATAATGATATTCTGGATCCGCATTGTTACGAGGATCCCAAGGGAATTCCTTCGAAAAGACAACCTTGCCCTTGTTAAGCGCGGAAATCTTAAAATCGGAAGCGCCAAGATCGAAACCTATGCGGCAACCATCGGCAACCGTCTTCACGAATTGCATCTTTTCGGTGGTCTCTGGCATCTTCTTAAGCGGAACAATCACCGCCTCGACTGGGCGACGATAAAGATCGGAGAAGAACGCATAATCAAACTTGCGCAAGCCGTTCTTTGCGTACGCCTTAGCTACCGGCTTAACGACTGCATCTGGACCGGCAAGATACAACTTCCAGCCGCCTGCCGACCACACGATGAACTTCGCGATACGCTCGACCACAAACGAAACATATTTAGCGGCCTGTGGATCCAAACGCTTGGGGATTGGAAGATCGTAACGGAAAATCTTACCATCCTCGCGCTCCCACGCAATGGCAACTATATCTGCGCTCGCCTTTGCGTCAATACCATCATACACCCGCCAAAGCGCCTGCATTGGCGCAATGAACTCGCTGTTGCCACAAGTGCAACCCTTCTTATTTTTACCACATGTGCATGCCATATTCTTTTCTCCTTATTTTAATGTATTTTGATTGTTAACGAATCTCCCAACAAATGTATACGCGAATTATACTTTTATTTTTCAGATTTTGCAAGTGCAGAAAGTGATTCCGCAATACGAACGGTTCGCATTGCATCCTTTGCATAATAGTCTGCGCCAATGGAATCGGCGTATTCCTGCGTCACTACCGCACCGCCTACACACGTATGACAATCGGCATGCGCAGCCTTCAGCTGGCTGATTGTTTCCGCCATCGCCCCAACAGTCGTCGTCATCAACGCAGAAAGACCAACCATAATCGCATGCGTGTTCAACGCGACTTCAACTATGCGTTCGGGCGCAACATCGCGCCCAAGATCAATTACGTCAAACCCGTAATTCTCCAATAGCGCCCTTACTATATTCTTGCCGATATCGTGCACATCACCCTTCACCGTTGCCAATACGATTGGGCGATCGCATTTGCGTTCTTGTAGCTTCTCACCGCTTAAACTGGTTTTTATTATCTCAAATGCCGCCCCAGCCGCATCGGCAGCCATCAACAATTGCGGCAAAAACACCCTTCCCTGTTCAAACCCAGTTCCAACTTCTTCCAACGCCGGAACGATACATTCGCTAACAATTTCCATTGGCCGATGCCCCATCGCAAGATATGCCCTCGTTGCATTTTGAGCATCCATCTTCAACCCTTTGACAATGGAATAATGAATTGTTACATCTGGCTTATTCGTCGCAACCGCCGCCTCTTTTACATTGGGCGCTATAGCATTGTTGGCGATCCAATTCTCACAATTATGATCCTTCCCCAACAGCACATCAATGGCAGACTGATCATCACATTCGGTAATTAAGGATGGATTGGCTATGGCCGCAGAAAGTCCCGCCCGCTTGGCAAGTGTGTACATAGCATTATTTAAGACCGCGCGATTGGGCAAGCCAAAGCTTACATTTGATACACCCAAAATAGTATTCACCTTCAATTCTTCGGTCAAACGCTTCACAGTCTCCAGCGTAACAACTGCCGCAGTTGGGTCGGAGCTAACCGCTAAAGTCAATGCATCAAAAATAAAATCTTCTTCCCGTAAACCGTATTTCGCTCCCTCCGCCAAAATCCTTTTCGCTATTGCGATTCGTCCATCGCTAGTGGATGGGATTCCGCTCTCATCAAGACAAAGGGCAACGATAACACCACCATAACGACAAACCAAGGGAAATACCGCCGCCATTGACTCGCGCTTGCCATTTACTGAATTTATTAGCGGCTTGCCGTTTACATGTCTTAACGCAAGTGCAAGCGCATTGGGATCGGCGGTGTCGATTTGCAGTGGACACGTCACCACGCTTTGCACAACAGATATAGTCGAATCAAGCACCTTCGCTTCATCAATACCAGGAATACCACAGTTGATATCAAGCGCTACCGCCCCAGACTCCACCTGCTTTACCGCTTCACGTAGAATATATGCTGTGTCACCTGTCCGATATGCTTCTTTTAAAAGTTTCTTACCCGTAGGGTTGATTCGCTCCCCGATAATCACCCCCTTATATGATGAAAGCTCAAGATCTATACACCCAGAACTTATACCTGTTCGTGGCTTTGCCATATTATGCACACTACGCCCATTAAATTCAATCGCGGCTATATATTCTGGAGTGGTTCCGCAACATCCGCCAACAATTGTGGCTCCCGCTTGAATTAGGTTGTTAATATGATGCGAAAATTCTTTTACGCTTATATCATATAGAGTCTTGCCATTTACTAACTTTGGCATCCCAGCATTTGGTTTCACAATTATCGGCTTAGTGCTAATTTGGGCAAGCTCTTTCACATATGGAAGCATTTTATCTGGACCTAAGCCGCAATTAAATCCATACGCATCAACACCTAAACTTTCTAATAGCGTTGAAACACATCTTATTGATCCGCCAGTTAATAATTTCCCCGCCTCGTCAATTGAGACCGTTACATAAATTGGCAAATCGCAAGTTTCCTTAGCCGCCAATACCGCAGCTTTAAGTTCCATTACATCGCTTATTGTCTCAATAAAAAGAAGATCAACATTACCAGCGCCACATTTCACTAAATCTGCAAATGCTGTATACGCCGTTTCGAAATCAACATTACCATTTGGCTTCAACATGCAGCCAGTTGGACCAATATCCAAAGCCACCTTTTTTGCCTTGCTATTTCGAGCCAATGTGCATGCGGCAGTAATTAATTGAGATAACGGATGCTTTCCATGATACTTAAGACTATTCGCACCAAATGTATTAGTTAGAATAATATCAGCACCAGCATCGACGTACTCATTGTGAACCGATAAAATCGCGTTTGGATTCTCGATATTCCAATCTATAGGATCTTTGCCGGCGAGTAAACCCCGGCGCTGTAGCATTGTACCTAAACCACCATCTAACCGAATCATTTTATAATCTCACAAATAGCAGTAACAGATTTACTTGGCACTAACAACATTGTCTCCGTAATTGTAACACCTATGCGCTTGCTGGCATTTAACTTATTAAGAATTTCAATGCTCAATGAGAGTGGATGATCGCCATATCCAGGGCTCCATCTTGGGCGTATTCGCTCTCCTTCTAATAGCGCATCCTTTATTTGCGACTCTATTTCATCCATCACCGCTTCAACTGCATCCAATCCTATTTTTTGCGAAAAATATGCATCTGATGCACTCATCAAGGATACACGTCGTTGCCAAATATCAAATTCTTGCCCTATTGTTCCACAAAGAAAAAACACATCATGATCAGACAAAGTTCCCCTCTCCCATATGCCCCTTGGTTTAATGGGAGCCATTGCCTTCAATTCTTGTAAGCGTTTTTGCTCGTATTCATCCACCAAGAATTCCTCCCAAATTGCGCATTATACGAATGGCCGTTTCCGGGCGATTCATTGTATAAATATGGATGTTATTTACTCCATTGGCAAAAAGATCAATAATCTGTTCTGTAGCATAGGCAACTCCAGCATCCATCATAGATGCAGGGTAATCTCCAAAGCGATCAACAATCGTTCTAAATCGTGGCGGCAACATTGTGCCAGAAAGTTTACAAATTCTAGATATTTGCTTTCCATTGGTAACTGGCATTATGCCGGCAATAACCGGAACAGTTATACCTGCCATACGCAAACGTGAAAGATATTTAAAAAATACATTATTGTCAAAAAACATTTGCGTTGTCAAAAAGTCTAATCCTTCATCAACCTTTTGCTTTAGATATGCAATGTCTGTATCTATATGTTCACATTCAGGATGGCACTCCGGATAACATGCTCCGCCTAAACAGAAATCGTGCTTCCCACGGATTGCTTTTATAAGATCGACCGCATGATTAAAATGACTAATTCTCAATACATCATCCTTGGCAGGATAGTCGCCTCTTAGGCATAATATATTTTCTATTCGCTTTTCCTTCAATAAATTAAGTTCGTTTTTTATTTGCTCTGGCGACGACATAATGCAAGTAAGGTGTGCCAGTGCTGGTATTCCACATTGTTGCACATATTCAGCAATTGATATTGTATTTTCACTGGTAACCCCACCTGCCGCACCATATGTAACGGAAATAAACGCTGGCTTCTCCTTTGCTAACTCACAAACTACTTCTCGCGTTTTTTGAATTGCTTTTTGTTGTTCAATAATCCCAACTTGCGTAAAATCCTGTCGCTTTGGAGGAAATACTTCAAACGATACTGATGGACGCCCCTTTGCTATTATTGAACTTATTTTCATAAATCAAACTCTGATAATAATGCTGGCATTATATCAACCAATGACTCAACTCGATTACGAATTCGCCGCTCCCTCGGACCAAATACGATAAATGGCACTGGATTACGAGTGTGCCCACGATGATTTATCGTTTCAACATTCCCATGATCTGCCGTTACTATTAAAGTAATTCCTGCCACTTCCGTATAGCGAACCAATGCAGATAGAAACATGTCATATATTCTCAATACAGAACATGCGCGTGTATAATCCATTGAATGCCCTGAAACATCAGTCTGGAAAAATTCATATAATGTAAAATCGTTTTTTTGCGCAATGTTAAACAAATGCTCCGCGGCTCGTTGCGGCATGATAATTGGAATGTCTGGATAATGATCTTGAATTGTTTCTCGTGTCAAATCATGCATTAGTGCATTATCAGACTTTAAATCTTCAATCATCGCAATAGTTCTTGGCATAGTTAATGCCATTACGGTCGTTACCGACTTGAACCTCCTTTGCGATATTTCATCAATCTTATCAACTAAATAGGCGTCTGCAAAACACACACTCTTCCCGCGTCTTTCAAGTTCAAGAAATATGTTGTTCTTTTTGATAATCTCCCTAAGTTCTAACCCCGGAAACCCCTCGCAATGTTTGCCCATTTTAGCAGCGCAATTTATCCCAGTAAACATTGTCGCCTGACCAGTTGCTGATTGAGGTAATCCTTCAACACCAAGGCACGCATCAATAGGTTTGGAATGTTGCTTAATTAGTGAACACAGCATTGGACAAACCTCTCTATTTATAGGATTATCTGCAGCAGGTTCAGCGATACCAACGCCATCAATAAATAGATATATTATCTTCACAATATTAAACAAACATTACAAAAGTTCTATATATGGTTCACCACAAACAGAACATACAGCTCCATCATGCACATGCGCTCCGCAATTAGGACAATATCGTTCTAAATTTTCACCACAACGTGCACAAAATTTACCTCCAATTGGATCTGCAAGTTTACGATCTGGCAGTAAATATCTTTTCCCATCAATAACATATATGCTATTTGATGGACAGTGTGGATTAGGACAAAATCCAGAAGCGGGAGTTAAATATTCATGCGTCGTATATTCTCCACTATCCTTAATGGCCTTTGTATCTAAATCAATTTGAAACTTTTCGGCTAACTTTTTTACAATTTCTTCACTAAGTTTTGTTGGCTGACCTTGCTCAAACATTGAAAGTGCGGACTGTTTACATCCCACTTCTGCAGCAACCACACTTTGAGACAACCGCAAGTTTCTCCTTGCGGATTTTATTTTAAAGCATATCTCTGATGATAACCTTACCATGGGGACATATTATAAACTTTATTTTATAAACTTACAATAGCAAATATAATTAATATTATAAACATATTTATCAACTTATTAACATCCCGTATTGATATTATCAATATGTTCGTTTTATAATCTCAGATGGTAATAAGTAATCATTCCCATTTTTATAAGAAATACCACAACGATTCAATTCATCTATAACCGCCCCTGAAATTATATTCCCATTTTTTTGAAAAAATTTCTCTAATGCTTCACGCCTTTTTGATAATGTCCCTGTTGGCTCATTGACAACAAGTACGCCTTCAAGAAGTTGTGCTCTACGTATTCTTCCCTCTTTTTCCGCCTCATCACGCGCGCTTCTTATTGCTTCCAATACTTGATCACGTGTTTCACCAGAAAATCTATCCTTGATGTCTGTATTATAATCTAACAATGCTATCTTATTAGATAATTCAGTCTCTGTATTTTTAGCCAATATATCACCAACATTATTAAGAGATATTCTAATTTTTTCTAATTGCTCCTTAAATTCTATTAATTGTATTCTCAATTCATTATTAGTCTTTTTAAGCAACTTTATCTGTTCCTCTTGTTCCGCTTTATCAGCTGCCAGTGATTCTACAACTGCCTTCTGTACATCCAATTCTTCAGAATTAGATTCATTTACTTCAGGTGTTGATTGCGAACATATAAATTCATCAATCTTCATTTACTTTTCCTTTGCTTTCACATTTAGGGTATATAAATAATCTACAATCAATTGGGCCATTAAAAAATGGTATTTTCTCTTTATAATCCAAATTTACTAGCTTTGCAAGATCTGGATTACCAGTAATTAATGCACCTATCCAACCATTACATTTTTCACTTAAAAATGTACCTATTCTTTTATATAATGGCGATAATTCTTTTGGGTCTCCAAGTCTTATTCCATATTCTGGATTGAAAAAAATACAACCCTTTTCATCATTTGGAATATTTGTATCAGCAAAATCACAAGCATTAAACAAAATTTGATGTGCCACTCCAGCAACAATTGCATTTGTATGTGCATTTTCAACTGCTTCAGGAGAAATGTCGGTAGCAATAATTTTTGGCAAATTATCAATTCTCTCTTGCTTTTTTGCCTCAGTAACAATTTCTTTCCAAATTTGTTCTGGTGATGCTCCAGCACGTTGTCGTGGTGCTATATTGGGAGCTTTTTCGCCTAAAATTATATTCCTGTATCCTTTTAATGATTGAAATGCAAAATGTCCCTTAAGTAATCCAGGAGCTTTATGCATTGCTATCATTGTTGCCTCAATAGCTGGTGTTCCACTTCCACACATAGGAGAAATAAATGGTGTATTACCATCCCAATTCATTGCCATTATACATGCCGCAGCAAGTGTTTCTTGCATAGGTGCAGAACCAGGAATTTTTCTATATCCTCTTTTTGACAATGGTTCACCTGAAGTATCAATATATATTATTACTTCGTCCTTTTCCCAGTATACAAATACAGAAGCACCTATATTTTCTCTGCCTGAATTAGGCCGGCATTGACACTTTTCACGAATTCTATCAACTATTGCATCTTTTGTATAAAGTGATGGTATCCTCGTATCACGAATAGTATAATTATGTACTATAGAAGATACAGAGAAATATCCATTTGATTCAATTATATTTTCCCAATCAATTGAATGAACCGATGAATATAAATCTTTTATATTTTTACATGTTGTTCTTAATAATGGAACCAATATTCTATGCGCAGTACGTAAATAAAGATTTAACTTCATTACATCTCGCATGTCTCCTCTTATAACTACTGTATTTTTAGTTACCGAAATAGGCTTATATCCTAATTTGAGAACTTCAATTTCAACCCATCGTGAGAGATTTTTAGCACACGAAATTATTATTGGATAATTTTTATCTGTCCAAATTTTCATGATATTCTAAGCGGCATTAATACATATATAAATGGTATTGAACATTTTATCATTACAGGTGAATGACCATCATTTATGTGAACTAAAACTTCATCATCATCAATAACTTTTAATGGATCCATTACATATGATGGATTAAACATTATTTCTATTTTTTCTCCAGCATATTTAATAGGAACTTCATCTCTTGCTTCTCCTATATCCGATACTGCGGATGTAACTATAAGCTTTCCATTTGAAAATATTAATTTTATTGAATGAGCTTCATCTACAGTCATTACACTTGCCCTATCTAATGCATCTAATAATAATTGTCTATCTATCTTAATTTTTTCAATACACTCGGTAGGTATTACTTGTCTATAATTTGGATATACATCTTCTATTAATTTCGAATATATCATCATATTCTCAACTTTAAAACATATTTGAGATTTTTGAATCATTAATGATATATCTCCACTACTATTTAAAGATCTTTGTAACTCTTGAACTGTTTTTGATGGCAATACTAAATCTCTTTCATTATTTTTTGGAAACTCTATTTCATTCTCAACTAATGCTAATCTTCTTCCATCTGTAGCTACCATTGTAATTTTTGAATCTTTTAAACTAACTAACACCCCTTTAAGAGTTCTTCTTGTATCTTCAATACTCGCCGCATACGATACCTTTTTTAACATTTCTTTAAATACAACTTGAGGCAAAGTATAAATATACGAATTTTCATCATATGGTAATTTAGGAAATTCAGATGATGGCATTCCTACTAATTTGAATTTTGCATTTCCTGCACTTATCACGCAATAATCATTACTATCAACATCAATTATTATTTCACCTTCTGCAACTTTTCCAATTGCATTAAATAATAATTTAACAGGTAATGTAGTACTACCACTATCAATTACATCACATTCACAAATTGATATGATTGAAATATCAAGATCGGTTGTTGTCATCTTAATTTTTCCATCTAATGCTTCTATCATTACATTTTGTAATATTTGCAATGATCCTTTATTTGCAACTATATTTTGTAATGGTTTTAATGATTCAATAAATTTAGATCTAATAATTTTTATTTTCATTTTTTTTTCCCTTTATATTGTATTGTTATGTTATATTAAATTATATTATGAATTGTATTATTATTATATATATGTTTATTATTATTATAAATATTTTATACCCTTATTTTATTATGTTATTATTTAAATTTTAATGTTAAATACTTGTTAATAGAAAAGTTAATAGTTTTTTATTATTCATTATTATTGTTAATAATAGATTATTTATCTTCAAGTTATTCATCCATCTTATCTAATAATTTTAAATCAAATGTTGATAGAATTTCTGTAATATTTTTTTTAAGTTCTAAATCAACATCTAATCTATTTTGAATATTTTTTATTCCATGAATTATTGTTGCATGTGTTTTTCCAAAACTTTGTGCTATCTCAGGTAAACTTTTTGTTGTGTATTTTCTTGATATATACATTGCTACTTGTCTAGGAGTGACCAATGATTGTGTTCTTTCAAATGAAATGATTTGAGCAATTGAAACTGAATATTTTTTTGCAACAGCTGTTTGTATTTCTTCTATTGTTAATTTTTTTGCTGTTTGTTCTTTCAATATAAAATCTTTAAGCAAAGCAGCCAGTATATCATTAGTCAAAGGAACTGTTGGATCACTTGTTCTAAATATACTTACCTTTAGTAAAGCTCCCTCAATTGCTCTCACATGGCTTTTAATTTTATCTGCAATAAACTCTAATGCTGTTTCTGGTATTTTAGTATCAATACTTTCTGACTTTTTCTTTAAAATAGCTAATCTTGTTTCATAATTTGGAGATTCTATTTCTTGTACCATTCCACCTTCAAATCTTGAAATTAAGCGTGCCTCGAGTGCAGGTAAATTTTTAGGCGCTACATCTGATGTCATTACGATTTGTTTATGATCATCGGATAGTGCATTAAATGTGTTAAAAAATTCTTCTTGAAATTGGTGCCTATTTTGTAAAAACTGGACATCATCAACCATTAATAAGTCAATTTTACGATATCTATTTCTAAATTGATCTAATTGATTGTTTTTTAATGCATTTACATATTCATTAAGAAATGTTTCTGCAGTTAGATAGCATATTGATAATGAGGAATTTAATTTTCTTAATTCATTACCAATTGCCTGCATTAAATGTGTTTTTCCAAGACCAGTCCCACCATGTATAAATAAAGGGTTATATCCTTTTTTCCCGGGATTTTTTACTACCCCTTGTGCAGCAGCTAATGCCCAACTATTTGATGGTCCTCTCACAAATTCATCAAACGTATAATCTTCATTTAGTGGCATTGTAGAATTAAAAGAAGATAATCTTTCTCCGTATTGCAGATTAATTGGAGGTACTATTGGCGAAGAAATAGAATTATCACATTTAAATTTCAATTCATTTACAGGTCCATTAGAAAATAACTCTAGACATTTTTTAAGACGTTCGGAGTATTTTTCTTTTAGAAAATCAGATGCATAAGGACTTGCAGTTGTTATAATAAAATTTCCGTTAGTTTGTACAACTTCTTTAACCGAAGATAGATAACGATCAACTTGATTTTTTTCACTTGGCGATTGCAATGTAGATAAATATACACTTTTTGCCTTTTCCCACATTTCTTTTGATTCCATATAATACCTTTTTTATTATACATTATAAAGAGTTTATTTTTGCAGTGCGTATGATATCAAAAATGAGAGCTTTAGAGTTAAAAAAAGTATAAACTTATATCTTCAACTTGTTAACAATTTATGTTTATAACTTATATATGACCACGTTTTATTATTATAGCCAGAATTGCAATATCTACTGGATTAACCCCTGATATTTTAGATGCTTGGGATAAATTTTCTGGGCGATACTTCTTTAATTTTTCTCTACTTTCATACCGCAAAGATAGGCATTTATCATAATCTAGCCACTTTGGAATTAGCATTATTTCATCATTTTTTGCTTTTAATGCTGCTTTTTGTTCTTGTAATATATATGGCGCATAATGTCTGATAATATTTATTTCTTGATTTACACGCGAATTGTATCGTTTTTCATCAAGTGCTAAGTTTTGCTCAATTGTAGAATTAATGTAATTTAATTCTGCTTGGCGCCTTTCAATTATTGTTTTTTTGATAATACCAATTTTTTTTGCAATATGAAGTAAGCGATACTGAGCATTATCCTGTCGTAAAATTAATCTTCTTTCGGCCCGGCTGGTGAACATTCTATATGGTTCGTCAGATCCTTTTGTTACTAGATCATCAATCATAACTCCAATATAAGCATCTTGACGACTCAATATAATTTGCGGCTCATTTTTAATTGTAAGTGCAGCGTTGATTCCGGCGATAATTCCTTGTGCAGCCGCTTCTTCATATCCAGTGGTCCCATTGATTTGTCCAGCGAAAAACAAATTTTTAATGCGTTTACTTTCAAGTGAATGTTTAAGTTCGCGAGCATCTATAGCATCGTATTCAATTGCATACGCATATGCAAGGAATTCTGCATTTTCTAGTCCAGGTATAGATCTCACCATTAATTCTTGTATTTCTTTTGGAAAAGAACAACTTAGACCATTTGGGTATATTATATTACAATTAATATCTTCAGGTTCAAGCATCACATGGTGCTGTGAAGCTTTTGTAAAGCGTACAATTTTATCCTCAATACTCGGACAATATCTAACTCCTATCCCTGTTATTAATCCGCCATATAGCGCCGATTGTTGTAGATTAGCGCATATAATTTCATGCGTTTTTGCGGTTGTGTGAGTGAGCCAACATGGAAATTCTGGCAGATTGTTCCACGTGGAACAATCGGAATAATAATGTTCCACGTGGAACATTGGCCGCGGGTTGTCGCCATATTGCGGAATGCATTTCGAAAAGTCGCAACTTTTTGAACTAAGTCGAGGAGGGGTGCCAGTTTTTAAGCGAATTAGTTTAAAGCCCAGCTGCTGCAGGGAGGACGAAAGCTTGTTTGAAGCGGGCCTGCCATCACCTCCGCTATCATTGCAGTCAATTCCAATCCATATTTTACCATTGAGAGCTGTTCCAGCAGTTATAACGACTGTTTTTGCGGAGATAAAACCATTGTTTTGGGTGGTCACCCCGCAACATGTTTTGTTGTTATCAATATTAATTTCGTTGACATCATCCTCAAGGACTTGCAAGTTTTGCTCGTTACTTATTACTTGTTGCATCCTGGTGGAATACTTATGCTTCGCACATTGGCATCGAGTTGCCCATACGGCGGGGCCTCTACTGCGATTTAATATTTTTGATTGAATTGCTGTTCGATCGGCGTTTTTACCCATTTCACCACCTAACGCATCCAGCTCATGTACAAGATGACTTTTTGCAAGCCCGCCAATGGAAGGGTTGCATGGCATTGTTGCTATCGAGTCCTTCTTGCTTGATACAAGCAATGTGTTGATGCCCATTCTGGCAGCCGCCAAGGCGGCTTCACTGCCGGCATGTCCGCCTCCGACTATTAAAACGTCGTAATTATAGTTGTTGTTATTCACTCCGCTATTATACCAAATTATCAACCAAATTGTGAACATCAATTTTAAATATTTTATGCGACTCATTGTGTATTTGCAATAAATAAAACCCAATAAAATTAGGGGATTTAATGGTGTTTAATAATTCACAAAGGACAAAAGATAAAAAAGTATCTACAATTATCTAATACTTATGAACATCAATTTGATATAATATGTGTCGATGTTGACGATAATTAGAAATGGAACAATTATTGATGGCCTCAGTACGCATCAGATTATTGGTGATGTAGTTGTTGAGGATGATCGCATACATGCTATAAATGTTCAAAGTAATTGTCAATATCCAATGGCCGATTACGAGATTGATGCTACAGGGTGTTTGGTAACCCCTGGGTTTATAGATAGCCACTCTCATTCGGATGCATATTTGATAATCGAACCAGAGGCGCAATCAAAGATTACGCAAGGAATAACGACAGAGATTAATGGGCAATGTGGAGGATCGATTGCTCCACGATATGGTGAGGCGCGGCTCAGCTCTGATTGGGCGGCAAACCTTGGGGATAAGTTGGCGTGGCGTTCATTGGCTGAATATCGTGACGCACTTTCGTTGGCGAGACCTGCACTTAATACGATTCAATTTATCGGGCACAACACATTACGGTCATCCGTCATTGGATATTCTGGAAGACGAGCCAATGCGGATGAACTTAGGCGAATGAAATGCTTGCTTGAGGAGTCATTTGAAGAAGGTGGGTGGGGGCTAAGCACCGGCTTGATATATCAGCCTGGTAAGTATGCGAGTAATGAGGAAGTGGAGTTGTTGGTTCGGACCGCTGCGCAACATGATCGATATTATTCAACACATATGCGCAGTGAGGGAGATAGAATAGAAGAGTCAATTGATGAAGTTTTGGAGTTGGTTCGTAAGACTGGGATTAAAGCGGAGATTTCACATCTAAAGACAAGCGGCAAGAAAAACTGGGTTAAGATTGATGCTGTTCTAGATAAGCTTCAACGAGCCGTAGATGCGGGAACTTTGTTAGGCAGCGATCGCTATCCATATTGCGCAGCGGCAACCGATTTAGATGTGATATTACCAGAGTGGGCTCAAGAAGGGGCGGCAAAAGCGGAGATGGAAAGACTATCGTCTCCATCATTGCGTTCCAAGATCATCAGTGAACTCAATAGTGAGGAACGTGATTGGAATTCAATAATGGTTGGTGGAACCTGGCATAGTGATAATAAACAGTATTGTGGCAAGCGCATTGCTGAGGTAGCTAATAATAATCCGGGTGAATTTGTATGTGAGTTGTTGCATAAAGATGGGTGCAAAACTGGGGCATTTTTCTTTAGTATGTCAGAGGAAAATCTAGAGAAGATATACTCAAGGCCTTGGATCGTTCCGGGTAGTGATGCATCGTTACGAGCGCCATGGGGAGTTCTGGGAGATGATCATCCTCATCCGCGTGCGTACGCCACAATGCCAGAATTCTATCGTTTAACTCACTCAATCAAGCGAATGACCAGCATTCCTGCAAAGCGTTTTGGCATCAGGGATAGAGGTGTTATTCGAGAAGGTGCATATGCCGATATTTTAGTTTGGAAGGAAGACGAGTTTATTGCGAAGGCAACATATGATAAGCCACATCAGTTTTCGGCTGGCATGAGGTGCGTAATGGTCAATGGGGTTATCGCATACAAAGATGGTAAGTTTACAGGTAATCGTGGAGGAAGGTTTTTAGAGCGATGAATCGTATATTATTTGAATCTACCGAGATTGTAAATAACGCTGTGACATTTTGCGGCGTTCGTGCAGAACATGTGCTGAAAGTCTTGCATGGTGAAGTTGGGCAGACGCTAAAAACTGGCGAGCTGAACGGGTTAATTGGCACATCAACAATTACTTCAATAAATGGTGATGAAATTAGTGTAGCATGCAACCACAAGGAACCGAGCTTGACACCATGGGCTGATTTAATTCTTGCGCCGCCACGACCACGCGCATTAAAACGATTGTTGCCTCAATTAGCATCGCTTGGCGTAGGTAGAATTTATTTAGTTGGTGCGAAGCGAGTGGAGAAGGATTTCTGGGGGGCGACATTATTGAAGGAGGAGAATTATCGTCCATTACTCATTGATGGCCTTATGCAAGCTGGTTGTTCAATCCTGCCAAAGCTTGAATGTCGGCGGAATTTCCGCAAGTTCGTGCGCGAAGAAATTGATTTATTGTTTGCTGATTGTACCAAGGTCGTTGCGCATCCGTATCAAGCAGGGTGCTCGATAGCGCATGCGGATATGGGGCGTCGTCTATGTTTGGCGATTGGTCCAGAAGGCGGATGGCTTGATGAAGAAGTTGCGCTACTCAATGAGCATGGATTTCACAGTTATTCATTGGGCGGGCGTATTCTTCGAACCGATACCGCGACCATTGCGCTTTTGGCGAAATTTCTTCCAAAGGAGTGTCAATGAGGACGAAGTTCTTGCCATTTGAGATACTTTATGAGGATGTGGATTTGATTGTAATCGACAAGCCGATAGGACTGCTTACCACGCATACGAAGTTAGTAGGGCGCGCCGCGCGAGAAGCGCAACCCACAGCTGAAAATATGTTGAACGCCTATGTGCGCAAGGGGCAGTTGCGAAGCAGCAAACGAGTGTATCTTGTTCATCGTTTGGATCGAGAAACATCTGGCGTGATGATGTTTGTAAAGAATGAGCGTTTGGCGGAATCAATAAGAGACAACTGGAATCAACTGACCGAGAAGACATATCTTGCGCGTGTAGAGGGAGTGTTATCATCGGAGAGCGGTATTTTTGAATCGTACTTGCGAGATGATCCGAAAACAATGAAAGTATCAAGTGTCGGCAATCCGAAGCTTGGTAAATTGGCACGTACGGAATGGCGCAAGATATCAGTTGACAACAATACAACATTAGTTGAAGTAACGCTAAAATCAGGACGCAAGAATCAGATTCGTGTGCATTTTGCGGAGGCGGGCCACCCCATTGTCGGCGATGTGAAATATGGCGCAAGATCCAGCGACCGCATGTATTTGCATTCGTATCGACTAAGGTTCAATCATCCTATCACGCATGAGCAATTTGAATTTGAAACAAAGCCATGAGATTATTTGATACACATTGTCATTTTGAAAGCGATAACCGCGAGGAGATTTGCGCCATTTTGAGGCGTGCCAAAGAAGCTGGCGTAGATTCGGTGATGGCGGTTGGCGGCAGTGAGGCGTTGAATCGCTCGGCGATATTGGCGCTCGCGGTCGGAGCGCGATATTGTGCGCTTGGTTATGATCGCGAGCAGATTAATGTTTCGCCACTGCCAATCATTGCCGCCGATCGGCCCTCGCAGATCGCATGGGGGGAGATTGGGCTTGATTATTATTACAGCTCCGAGACACGTCAGGCGCAATTATCGCTTTTTGAATCGCAACTTGAAATTGCGCGGCAGCGCGACTTGCCAGTAGTGATTCATACGCGTGAAGCAGATGATGATACGCTTGCATTATTAAGGTCAGTGCCATCGCGTGGGATAATTCATTGCTACACGGGAACGCCAGAAGCGGCGCGCAAGTATCTTGATCTCGGCTTTTACATTTCCATTTCTGGGATAGTGACCTTTAGGCGCGCCGATAATGTGCGAGAGACTGCGCGCATGATTCCAGATGACCGAATTCTTATCGAAACCGACTCGCCCTTTTTAGCTCCGATTCCTATGCGAGGAAAGCCCAATGAGCCAGCATTCCTTCGTTACACATGTGAATTTCTTGCGCAGCTTCGGAATAAGTCGGTTGAAGAATTTGCGGAACTTACTTATTGCAATGCGGAAAGGATACTTCGATGAATCTTGCATTTGATGAATATTTTATGCGCATGGCGTTGCGCGAAGCCGAGAAGGCGGCCGATGATGGCGAGGTGCCGACTGGGTGCGTAATTGTGGAAGAGCCGGAATCGGCCGATGCTCCGCCTTCCATGGCGCGAATCCTCGCGCGTGCGCACAATCAGACTGAGGGTCTGACGGATGCGACGGCGCACGCGGAGATGTTGGCGCTATCGCAGGCCTTCGCGACGACGGGGAACTGGCGCCTAACGAAAGCGCGTCTTTATGTGACGAAGGAGCCTTGTCCGATGTGCGCGGGGGCGATTGTCCTTTCGCGAATAAAGACCGTGATTTGGGGCGTGAGCGATGCCAAGCGCGGAGGCGGTAGCGTGTTCAACATCTTCTCTCACCCCGGGATAAACCATCATCCCGAGATACTTACGGGGATACTTGAGCAAGAAGGCAAATTAATATTACAAGAATTTTTTCGCCATCGGCGAGAGGAAAAATGATAAACTTCAAATTAGGGAGGAGAATATAATGAACATCGAGAATGTATACATCATCGACAAAGTTGAGAATATCGGTAAGTACGCCAGCCTAAGCGATAATTTCGCCAAGGTTGCCGCTTTGATCGCGAAAGGAGATTTTGCGTCGCTCAAACCGGGTAAGAACGATATTGATGGCGATAACGCATGGGTGAACAATGTAGAACCGCAACTCGTAGAGCCCAAGGATCGCAAACCGGAGCTTCACCGCAAGTACTTTGATTTGCACATTCCGCTCTCCGGTCCCGAGACGTTCGGGCTTGCCATTTTCGATTCATTGGCGAAGGGTTCTTTCGATGAGCAGGAGGATATTGGGTTTTACGATCAGAAGGTAGAATGGATTACTATCGTTCCTGGTGAATTTCTCATCACCTATCCCAATACATGTGCGCACGCTCCCGCCTGCACGCTCACCGCGCCCCATAAGAGCAAGAAACTCATCTTCAAGATCAAAGCATGAGAACTGAGATACTTCCCTCTTTACTCGCAGCGGATTTCGGATATCTCGCGGATGAGATATTGCGTGCACAAGCTTCGACGGCGGATGCGTTGCACCTTGATATCATGGATCCGCATTTCGTGCCGAACATAAGTTTCGGTCCCGATGTCGTGGCGCTTGCCGCGAAAGTCGCGCCCACGTTTTATCGTAATGTGCATCTCATGATGTCGCGCCCCGACTTGTATCTTGAGAAGTTCGCATCAGCGGGAGCCGAGACGATTCAGATTCACGTCGAGGCCGACTGCGATTTGCACACCGAATTGCGCCGCATTCGCGAGCTCGGTCGTAAGAACGCGATTGTGCTTAATCCAGAAACTCCGGTGGAGAGGATATTGCCTTATCTCAATGAAGTCGATGAGGTATTGGTGATGACGGTTCATCCCGGTTACGGTGGGCAGAAGTTCATCGCCGATTGTCTTTCGAAGGTGAGTTTCATTCGCGAGCGCAAACCATCCCTCGATATAATGATTGACGGCGGCGGCAATGCGGAGACGATTCCTCTCGCGGCGAAGGCGGGCGCCAATCAGTTCGTGGCCGGCAGTTATCTGTTTAAGCAAGCGGATATGAAGACGGCGGTCGAGAATCTAAGGAAGAGCTTATGAAGCGTAAAATATTAATTGGAGTAACGGGTTCGATTGCCGCATACAAGGCGGCGGAATTGATTCGGCTGTTCATCAAGGATGGCGACGAGGTAACGGTATTGATGACGCCAGCAGCGACGGAATTCGTGAAGCCGCTTACTTTCCAGACGCTTTCGCGCAATCCCGTATACGTCGAGCAATTCGCGCCAGTCGTTTCCTGGAAGCCCGAACACATCTCGTTGGCGGAGGCGGCCGATCTCGTAGTCGTGGCGCCGGCGACCGCCAACACCATCGCCAAGTTGCGTTATGGCATCGCGGATAATCTGCTTACCGCCACGCTGCTCGCCACGCGCGCGCCGATCGTGGTTGCGCCGGCGATGAATACCGGCATGTGGGAAAGCGCGGTTACCCAGGAGAATATCGCAGCGCTCGTTAAGCGCGGCATCAAGGTTGTCGAGCCGGAGGATGGCGAACTCGCTTGCGGAGTGAAGGGCAAGGGACGGATGATGGCGCCGGAAAAAATCTTCGAGGCCTGCAAATGAGAATTGGTTTCGGTTATGATTCGCATCGCTTCGAGGCGGGGCGACGTCTCGTCTTAGGCGGGGTGGAGTTTCCGGGCGAAGTTGGGCTTAAGGGACATTCGGATGCCGATGTATTGATACACGCGATCATCGATGCGCTCTTGGGGGCGGCCGCGTTGGGGGATATCGGCTCGCACTTTCCAGACACCGAGGAGAAGTGGAAGGACGCCGATTCCACCACGCTCCTGAACGCGGTGGCAAAGGAGATACGCGGCGCGGGATACGTAATCGGCAACATCGACGCCACGATAATCTGCGAGAAGCCGAAGATACTCCCGGCGGTCGAGTTGATTCGCGAGCGTTTAGGCGAAGTAATGAACGTTGGAAAGGGACGCATCTCGATTAAGGGCAAGACCAACGAGAAGCTCGATGATATCGGCGCGGGATTGGGCATTGAAGTTCACGCGGTCGCGCTACTGGAGAATCTGCGATGAAGACGGTCGTGGTAATTCCAACTTACGATGAGCGCGAGAACGTAAAGCCAATGAGCGAGGCGGTGCTGAAGACGCCTAATGTGGAGCTGTTGTTCGTGGACGATAATTCGCCGGATGGTACGGGAGAAGTTATCGAGGAACTAATCAAGGCGGATAAGCGCATACATTGTTTGCATCGAACGAAGAAGGAGGGCTTGGGGCGCGCCTACATAGCCGGTTTTCAGAAGGCGATCGAATTGGGCGCGGAGAAGATCGTGCAGATGGATTGCGACTTCAGTCACGATCCGAAAGATATCGCGCGGCTCATCGCGGACGATGCCGACTTGACGATCGGTTCGCGGTATGTGAAAGGCGGGGCTACGCCGGGTTGGCCATTCAAGCGGCGCTTGATTTCGCGTTGCGGCGGCATCTTCATTCGCGTGGTAACGGGAATGCCGTTGCGGGATCCGACGGGCGGATTCAAATGTTGGAAGGCAAGCGCACTCAAGGCGATTGATTTTACTTCGGTTGATTCCAAGGGCTATTCATTTCAATTGGAGATGAACCATCGCGCTTGGAAGGCGGGG
>CALCDB010000113.1 GCA_937901395.1 uncultured Verrucomicrobiota bacterium
GGTATCAAAAAGCCCAAGTGTCCCTATAGTCCGCCCAATGTGTCGGTATTGCTTTCGGGTGGCAATCTGGCGGAGAAGGATGATTAAGGTGAAGCTGCAGCTTCACCTTAATCACTCCAACTCATCTCAAATACCACAATGCCGCTACCATTTTACGTTCTCTAACATCGAATTCATCTCACTTCTCACCCTTGAATCAACTTCTCCACGAAGCGAAAGCCAAAGTGACAATGAATCCACCGATCTGCCATCCTTAGAGAAAAGCAATGGATCATATCGCCATATTTCGATTGTCGAACCAACATATTTCGTATCCTTTGATTCGTCAATCCGCAAATCTCCTCTTTTAACTGCATAAGTCGCTTCGCCATCTGGGGCAAGCGTAGTTCGTTCAGAAAGCGCCTTAATGCCAGCGCTCGGGAGTTTGGCGGGCACATCAGCAAGACGAATCTTTCGCATAACAGGCGATGCCATAATCGGAGAAACGCGTTTCCAAAGATCGTAACGCGTCATGCCGAACACCAATGCGTGAGATCGCCAACTCCGATCCACCTTCGCAAGACCAAGCCGCTCAAGTTCAAATGCCGCCCGCGAAAGATGACTCTTGTCCAATCCAGTTCCTAACAGAATCTCTGAAAATCCATCAGCCGAACCTTTTGCCTTAAGAAGATGCCAAAGAATTACTATTTGCGCATGGATGCTCATTCTATTTTTCGGACTATTCACCGCTTTAATATGGCGAGTAACGAGCAACATCTTACCTGGCACATTCAACCTCGCGCCTGGCATTATGTAGTTGACCCCCTTCACATCAAGGCATGAACAATATGCATCATCACGCGCGGGTATCACGAGAATAACATTCTTACAAGTTTTTAAAAGAATCTCCCACCGAGCAATAACATCATCTGGAGATAATTCGGTAATTTTCGACACTGCCAACAAAAAATGTTCATTCCCTATCTTCATCTTTCGCCACTCATTACTGAAAGAAATAATCATCGGCACTCCTCGCGGTGCAATACTCTGCTCCAGACTGGAATCTTGCCACAGTCGCCGAAGATAATTTCGCAATTGATCTAAAAGCACTTTCAAATTCCTTTATTTAGCAACTGACGATATCATATCAAATTTCGGAAACTAACACAAACACCATTTTTCGCGAGCCAACCGCGCACTGACGGTTCAATAATCAACAACAAGTTGCAAATTCACTGTGTCAACGCCTCCTCGCCTTAGCCAAAATACCCGATTTTTCAAAATCAAATTGTTTAGAGAACTAAACAAAATCTTAACAAAATCTTAACAATTTGAATCGAAAAAATATGGCATAATATTAGCGTTGTCCGAAATAAGAGAGAAAGGAAGCTTGTTATGTTAGCAAAATGTCATTCAGCGGCGTTATGCGGAGTAGATGCGATGGCGGTAGAGATCGAGGTCTATTCGGCATTGGGCACGAGCCAATTTGCAATCGTGGGGTTGCCTGATGCGGCGGTGAAGGAAGCGAAGGATCGCATTCCAACCGCGCTCAAGAATCAAGGCCTCGCCTCGCGTAAGGAATATGATATAACCGTCAACCTCGCGCCCGCCGATGTAAAGAAGGAAGGGCCGAGCTTCGACTTGCCAATCGCCATTAGTCTGCTATGCGCAACCGGCAGAGTAAGAACTCCTCACCTTGAGAACTTCGCCCTGATTGGCGAGCTGGCGCTATCCGGCGAAGTGCGCAGAGTGCATGGCGTGTTGCCTATGGTGCTGGAGATGAAGCGCATCGGCATCCACACTGTAATCGTCCCCTTCGATAATGTCGATGAGGCGAGCGTGGTAAGCGGAATCAATATCATTCCCGTGAAGGTATTGCAAGATGCCGTGATGTTCCTCAATGGCGAAAAGACCATCGCCCCGCACTACACCGATATCTCCGCATTAGTCCGCCGCGATTACGATACCGGCGAGGACTTCTCGGATGTCAAGGGACAAACCGAAGCACGCGCGGCGATTGAGGTTGCGGTAGCGGGTGGGCACAACTTGCTGATGATCGGCTCGCCGGGTTCCGGCAAGACGATGTTGGCGCGGAGAATCCCATCCATCCTGCCTCCCTTCACGGCGGAAGAAGCGGTCGAAGTTTCGCGCATCCATTCCGCCGCAGGTATGGCCAAGGGTGGGCGCAGCTTCATAACCAAACGCCCCTTCCGCGCGCCTCACCATACCGTAAGTTCCATCGGGCTATTGGGCGGCGGCGCACGGCCAGTTCCGGGCGAAGTGTCGCTCGCCCATCGTGGCGTGCTGTTCCTCGATGAGTTCGCCGAATTCCCGAGAAATGCGCTCGAGGTTCTTCGCCAACCTTTGGAGGATGGGCACGTCGAAATCTCGAGAGCTTCCGCCGCATACGACTTTCCATCCAAGTTCATGCTCGTCGCCGCGATGAACCCATGCCCTTGCGGATATTATAATGACCCACGACACACTTGCAGATGTTCGCAAAGCGCAATCATCAAATACCAAAGCCGCATTTCGGGTCCGCTCTTGGATCGCATCGATATTCAAATCGAAGTTCCGCCTGTGAACGTGAGGGACTTGCCGGTAAAGGAGAAGGGAGAATCCAGCGCCATTATGCGAGAGCGCATCATGCGCGCAAGAGATTTGCAAACCGCCCGCTATAAGGGTATACCGGGCGTATACACTAATGCCGATGTAAGAAGTCGCGACCTACCCGATGTCTGCCACTTCACGGCGAAGGACAAGGAAAAATTGGTAAGGATGATTGAGCGCCTAAACCTATCAGCTCGCGCCTATGATAAGATTCTCAGGGTATCGCGCACGTTGGCCGATCTCGCCGGCTCTGAAGATGTGCACGATGAGCATGTGCTTGGCGCGCTCGTATATAGAAGACTTGACGGAGAGGAAAATTCCTTCTGGATCTAACTCTTCTCCTCATAACCAAAAACACAAACAAAAAATGAAAGGGATAAAAAATGAATGCGAATAACACCAGCCCAAATAACGGCGAACTCGGCAGGTATCGTCCAAGTCTCTCCTTCTTCCATCCTAATGCAAAGTGCACTGGCGGCGCGATGAAGATGAATCTGCATCCAGCTCACGATGATACCGACGGGAGCATAATGGTGACGATCGCGAATCAACTTACGGTCGGCAAGCGCACCGCCGAAACGCATACCTTCGCTCGCTTCGATTGGGAAAACGCCATCTGCTGCAAGCTCGATTTCATGGATCTATGCCATATCCTGCAAGTGCTTCGCGGCGAATGCGAATCAATCGAGGATGGGCGCGGCTTGTATCATCGCTCCAAATCCGCCAGCACGAGAATCGTGCTTCGTCACATCCTCGAATGCGCACAGGGCTACTCTTTCGAGATGTATCGTACCGCAGCGAATGGAACGGAAAGCAGCGCGCATATATTCCTCTCCGCGACGGAAGCGCTCGGACTATGTGAGGCGATCTCCGGTTCGATGTCTATCATATCGTTTGGCATTCCCATGCTCGTTGCGCATGAAAAATATGCCAAGCATGAAGAAGCATGTTAAACTATTTTCAAAATATCGGCGTAGCTCACGGACAGTGGGGCGAGAAGGTTGCGAGCGAATATCTGCTTCGTAACAAATACGAGATCATCGCGCAAAATGTGCGACCGGTCAAGGACGATAAGCGCCTTGAAATAGACATCATCGCATGGGATGATGCCCTCGAAACTTTGGTGTTCATCGAAGTAAAGCAACACTCCACTTTGACTGAATATTCAAGGCGCTTACGTAGCATTACCAAAGATAAAAAGCGCAACCTGCGCATAGCGTGCAACGCTTGGCGACGAATGGTCAAATGGCATGGCGCAATCAGGTTCGATGTATTGGAAATATATGGAGAACCTAATGGCGATAGCCCCATAATCGATCACATAAGGGATGTGGAATTATTCGCAAGGCGAAATCGCTTCGTTAAATGGTACTGAGGTAAGAAATGAAAAAACTATCAACGGTTCTTGAAGATGTATTGGGTTTGATTAAACGCGAATTCGGCGAGATGGCGATCATGCGGCTCGGTGATAAGGCGGATAAATCGATAGAATCGATATCTACCGGCGCATTGACATTGGATATGGCGCTGGGAATCGGCGGCTTGCCCAAAGGAAGAATCGTGGAATGTTATGGCCACGAATCTTCCGGCAAGACCACCCTGGCGCTACACGTAATCGCCAATGCCCAACGCAATGGCGGAGTCGCAGTCTTCATAGACGCCGAACATGCGCTCGATACCGCATACGCAAAACGAATTGGCGTCGATCTCGAAAACCTAATCATCGCGCAACCGAACTGCGCGGAGGAAGCGCTCACGATATGCGACCAAGTCGTCAAAAGCGGCGAAGTCGATGTGGTGGTAATCGACTCCGTCGCCGCCCTCACGCCACAAGCGGAAATCGATGGCGATATGGGCGACGCACATATCGGCTTGCAGGCTCGCTTGATGTCGCAGGCAATGCGCAAACTTACCGCATCTGTCGCCAGAACAAACACCCTATGCATCTTTACCAATCAGGTAAGAGATAAGATTGGCGTTATATTCGGCAACCCCGAAACTACGCCAGGCGGCAAGGCGCTTAAATTCTACGCGTCTTGTCGTTTGCAAGTGCAACGCATAGGCGCCATCAAGGATACAACGGGTAATGTAATCGGCAATCGAACGCGCGTAAAAGTCGTTAAGAATAAAGTTGCCGCGCCTTTCGCCGATGCCGAATTCGATATCTTGTATTCATGCGGCATTTCTCGCGAGGGCTCCATACTCGAGGCCGCCTTGGCGCGAGGCATCGTTGCTAAACGAGGCAGTTGGTTTTCTTTCGGCGATATACAATTGGCGCAGGGACAATTGGCGGCGATTGCCTACCTTAAGGAACACGATGAGATTACCAATAAGATAATTGACCTCATAAGCACTACTCCAGTTTGCGAAGATGCCAAGAAAGGCACGAATGAATAATCTTACCGAAAAGCACATTCAGGCAATTTGGTACGACCCCGCCTTGCGACCGAGCGACCTATGCACTTGCGATGGAAGAAAGGTCAATGTGATACATCCGGGCGAATGGAACCTCGAAGCCGGCCCAGACTTCCAACATGCGGTTCTGGAAATTGGTGATGCTCATTGCAGAGTTACTGGCGATGTCGAAATCCATATCTGCCCTAATGATTGGGACTTCCATAAGCACGGTAGCGACCCACGCTATCACAATGTTATCGCTCACGTTACTTGGCAAGGCGGCAGCATACCCAAATCGCTTCCGCATAATGCGTTATCAATTTGGCTGGGCCATCTCATGGCGAAGGATAAGCGCTTCTCCTTGGATCAAATCGACCTGTCGGCCTATCCCTATGCGCAAATATCAAACGACGCCAACCCCTGCACAACCATCGTCGGCAAGAATCATGCCATTACCGAAAAAGCGCTTCGCTTGGCTGGTGAACACCGCTTGCGAATGAAGTCGCGGCGCATCGCGGGAAGAATCGGAGCGGCAAGGGGCAATAGAAGGCAGATATTCTACGAAGAAATAATGATGTCGTTGGGCTACAAGAACAACTCGACGCAATTTAGGCATATCGCCGAACGCATACCCATTGACTGCATGCCGATTGATCGCGAGATTGCGGAGTCCGCAATGACCGTCGCCAGTAGCTTTGAGGCTTTCATTCGCTCTGGTTGTAGACCCAATAACGCGCCAGAACGACGCATCATGAACGCTGCGGGAATCTTCACCGATACCCAGATAATGAAACTCATTGATGCCACCAACTTCTCCAAGGAATCCTGCGAGAATATGCTAAAGATTATCTGTAAAAACCATTACATCGGCAAAGCCAGAGCCGCATCTATCTTGGCCAATGTAATAGTCCCCTTCGCTTTGGCAGAAGATAGAATCAACTCCATTCCGCAATGGCTGCCCCCAGAAGATATCTCCCGACCCATCAAAGTAATGGCAACGCGGCTATTGGGTCGCGACCATAACCCTGTGAAATCATATTCCAAAAACAATATCTTAATTCACGGGTTGCTGCAATTGTATAGGGACTGCTGTAAAAAATTTCAAATGGATTGCGGAAAATGCACGAAGTTATGGTATAATTTACGCAAACTATGCTTGGCTATAAACATAGAGCCTTCTTGCTCGACATCTCGGAAAGAATCCCTAAGGAATCTACTTTCCAAGATATCATCGATATCCTCGCGCGATACCGCTATAACGAATTGTTTCTCTTCTCCAATTCTCCCGCCCCCGAAGGAACAATCAACCTATCTCGTATCGATGCCTATTGTCAACTCCAGGATGTCAAACTCTCTACCCTCAATCGCGAAACCTACGAAGCGCTTACTACCAACCCAGCTACCATACGCGTGCAAACCGAAGCCCGCAGATCTCTATCCGGTCGCATCGAGTGTATGCGCGAACGTATGATCGCCGCCGATACCGAGGCTAAACGCCGTAATGCCGAACGATTCTTGGTCGAAGACCTCGCCGATGGATATAATTGGCATCCCCTCATCGTATCCTTACCCGGTATCATCATGGGCGGAAGCTTCGCCCTCAATGGCGTAAAGAGTAAGAATATGGATCTCGAACGCGAAATAAATGCCGTGCTTGGTGCCCCGCTCGGTGGCTACTTGCTCGAATTGGGAACCCTCTACTTGCGAGGAGGCGCATTCCGTTCCGACGCAAGCGAATTCTTTAATATCTTAGCTGGCGATGTTGGCTATTCCAGGCATCCAGGCATTACTCAAATGATCTTGGATGAAGTCTCTGGTATCGCTCAGGGTATTATCATCGCCGCCCAACGCTGGCAATCACGCTGCGATTGGGCCAACGAAATTATCTATGCCGCTAAATTGCTCGATGCTGCCTGCCATCGCCGCGATGAAACCCGCCTACGTGATATACGCGTAGAACATGGTACCATTTGGAAAGCAAAGTTCTTGGACTTTGGGAAAGTCGAATCTATGGCAAAATTGCCAAGATTCTAATAATTCGCCTCTTATATATGAAACGAAACCCAGAGTTACTCAACTCTGGGTCGTTCAAGGTTAGTTCAGAAAGAACTTTTTAGAAATCAATCGGATTTCCAATTCAGGTTCATCGCAGCCGTTTGTTCCGCTCCCCTTTCATCGTCCATCCAAAGGAATATATGCGCGATTACGGCTACGATGACAAACTTTTTTATTTTTCTTCTTCCTTCGGCGGAATTAAGCTCTTATATTCATCAGAGGCTTCAATTTTTGCAGATTTTACCTCTTTTAGCACAAATTCTTGCACAAAATGCCCTTGATCAATGCGCATAAGTAGCTTAACCATATCATCCTTTGAGGGAACTTCCCGCTTTACTACATCGGTTTTCAACAAAATATGGCTGGCTTGGACCTTTTCCGGCTGCGCCGCCTTGCCATCTTTCGCCTCAACCGCAGGGATTTTCTTGGTTACTAAAATAAGATGATAACCAAACTGGGTCTTTACCGGCTCCGATACCTTGCCGATTGGTTGGCTGAACGCAACATCCTCAAATGGCTTAACCATCTGACCGCGCTCAAATTCGCCTAAATCTCCACCACGCTGGGATGATGGACAGGCTGACTTCGCCTTGGCGAGTTCCGCAAACTTCTCCGCAACCTTATCCGCAGGGACCTTATCTAATTCCGCCTTGATGAGTTTGATATTCTTCTCGGCATCCGCAGCTTCGGTTTCCGCCTTTTTGTTTTCCGCGATTATCTCATCAATCCGCTTCTGGGCTTCCGCGGTGTAATCCTTCTTCGCTGCCTTCGCCTGCTCTGCGCGAATCATCTTGTCGATAAGAATTTCGCTCTCGAATTCCGCACGAGCACGCTGTTCGCCAAGCGGACTCTTCTTAAAGAGCTCATCCAAACTCTTAGGCGCATCCGCGAAATCCACCTGCTTGAAATTCACCTGCTTAAAAAATTCCTCCTCGCGTTCCTTGCGATCTTCATCGGTTACTGAATAACCAGCTGCTTTGGCCTTCTCCACCAATACGGTTTTGATAATGAAGTTCTGCGCCATTTGGTTGGCAACCATACGCTTCGCTTCAAGCTCCCTGCCTTGTGGTATGTTCGCAGCGTTCACTTTTAAAATAGCATCGACATCAGCGTTGAGAACACTATTCATCAACTTGAAGCCATTAACCGATACGGCTACTTCATTGGTGGTCGTCTCAGCTTCTCCGAAGGCGACCAAGGCCGCAACGCTCGAAAGCGCCACAAAAAGTAATTTATTCATTTTTAGTTTCCTATTACTTCTCGCCAGCGGTCGGCGCTGGTTTTACATTCGTATCACCATAGAACGTATCTTGCGATGGCTTGCGCTCACGGCCAGTCGGCGAGATGAGACGCGCCGTAACGAAGATGAGCAAATTCCGCTTTACGGTCTGCTCGGCATGGCTACGGAAAAGACGACCAATGAACGGCAAGTCGCCGAGGAATGGAACCTTGTCATCCATCGCCTTGCGCTGCTCGGTGATAAGGCCACCCATAACGACGGTAGCGCCAGGAACCAAAGATACCTTGGTGTCGATCTTGCGCACATGGAAGAACGGCTGCTTCATCGGCGCTTGATACCAACTCATTTTCTCATCCCCCGACTTGGTAAGATTATCAAGCGCAGCCGTAGCCGACTCGGTGGCCGCTATCGCCATCGCATTACGCGTAGCATCATCAAGCGCCGCACCGATTGCGCCAAGCGCCGAGGAAAGCCCCGTGAAGATATCGCCAATGCCCTCAAAGCTCTGGAGCGAACTATTGCCGGTAAACGGAATTTCCATACCGTAGTTCATCCAAGTTGGCTCATCGACGACTTCTGGCTTGAGCTCAAGATCGATTATACCACCATTGGATTCGGAATAGTGCGGCAACACGTCGAGAATTACGCCTACTTCGCGCGTCGCGAACGACTGCGGCTCGACTACCGCCAAAACCGCCGACTGCGAACTGCTGCCATATCCGCCACCCGAAGAACTCGACTGCAACTGAACATTATAGTCGGTTGGATAGAGGTATTCTGTTACTACCTTCATAACCGCTCCCTCGCCCGACTTGGTAACCACCTTAGGCGCCGAGAGAAGATCGGTATCGCTACGCTGCGAGAGCATGTGCAGAATCATGGAGAGGTCGGCATTTCCAAGGAACGCATTGACGCGCATGAAGTTATCGTTGTGCGCCGTGCCATCAGCCTTGGTGATATGATC
>CALCDB010000114.1 GCA_937901395.1 uncultured Verrucomicrobiota bacterium
GAAACTTTCGTCTCCACGCCAGGCGCCATTGAAACCTTCCCTTGCGCACCAACGTGCGGATCGCAGAAATACGGCGTTATCGAATAGGCGGCTGATGTTTCCGTAAGCCCATAACCAGTGATCATCTTTACGCCCAACGATGTCAAGTGCTCGTAGGTCCTGCGCGGCAATGCGGCCCCCCCGATCAATATCCACTCAATCGGCTGACCCAATGCCGCTTCGGCCGATTCGCCCTTTTGCTGAATCTTCTGCGCCAATATCTCCGCAAGCGCCGGAACCAAGAAGGCGAAGTTGACCCGAAAACGCTCAAATGCATCGTAGATGCGCCGGAAATCTGGGCATACCCCCAATGCCACGCCTCTCATCAGCATCAAATAGGTTACGCATATCCCGAAGATATGGTGAAGCGGCAACAACATCAATGACCGATCGCCTACATTCATCGGCAAGCATTCTTTTGCCCACTGGCAAAATGTCTCCATCGCCGTTATGGTTAGTTCAGCCCCACGTGGCTCCGAGGTCGTGCCCGATGTGAATACTATCATCGAGGTCGTATCCGTCGGTACCGAATCTAAATTCCAAATGCTGTCCTTCGGCACGAATGCATTGCGAATCTTGTCCAGAAATCTCTCCGTCTTGATTGAGCCGAACCCGCCGATTACCAAGCCAGGCGTCATCGCCTTTACCGCATGCGCCTTCTCATCGTGAAGCGACGAATAGATTAGCGCCGTCGCCCCAACGAACCGCAACCGCTCGGCGATCTCCTGCGCATTCAAGTTTACGTCAACCGGAACTACCGTCGCCCCGGAAAAGAGAATTCCCGCGTGCGCTACTACCCATTCGTATGAATTCTCGCCTAAAAGCCCTATCTTCGCTCCAGGCGCGTGAATGCGTATTAGCCGCACCACCAAGTCGATGTCATCGGTGAATTGCTTCCACGAAATCGGCAACGCCCGATCTCCACTCGTCACTAAGAATGCCGCTAAATGCGGACTCTCCTCGCGAAGTTTCTTGAATGCCTCGAAGATCATTACTTTCGACCTCAGTGCTGATTGTAGGTTTTGTCAACCTCTTCCCACGTGCGCGAAGTAAAGAACTTCGAAATCGCCGTGTCGTACTCTGCGGTATGCGTGAAGGCCTTCTTCATCAACTTGAAGCGCGTATCGAACCCCAAGGTGCCTTCGTGATCCTTCAACTCGTTGATGAGGTTGCCGTAATCAAGCGGATCCGTAACCGAAGCGACGCGCAAATAATTCTTCGCCGAAGCTCTTACCATGCAAGGCCCCCCGATATCGATGTTCGTGCGCGCCATCTCCGGCGTCACTCCCGCCTTGGCTACCGTCTCGCGAAATGGATAGAGGTTCACTACTACCATGTCAATCGGTTGCGCGGAAAGCCGCTTCAAATCGCTCTGATGCGCATCGTTGTATTTTTCCGAAAGTAACCCCAAGTAAATCTTGAAATCAAGCGTCTTTACCAAACCGCCTTGCATCTCGGGCTGTCCTGTGTAGTCCGAAACCGCGATAAGCGTGCCTTCCGCCTTGTCCCCAAGTATCTCCTTCACCTTCGCGTAAGTTCCGCCGGTTGAATAGATCTTCACCCCGGGGCACGCCTCGACCAACGCTGGAACGAAACTCTCTAACCCGGTCTTGTCGCTTACGCTCATCAATACGTTCTTGATCTTGATGCGCTTGTCAATTTCCGTTACGATATTTAGGGACATCTTAAAACTCCTTTTGGATTGTGGATATTATATCATTTATTCGTATCTTAGGCAGTCAATTGGATTCAGTTTTGATGCTCGATAAGCTGGATAGAATCCGAAGAACATGCCCACGATCGCCGAAAATATGAAAGCCACCAATGTGCTTCCCGTTCCGATCATAATTGGCCAATGCTGAATCTCTCCAATCGTCTTGGCCGTTATGATGCCTACCGCGATCCCAATCGCGCCTCCGACTGTGGAAAGCGATATCGCCTCAAGTATGAATTGACAAAGAATGTTCATCGGCGTCGCCCCAATCGCCATCCTGAGACCGATCTCTCTTATGCGCTCCGTTACCGATACCAACATGATGTTCATTATCCCGATTCCGCCAACCAACAGCGAAATCGCCGCGACTGCCGTCAACAATACCGTCATCAACGATGATACCGAACCGATCGTGGACATGATTTCGGTCGTATCTCTCGTTTCGAAATCATCATCTTGGTAATCCGGCAGATTGTGCCGCTGCCGTAGCAAGGCCGTAATCTCGCGCTTCGCCTCTTCCAAGTCTTCCATATCGTAAAGCGAAACATTCATCATATTGATCGCCTGAAACTTTGAGCGACTCAACACCCTACCGACCGTCGTATACGGCGCCATTACCGTATCGTCTTGATCCTGTCCGAATCCATTCACGCCCTTTGGCGCCAAAACCCCCACGATCTTGAACGGCATCGCCCCGATTCTAAGCGTCTGCCCAACCGCCTCCTCGTCGCTGAAAAGATTGTTCTTCACCGTCGACCCAATTACGCATACTCTCGCATACGCCTTGCTCTCCTCTTCCGTGAAGAACCTTCCGTCAAGAACCTGCCAGTTTCTAATCTCCGGCATATCGCATGATACGCCGTTTATTCGACAGTTCCAGTTCTTGTTCTGTCGTATCAGTTGCGTATTCACGTTGATCGTTGGCGATACGTACTGCACCAAATGCCCCAATTCTCGCTTAATCGCCTCGGCGTCTCCCGCGGTCATGGTCTGCCCCGCGCCCATTCCCCCGCTTACCTCGCCCGTGCGATGACGCTCCGGAAATATCATCACGAGATTATTGCCCATCGATGATATCTCCGCTACCATCATGGCCGAGGCGCCTCGCCCGATCGCCATTACCGCGATTACCGCCGCTATGCCTACGATGATACCAAGACACGTCAGCAAACTCCGCGTTTTGTTTCGGAGAATGGCGATGATCGCTACCTTGAATATCATCACAAGGTTCATTATATTCTTCGCGGCGTCTCGATGCCCAATAACCCAAGCCCTGTGCTCAAAACTTCTCCAAAGATCGCGCACAACCTAAGCCGCGCTACCTTGACCGCCTCCTCGCTCTTGAGTATCGGCGAATTCTGGTAGAAGCTGGAATAAAGCTGCGCCGTCTGGAAAAGGTAATCCGCCAACACGCTCGGCTTGTACGCCTCCGCCGCCCTCGTTCCCGCACCAGGAAATTCCAACAACTGCAACGCCAACCGTTTCTCGCTGTCCGTCGCAATCGCGAACTTCGCCTCGTCGATCGCGGTGACGCCCGCCTTCTCCATCAACGAACATACTCGCGCGTAGGCATACTGCAAATATGGCCCCGAATTGCCTTCCAATGCCAATGCCTTATCCCAATTGAAGTCAATCGCCGTCGCCGGATCGTGGCTCAAGTCGGCGTACTTTACCGCCCCATAGCCGATCTGTTCCGCCAGATGCTCGTCGCCCCCGCGATCCTTGACGATCTCGAACGCCCTGCGCTTCGCCTCGCCCAGCAATTCCTCCAACCGAATGAGATTCCCCTCGCGCGTGGAAATCGCCTTGCCTTGATACGACATCAACCCGAATGGAACGTGCACCAGCTTCGTCGTATACCCCAACTTCGCCGCAATCGTGAAGAACTGCTTGAAATGTAGCTGTTGACGATCGTCGGTTACGTATATTATGCGCTCGGGCTCGTACTCCGCCACGCGACTCTCCACGCAGGCCAAGTCGCTCGTCGTGTAATTATATCCGCCATCTGATTTTCTTACGATGGCGACGCCAAGTTTCTCTTCCTCGAGCTTTACCACCAACGCGCCTTCCGATTCCTCCGCGAGATTCGCCTTCAATAGCCTCTCTACTACACCCGGCATCATCGAATTGTAATACGATTCCCCGCGATACGTATCGAACTTCACCCCGAGCTTCGCGTACATGCGCTCGAATTCGCCTATCGAAATCTCGATGAATCTCTTCCACAGCGCGAGATTCTCCGCGTCGCCCTGCTGAAGCTTCACCAATTCCGCCCTGCACTCGTCCTTCCAACGCCCGTCTTCCTCCTTCGCCTTCGCCGCCGAAAGCACGTAGCACTTCTCCAAATTCGCCACCGTCAGATTGGCGCGCTCCTCGTCCGTCAGCAACTCCCGATATCCCTTGATCAATATCCCGAATTGCGTTCCCCAATCCCCTAAGTGATTATCCGCGATTACATCATACCCAAGCGAACGAAAGATGCGATCAATCGCGCAACCGATTACCGTCGATCGTATGTGCCCGATGTGCATCTGCTTCGCCGCGTTCGGCGAGGAATAGTCGATTACGATCCTCTTGCCCTTCCCCGTCTGCGGAATGCCGAGCTTTTCCTGCTTGCCGAACTCCTCAAGCTGCGCGTTCAGCCAATCGGTGGAGACCGTCAGGTTTAGAAACCCGGGCCCCGCGATCTCTATCTTCGAAAATACTTTCGTGGTCGCCTCGAGCGCTTCCGCTACCTTCGCCGCCACGTCACGCGGCTTCATGCCGAACTTCTTCGCGAGTTTCAGCGCATCATTGCATTGGTAATCGCCGAACTTCGCGTCCGTCGCCGGAACTACCCTGATAAAATCAAAGCCCTCGCCCGGAAAAGCCCTGGCGAAGGCCTGTTTAACGATGTTACTTAAGTCCATCTTCTTGAACGGACCCGATGTTACTTCGTCGCCGTGCGGTCGTTGTATTCGCCCGACTCGGTGTTGATACGGATGATATCCCCTTCGTTGATGAAGAGTGGAACCGCCAGCTGATAACCGCCTTCGACCGTAGCCGGCTTGGTTACCTTGCCGGAAGCGGTATTGCCCTTGACGCCCGGCTCGACCTTGATTACCTTGCGCTCCACGAGCGCCGGCAAATCAACGCCGATTACCTTCTCATTGAAGAACAACGCCTTTACTTCCATCTCGTCCATGAGAAAGTACTTCTTATCCCCCATAACCTCGTAGGAAACGCGAATCTCCTCGAAGTTCTCATCGGTGAATACGAACGCCTGCCCGTCATCATACGAATAGGTTACCGACTGCTGCACGAGCTCCGGCTTCTCGAACTTGTCGCCGGAACGATAGCTCTTCGTCATTCCTCCGCCAGTCATCATGTTGCGAAGCTTGCAATTGTAAATCGCCTGCCCCTTGCCCGGCTTCGAAAAATCAAATTCCGTTATTTCCCATGGCTCGCCGTCAATGAGCAACTTCACGCCCTTGTGCAGTTCGCCGGCTCCGATTACTTCACCCATCTCTTCTCCTCCGATTATCGGGTATTACTTGTTTTTATGGCGCTGCGCCTTCATGCGCTTGTCGTATTTGTGCTTCGACATTTTTTTGCGACGTTTCTTCTTGATGGAACCCATCTTTTTTCCCTCCTTCTTTTAACCTTTAGAAGATTATCTTGTTAAGCGGCAATTCAATTATACCCGTAGCCCCCGCCTTGGTCAGCGCCGGGATGAGATCGCGCACCTTACGCTCCTCGACAACCGATTCTACCGCGTACCATCCCTCGTCGTTGAGGCGATTCACGGTCGGCGCATGTAGCGCCGGTAATTCTTTGACGACCTTGCTCAATGCCTTCGCTGAGGCGTTGCACTTGAGCAACACCCTGCGCTGCGCCTCCAACGCGCCCGTCAACAGCATCTTCAACTGCTCCAGCTTCGTACGCTTCGCCGCGTTCTTCCAGCTCTTCTTGTTGGCGATGAGCCGCGTGGTCGAAGTCAGTATCGTATCCACGATGCGCAGATTGTTCGCCCTCAGCGAACTGCCCGTCTCCGTCAAGTCGACGATCGCGTCCACCAATTCCGGCGCCTTTACTTCCGTCGCTCCCCAGCTGAACTCCACATCCGCATTGACTTTGTTCTTCTTGAGATATCTCTTTACCAGCCCAACCGCCTCGGTAGCGATGCGCTTGCCCCTGAGATCCTTTACCGTCTTGATCTTCGAATCGTTCGGAACCGCCAATACCCACCTTACCGGATTGCTCGTCTGCTTCGAATAGCTAAGCTCGCATACTTCCTGAACGTCGCTGCCATTCTCGTAAACCCAATCGTACCCGCAAATGCCCGCATCCAAAAGCCCCAGCTCCACATAGCGGCTCATCTCTTGCGGACGCAACAACCTGCACTTGATTTCCTCATCGTCAATTACCGGAACGTAACTACGCGATGAGCAAGTGACGTTGAAACCCGCGCGCTTGAATAACGCGAATGTCGACTCTTGTAAACTACCCTTTGGTAAACCTAAAATTATAGCCATAGGTGCTTATTGTATCATAATTCCGTTCGCTCTGTCAATTTGACCCAACTTCTTTGCGTATTTCGTTGAGCGTGCTCTTTACCTCTTCCGATGGGTATATCTTCGCCGCCTTCTCAGCATACTCCAACGCCTTTTCGCCCTGCCCCAATTTCATGTAGGTAATCGCCAGATTGTTCAATGCCGCAGGATCGTTTGGATTCTGCCTCAGCACATTCTCAAAGCAAATCGATGCGCTGGAAAATTCCCCTTCCTCCAAATTGGCCATCCCCAACGCGAAATTCGCCGCCGAATCATCGCTCTTCCCCGCGAGGACCTCCTTGGCGTATCTTTTCGCCAATTGGAAATCCGCCCGCTTAAGCGCAACCTCCAACGCCTCTCGCGAAGTTAGCACCAGCTTCTCCGTCGGCAACATCCTTTCCACGATCTCGCCCTGCATGCTTAAGCTCGCGTTTCGCTCGTCGATCTTCCGCATGAGCCGCCGCTCCCCATCCGCCTCGCTATCCGCCTTCTTCGCCGCGAATCGCCCCGCTCGCTCGCCGGTTATGCGCGCCGCCCTCCAAAGCAATGCGTCGAATTGCTCCGCTACTTCCGCGTCCGCATTGCCGATCAGCGCCCCCAAAAGCGGCTTCTTGTCCGCTATCGCCAACAGCTCCTGCGTCCAACCGATGAAGCGCGAATCCGCCGCATCGTCCGCCTCCGAGCGTTCCGCCGCCTCGCATCCGCAAACCGAACCGCGCGTGCGCTCCTTGATCTTGCCGTATTTGCGAATGTAACTTCCCCCAAGTTGCCAAACCGATTGCGCCAACCTATCCGGCCGCTCCCTCGCCCACGCCTTGAATACTTCCGCGCCGCCTAATTCGAAAATCGCCCGCTCCCCCAATTCCGGCGCAACCGTCTTCAGATACGCCGCCTCTTTCTGCGTGGGCGCCGCCATCGTGTTCAAGATGATCGTCCCCATCCCGCGTTCCGCGAACTCCAATCGCAATAGATTATCGAATCTCCCATCCGTGAATATGAACTTCGCTCCCTTCGCGTCGTCCGCCACGATCTGCGCATATTGCCGCATCGCCTTGAGACGAATCCTTTCCTTGTAATCAACCGCCCTGAACATCATCGCTACCATCGCTATCGCCAATGCCGCCGATAATACCCTGCACATTATGAGCCCGTATCTTTCTATCGAACGAATCCTCTTGCCTACCGCCAACCCCGCTATCATGAGTACGAGCGCGAGCAATAATTCCAGCGCATCCAAATTGCCTAATGTCTTTACCGCTATACCCGTCCATACTTCCCACCACATCACTACTCTCTCCATCGCCGTGAGCAACACCCCGCGCCCAGCCCCAAACGATGATAATACTACCGCCCCAACTAAGAACCCCGTCGCCCCGACTACGAAGGAGAACCATACCTCCACCAATCTCCTGCGCATCGCCAACTTGTCGTCTTCCCTCTGCCCGTATGCCTGACCATCCTGCCAACGCAATACCGAATCCGCCGCCATCGCGAAGACGAATGGGATGAGCCCGAATGGACTCAACGCGCCCACTCCGCCGAAAATGAAATACGCTATCGAATACGAGAGTATCCCCCTGCCGCCTCGCCCGCATCCCCAAAGATATACCCCAATCGCCGATAACACCAATAGCGCGAACCCCGGCGAAAGGTATTGACCCGCCCTCCATAAGCTCGGCAATAATACGAACGCCACCGCGCCGCATATCGGCGTCGTGCGTGTATAGAAGAAATCATCCCCCTTCTCATCATCCTTGCTGCGATGATGAATCCAGAACTTGCGCAATACCAGATATGTGAACGCCGCCAAAATCCCCAACGCGAATCTACCCGCGATCCCCAGTATCTCTGGCTTTACCCAACTGCGCACCATCACCAAGAATGACCAAAGATTTGGTTGCGGACAAGGATGCGCCCATATAAAAGCCCACGCTGAGACTCCCGTAAATAGTCCCAGCGCTGCGAAGAAATCTACTCTATCGAACTTCGCTTTCATGCCCGTTTGCGACGAAGCGCGAGACCCGCCAAGCCAATCAACATCAACATCCCGCTCGTCGGTTCAGGTATCACGAAAGTCGGCGCAAATAACTCCCCTGGTTTCGGAAGATCCGACCCCCCGCTATACGACGCCATATACTCACTTAACTGCGCGTATGTGAAGACATCAGTTGTCCCAACTGTCGTCGCCTTTTTAGCCTCATCATCCCAATACGCCAACTCCCATACGAAATAATTGTTCGGCAAATTGTAGCTGGTAAGATCGCTCGACTGAATCACAGGTGATGCGCTTCCAGGTGTCACTCCCGTAACGCCTATAGCCTTCTTGTCGTCGAAATCTTGAAACGTATAAAAATACGCAACGTTATATTCCTTCACATTCGGCAGAACCTTCTCTGGCTGAACTTGCCAATAAAGGTATTGATATCCCTCCGCCTTCGCTACGATGCCCGAAATGATCGCCGCTACTAATATGATCGCCTTTTTCATTCGCTTATCCTCTTTACTCTCTCTAAATTACCAATTGATCGTTGGCTTGTCTTTCCCCGCGTTTAAATACCAAAACGCCGTCCCGGCCGGAACTTTCCCATTACCAACGCCGTCCTCATCTATTGCCGCAAACACCTTCTGCTTAACCGTTACCCCGAATTGGGTAACTTCTTTATCAATATCTTGCCCCCAACTCACGCCATTAAAGCGATATCTCGTTCCATCTGAAGCAAGAACGATTACATCATCTTGTTTCGCCCCGCTAATCGTTGTAATATCGAACTCCGCATACTTTGGATTGATAAGCAAATTATGAACTGGTTTGAAGAGCGATGCTCCTTCCGCGCCATTAATCTGCGTCGTAATCGCCGAACCCGATAACCCTACTTGCGTATATGCCCCATTTTCATTATTCTCGCTTGGCTTATACCAAAATGCCGTTCCCCGCTTTAGGGTATACTCATCGGCAGAAGGCACTTCGTCTCCATTAGTGAGGTTATCCCCTACCCAAGCTCCCCCCGTATAGTGCCAACTATAATACGCCTTCTTCACAAGATCATACACCTGAATCTGATCGCCTTCCGCGAGTCCCATGGTAATCAATTCCGAAACTGGCATATCCTCATTCGCCGCCTTTAGCCATGGTACTGCCGCTGGAAATTCCTTCTCCGTCGCTGATTCCTTCTCCGTCGTGTACTCGACGCGCTTCGTTCCCAATATGGTGCTCGACTCTACCGTCGTCTCAACCGCCCCCGCCATCATTCCCGATATGGCAAGCGCGGTAAAACCGAAAATCTTTAGAATGTTGCTGTTCATTTATCTTCCCTCATTTCCGATTGACTTTGAAAAGCTGCATCTTCTCCGTTGCCGGAACTACGATTTCGACCTCATCGTTTGGATCCGCCGCGCCCGTCGTGGCCGTAACTCCCTCGACCTGCGCTCCATTCTCCTCGCCGCACAGCCCTACCGAAGTGGCGGTGTAGTTGAGATAAGCGGATGTCCCCTTTACCTTAAGCACCATCTCCATGCCCTTCGCGCCCTTGCGCATCTTCATCCCCGTGATCTCCGGCTTTGGCGTCCCCTCCGGAACTGCACTCGTCTCGCTGATGCTGATCGGCGAATCAATATCCAATACCGACGATAATCTCGCCGCATCGCAAGCAATCGAGCAAACCGTAAAATACCCATTCACCATCTTTGGCCTCGCCGCCCCGCTCGCATCGCGCTCATACCCGGAAAGCGTCCCATCCGCCTTGCGCGTATCAAGCGCCACCAAACTGAATACCCCGCCAGCATATCGCTGCATTTCCGCCGCCGGAATCGTGTGTAATACATACCCGCACTTCCCATCCTTCGCCCACGGACCCGCCGCGACGAGTTCCGCCTCGCCCTTTATCGTCCCATCCGCATTGAACACGATTGGGGCATTCGCCGTCTTGGACCATACAAGCGCGTAGAATTCGCCGTCCAGAATCGTCGTCTTGGGCTCGGCGGAATAAACATCCTTACCCTTCGTCGAGAATGTGAGACGAAAATCATTCTGCTCCGCCGCGAGAACCATCGCCCCCGACAGCATCACCATCATTCCTATCAATATCTTTTTCATTTTATCTACCTTTCAAAATATTTTCCATTCTTCATTCTTCAACCTTCTACACGTTCTCCACCTCTACACGGCTCTTCTCTCCCTTTCCAACTCCAACTACTCACTCCAACTCTACCCCACCACTCGTCTCAAACACCGCCTTGAATTTCCAGAGCGCATCACCAGTTCCAAGCTCGCCTGCTCCAAGATTGAATTCTGGCTTAGTAAGACCAGCCTTTTCTTCACTCCAACTCTCCCCTCCATCATTTGACCTTAAGAGCGTATATGTAACCGTTACATTCATATCGCCTGCTGGATTAAATTTATCAATCGGCGTCTTCACTACAACAACTTCATTTCCACCCTCATCATTACCCTTCTCGCCAATCGTTGAGAACTCATTCGTTTCCTCAGTTCCATCTACACCCATTACGACATTCTGCCAAACGGTTCGACCATTCGCCTGCTCCTTCTTAAGCCCTGCGCTAACTTCAGCCGCAGTTGGTTTCTCACCATCTGGTTTGATGATTTCTTTCTCAACCAAATCTTTAACAATTAACTCAGTAACCTTAACTGGCACTGACTGCGCTTCTCCCCCACTCGTCGGAACAATATCAATCTTAATCTCAGCCGTCGGGTCAGTCGGGTCTTCGGCTGGCACAAACTCTTTCTTCTTTGTAGTCACATCAATTGGAACCTCAACTTTCCCTCCTTTAGTAATTTCTTTTGTAAAGGTTTTCTCAGTTGATTCATCAATAAACACATAGCCATCATTCGCCTTCACCGTAAATGTCACCGCTGTGCCAGTAATAACTGGCGATGTCTTATTCGCCGTTACAGTCGCATTTTCAATAGTCGGCAACTCAAACGAAAAACCTTGCTTAACCTCATATCCTTCTGGAAGCACAATTGTGCCACTCCCAATAATCGTCTGCTGAAATGACTTCTCCGTCGTCATATCTGAGAAGTAATAGCCATCATTCGCCTTCACCGTAAATGTCACTTCCGTATTTGGTTTCACTGGTGACGTCTTATCTGCCGTTACAGTCGCATTCTCAACTTCTGGCAATGTGAACGGAATTGCATCCAGTTCAAAGGTATAAGTGCAATGTTTCTTGCCAAGATACTTTTCGATATCCAACACCGTTTCCTTTGGTGTCATCTTATAATTGGTGCCCGCCTCGAATTTCCCATTGAACTCCATTCCATTCGTATCAATCGTAACCGCCTTCGAAATCGTAATCGTATCGGTTGAATCAATCTTATTGCAAAGCTTAATCGTGTCACCTTCTTCGTATGCAGCAACCGCATCCTCAATCGTCGCATAGAATGTCGCCGCTCCCGACTCTGGCTGAATCATCGCCTGATTCGTCTGCCCAGCACCAATAACCACATACTCTGACATCAGCGCATATACCGAACGGAGATTGGTGATGTCCGTTCCGCTCGAGCCCGTACAAAGGTCGATACGCAGGTTCGCCGTCGTCCCCTTGTCGACATCTTTCGTCGAATAGACGCCGAACTCCATCTCCTTGTAGGTGTCGTCGGTCAGCGCGTCGGTGTACTTCTTCTGCGACGAGGGCTTGAGCAGGGAGCTTGTCGGATTCGCCAGCTGCTCGCTGAGGACACGGTAGAGATCGCCGCCCTGAACCGTGTCCGTCAGCTGATTCGCGCCGAGACTCGGCTTGGTGATATTGCAGTAAACGCCGTCTTTCGTCGTCGTGCGGTCGAAGCCGGAGGCTACGTCGATCGTGTTGTAGTAGTACGGCGTCACCATCGAGATGATTTCGCCGCGGCGCTTCCAGTTGTCGAGCGTGAACTTCTCCTTCGTCGTCTCCGATTTGTTGTAGATCGCGCTGTCCGCATCCGACAGGAGCTTCGCGTTGACCTTCCAGTAGCCGCCGTTCGACGAGACCCAGCTCTTCGTAAGGACGGGCTTCGGGAAGGCGCCGACATAACCGCTCATGCGGTAGTAGCCCGGACGCAGGAACGACGAGACGTCCTTGTCGAAATAACCGCCGCGGAAGTTGGCGACCGCCGTCTTGTCGACGCCCGTCGCCGCAGTGAAGTTGCCGGTGAAGCGTCCGCAATGCGTAGTCAGCTCGCCGCCGTTCAGCACCACGTCGCCGGTGTAGTAGCCGTAGGTAATCTCGGCCG
>CALCDB010000115.1 GCA_937901395.1 uncultured Verrucomicrobiota bacterium
TTTACTTGCCTTTCTCGCCGGATGCGCTCGACGAAGGCGAAGGTCTTCGGATACTTCTGAGCCCACGCCGGAGAGCCAGGAAGATGCGCATCCGCTCCCCACATCTTCAGCGACAACGCCTCGGTCTCGGGCGCATAAAGCGGCATATGAACGAGGATGACGATCGGGAGCCCCTTCTTCACCTCCTGCTCGAACCGGTCGAACACCGCCTCCGGTATCCAGCCAAGCGAATCATCGAAGGCGACGAAATTGACTCCCCCGATCACCCGCGAGGCGAAGGTGAGGTCGAACGGATAAAAGGGCGCGGCCTCGCGCTTGCAGAACTCGCGATACTCCACGCTCCTAATGCGCTGCTCCCATTCGCCGATCTCCCATTCCAAATAGCGCGAAAGCTCGTGATTACCGACGCACATGAGCGCGCAATGCGACGCGAACTTTTCGCGCACATAGCGGAGATTCGCCCGCGAATGGAAATCGACGAGATCGCCCGTATGGAGAAGCGGCAACTGCTCGCGCTGCGCATAGGCGACCATCTCCTCCAATATCTCCACTTGCTTAAAGCCGAACGTCTTCGCCCGCCAATCCGCGAGCTTCATCGCGCATTCGTCATCCGCCTTATCGACCAGGGTGAGGTGGCTGTCGGTCACGTGCAAGACGCTGAACGGACGCTCCACGCCGATCACGACCGAATGATTGACGAACTTAAGTGTCGATGCTGGTCGCGTGAGGCAACCGCCAATCGGCGGCATTGCCGCGAGCATCCCCGCCGCCAACATCCTCTCCAGGAATTCGCGCCGTTCGCAATCGCCGGGGCGCTTCATTTCGATCGGCCTCACCATTCGACGAGCGCGAAGGAGCAGGGAAGCAGCTTGAGCTTGAGCGAGCCGTCGCTCTGCAAGACGCCTTCCACTTCGGTATAGGTGCGCACATCGTCCGTCAAATGGCAGCGCACTTGCGCAAGATCCGCCCCCGGCACCTTCACGAACACCTCGCTCATCTCCAGGACGTTGCGGTCGGAATTGTAGCGCGTCACCAATACCGCCCCGTGCTTCCCGTCGCGCGATTTCGCCGCGGTCGCATGGAACTGGCAGCGCGTATCGTTCTTCGCCGCCGCCGCGACATTGCCGCCCGTCGCCGCATCGACGCGTCGACCGCGCCCCGCGACGAAATCGACCTTCACCTCCGTGCCGAGCTTCACCAACTTCTTCCACGCATAGAACGGATAATACCCCTTGCGCGGATAGTGCGTGGTGAAGTCAAAGAGCGCATTCATTCCGCGCACGCAACCCGCGTCGTAGAACATCAGAAGGTCGAGCGGCTTCGCCTGGCACTCGCTCATCACCGCGGCGATGAGCGCCGCGCAGATCATGTTGTTCTTTCCCGTCTCCACCTCCAGCGACGGCACCCAGTCGTCCACCCAGCCGAGCACATAGTTCCACTCGTTATAGACCGAGAGCGTCTTCGTATAGCCGTAGTCATCCAGCAGCTTGCGGATGAGGAAATATCCTCCAATGCGCAGGCAGCTGCTGCGGAAGGCCCGTGGCTTTTCGCCCGGCAGGTTGACGCCTGGAAAATACTTGTGGTAGTTCTCGTTGGGGAGAAGCATGCCGTCTGGATCCAGTTTGCCGATGCAGGCCCGTTCCGGGATGGCATAGCGTTTTTCGGGCTTGTAGCGATGGCCGTACTGATAGTAGATGTAGGTTGTACCGGACTTCACCTTGCGGATGATGCGTCCAGGACAGTCGGGTATTTGAGTGGCAATGGATAGATACATGGATTACCTTATTGATTTTCTTGTATATTTACTTTTTGATATTTATCTCTGCGATATTCGTAAACAATA
>CALCDB010000116.1 GCA_937901395.1 uncultured Verrucomicrobiota bacterium
ATGTCCGGCTCCACGTGGTAAAGGGGCTTTGCGGCTGTGACAAGGTTCCATGCGTCAGAGGCAAACTTTGTGCAGTTGCGTTCAAGGAAATTGAAATGGTTCTCATACTGGGCAAAATCGATCATCGCCTTCAGCTGGACCTCCGTGATTTCGGTTTTGCAGGCGCCCGCGCCCGTATAGTCGTGATCGTAGAGCGTGGAACGTGGAGAAGTCTTCCAATGGCGATGCGAAGGTCGACGAGCAGGCGATTGCCGATGTATTGAACTCGATTAATCCGCTTGTGGCTTCCAAGATAGTGCGGCTTAAAGTATCGGTGACGGAGTTGGATGATTATGGGCTTGATCATCCGCTCTTCAAGTTGGCGATAGATCAGGATAGCGAAGATTCGATTCGCCGCAATATCATGGTTGGTAAGGCGACGGAAGCTGGCGGATATTATGCGACGGTGGGTTCGTCGGAGGCGGTGTTCATATTGGATGCCGATATAGTTTCTCGTTTAATGCAACCCTTGGTAACGCAATGAGACTCAAGTACAATACATTTCGGTTAATATTGTTCGCTGTTACGGTGGTGGCGCTTTTGGTTGGCTATCATCTGCTGATTCTCTATCATGCGCCATCCGTATTTCGCGATGAGTTGGAGGATCTTTCGTTCGGGTGGTACATACCTCTGTTTTCGCTTTATGTGCTTTGGTACGACCGCAAGACGATTGTGGAATCCATCGGCGAGCCCTCGTGGTGGGGAGTAATCTTCGCCTTGCCGTTCATCTTTTGCGGATTTCTCGGTGCGCGTGGGATACAGGTGCGCATGGAGATCGTCGGTTTCGTGGGGCTGTTGATTTCGATGGCGCTGGCGTTCTTTGGCCGCACTACGATGAAGAGGGTGCTTTTCCCCGCCTTGTTCTTGCTATTCTGTCTGCCGTTACACACTTTTTTGGATATCGTTACCATTCATCTGCGTCTATTGGCGGTTTCGATTGCGCATGGAACCATTCATGGTGTTGGCGTCGAGATTGTCCGCCAAGGAACGATGCTATCATCGCCAAGCGGCTTGTTCGCCATCGATGTCGCCGATCCATGTAGCGGTATGCGCTCGCTCTTCGCGATGATGGCGCTCACCGCTGGATATTCGTATTTCGTTCAACCCACGTGGATTCGTAGAGGGCTCCTTTTCGCGCTGGCGATTCCAATTGCGGTATTGGGCAATGTGTTTCGCATAATCTCGATCATCGCGGTGTCAGCGCTATGTTCGCAGGAATTCGCGCTAGGCTTTTACCATGACTATTCTGGCTACGTGGTGTTTCTGGTGTCCATCTCGCTAATGGTGGGTTGCAGCGCCTTGATAACGAAAGGATTCGAACGATGCGCAAGAAAGTGCTGATTCCAATCGTCTTCACGCTCATTATGCTCGCGATGATGGCCTTTCAGGCGAAAACCGTCACGCCAGTATTATGTGATATTCCGTCGGTAACGCTTACTAAGATTCCGGGCTTCACGGCGGAATTCACCGATGAGATGAGCGAGGCGGAGAAATATGTGCTGCCGGAAGATACAATCGTCCATAAGGCCTACTACACTTCCGACGTCGGCAAGCGGTTCAATGTAACGATGGTAATTGGCGGTAAGTCCAAAAGCTCCATTCATCGTCCCGAGCTTTGCCTGCCCACGCAGGGCTTTCAGATGATGTCGCCGCGCGATATCAGCGTAGGCGGCGTCAGTTGGCATGTGCTTACGTTGGAGCATGGTAGTGGCGCGAGGAGTCTACTTGCCTATACTTTCTTCAATCAAGCCGGCTATCATACATCATCGCACGTATTGCGGATATTTCGTGATGTGTGGGATCGCAGCATCTTGGGGCGCATCGATCGTTGGGTGATGCTGGAGGTGGAGACGCCGATTTGCAACGATGCCGAGCTTTCCATGTTTCTTCGCAAAGTGAAGGGAACCATCCTATGATCAAGAACATCTTGCCTTATGTGATCGTATTTCTTTCGACGTTGATTTGCACTTTGATTCTCACGCCAATCGTGCGAGAGGTGCATCGGCACTGGGGAATGGTGGATAAGCCCGATCCTCGGCGCATCAACAAGATTCCGATTCCGCGTGGTGGCGGTATGGCCATTGTGCTCGGTTACCTGATACCATATTTCGTCTATCATTTGGTCACCGGCGAACCCCTGATATACGGTATTGACAACCAAACCTCGTATGTGCTTTGCGGTCTCGGAGTCGGCATCGCGCTACTCGGACTCGTGGATGATCGTTTCTCCCTGCCGCCGAAGTTGAAGCTTTTGGGACAAGTCGTGATAGCGGTGTCGTTCTGGGTATTTACGGATTTCGGCTTTTTCGACATTTGGCCGAGCATTCCCTCGTGGCTTGATTGCATATTGACGGTAGCGTGGGTCATCGGCGCGGTGAACGCCTTCAATCTCATCGACGGGCTTGATGGTCTCGCTTCGGGACTCGCCTTGATTGCGACGATCGGGATGGCGGGCTCGCTCTTCTTCATGCAGAATACGCATGGCATATTGGTGTATTGTGCTTTGGCCGGCGCCTTGTTGGGCTTTCTTCGCTATAACTACAATCCCGCTTCGATTTTCCTTGGGGATTGTGGTTCGATGTTCATCGGGTTCACGTTGGCGGTTTTGCCGTTCACTTCGCATGACCACAATTCGCTCCTCGTCTCCATCGGCGTTCCGTTATTGGCGATGGGAGTGCCGATCTTCGATACTTCGTTGGCGATCATCCGGCGTTCCATCCGTCGCCTGTTGGCAAAGGGCGGAGACAAGTTCGAGGGTGCGGAATCCTCGGCGGTGATGACGGCCGATGCCGATCATTTGCATCATCGTATCTTACGCGCTACAGGCTTCGATCAGCGCAAGACCGCGTGGATGCTTTATACTCTCGCGCTCGCGGCGGTGGCGATAGGGCTGATCGCGATGGCGCTTAAGTCGCGCGCTGGCGGTTTCTGGTTGGCCGCAGTGACCTTGGCGGCAATCGTAATCTTCAAGGATGCGCGTATTGAATTCTTCGATGCCGGACGGTTGCTCAACGATGTCGCCCGCTCGCAGGATCGAGGCACGCGGCGGCGCTTCGCCACTCTATCGCTTCCGTTCTACGTGTTCTTCGATCTCATCGTATTGTTCGGCGTGTTCGTTCTTTGCGTGTTCATCGGCAAGGGCTCGCTTGGCTCGGACTCGTTCCGCACATGGATGCCGATTCGTTTGATTTCCACCTTCGTATTCCTGGTGGTGTTCAAGACTTATCGCACGGTATGGTCGCGCGCGTTGATTTCCAATTACATTCGTCTCTTCCTGGGGTGCGTGTTCGGCGCGATCACCGGTTCGATCGTCGCCTATTACTGGCCGTCGATATCCTCGGATAGTCTGGTGATATTTACCGTCATGTTCGCGCTGATGTCGTTCGTCGCGCTCGTATTCGTGCGCATGCTATGGAGCATCGTCCGCGATCTCGTGTATGCCATAAACTGCTCGCAGATTCGGTATCGCAAGGATGTCTCGCGGATATTGGTATATGGTTCGGGCTTGCGTTACCGCGCCTTTCGGCGTGAATTGGTGCGCTCGGCCGCGAGGAACAACCGGCTCATCGTCGGCTTCATCGACGATGATGTGTATCTCAAGGGACGCTACATCGGCGGGGTGAAGATTTACGGCACGATCAACAATGCGCCCGAGATCATCAACGAGCTCAACGTCGATTCGGTGGTAATCGCCTGCGAGATGACGGATGAATGGCTTAATGTGGTGAAGAAGATATTGTCGCCGACGGGCGTGAAGGTAACGCGCTTCTCGTATACGGAAACGCCGATATGCTAAACGCTCAGAGATTGGAGTTCCCCGGGTTCGTCGATGTGCATGTGCACTTTCGCGATCCTGGCGTTCCCGAGGCGGAGACTGCCGAGAGCGGACTTCTCGCGGCGCGCGCTGGTGGATTCGCGGCAGTCGTCACGATGCCGAACACCACGCCCGCAGGAGATTCTCCGGAATGGGTTACGCGCCAGCTTTCTCTCGCGGGTTTCCCGAAGATATATCCTTCCGCCTGCATAACCAAGCGGCGGCTTGGCCATGAAGTGGCCGATTTGGAGCGCTTGGCGGAAGCGGGAGCGGCGTTCTTCACCGATGATGGCAGTTTCGTTGTCGACGATAAGGTAATGGAGGCGGCGATACTCCGCGCGGCAGACTTGAATATGACGATTTGCGAACACGCGATGCTGCCGAACGATGGCGTCATCCGCGATTCGCCGCTTGCTCGCAAGCTGGGCTTGCCCATCATCCCCGTATCGGCGGAGACGGACGCGATTCGTCGCGATCTTTCGCTTTGTCGTGTTACGGGGTGTCGGCTACATATTCAGCATATTTCCACCGCCGAGGGGGTCGAGCTAGTGCGGAGCGCACAACGCGAGGGCTTGCCAGTTACCGCCGAGGCGACGCCGCATCATCTGCTTTTCGCGGTCGAGGAACTTTCGGCTGATGATGCCAACTACAAGATGGCGCCGCCGCTTGGCAATCGCGAAGACCGCGCGGAGCTTCGCAAGGCCGTCAAGGAAGGGGCGTTGATGTTCGCTACCGATCATGCGCCGCATCCGGCGGAGCGCAAGAGCTTGGGCTTCTTGAAGAGCGCCAATGGGATCATCGGGCTTGAGACGGCCATTGCCATAACCTATGGTGTGATGGTGGAGGAAGAGGGAATGCCCGTCGAGAGCTGGGCGGAAGCGTGGTGGAAGTTGCCGCGCTATTTGATTAGAGGCATCGGCGAATTGCCAACCACGATTCTCTCGCTCGCCGAAGAGCGCAAGGTGGAAGTGGATAAGTTCTTCAGCCGTTCCCGCAACTGTCCTTACGATGGTATGATATGGAGGTGTTGGCCATGCAGATGAGCATATTCGATGATGCCGCGAAGTATTTTCCCGACGCTTGCTTCAAGTTCGCTCCCGATTTGGGTATCATGTTGGGGAGCGGATGGGGCGATGCGCTGAAGATCGACGAGGTCGTAGTCCGCATCAAGTACGCCGACATTCCCGGTCTCGGCGCTTCGACGGTGAAGGGACACAGCGGCGAATTCATCCTGTACCGCCGACTGGGCAAGCTCGTCGCCGCGTGGTGCGGACGCCGTCACTACTACGAGGGCGCGGGCTGGGAGCCGGTCGTCTTGCCCGTCGAGATCCTGCGG
>CALCDB010000117.1 GCA_937901395.1 uncultured Verrucomicrobiota bacterium
CCGTGGTCGAGGAGAATGTCGCCTTCCCTATCCTCATCGGCATCCCGTGAGTTGCAGGATGTGATGTACGAGGCGTGAATCAGAAACGAAACGCGGCGACCCAAGATGGTCTGCCGCGTTTCCGTCTTTGTCCGCCTATCGTCAGAAGATGATTTTGACGTGCGAGGACGATCCGCGCATCGGCGCGTTGCTGTACGGGCGCTCGTCACGGGTCCACGGGCAGAAGAAGAAAATCGCGGCGGTGATGACTTCAACGCCTATCGAAGCCGATGACCTTTCCGAAACCTTTGCCAAAGATGCCGCGTGGAAGACTACTACTCACCCGATGGTCATTTCTTGGCCGACCGCGTGGAATACGGGCAAGCAGGCGACCGACCTTTGGGGACAGTATCGAGACATTTTGAACGGCGAAATTGCAGCCGGTAGCAAGTCACCGCACATTGCCGCCAACCGTTTTTATCGTGCTAACCGTGCGGCGATGGACGCGGGCGCGAAAGTCCTCAATCCGAAGAACTACGACCCCGCCGTTGAGCTTTCGGGTATTCAGCACGCGATGAACATTCTCATCCGTGACGGCGAGGATGTTTTCAACTGCGAATATCAGATGAAGCCGCGCCGCAATACCTTCGCTTTCGAGATTTCGGCGCAAATGATTATGAACCGAATCCGTCCCGGCGTGAAGTCCTGCACGGTGCCGTCCGATACGGTTCTGACGGTTGCGGCAACGGATATTAACCCCGCGTATGGTTTGACGACGGCGATTATTTCATACGATGTGAACTTGACGGGGCTTGTAATCGCTTACAAGGTTTATCGTTGTTCTATTGATGGGCGATTGAATGATGTTGCCTTTAACAAGCAGGTAAATGCGGCATTGCACGCGCACGCGAAGGAGATTGCCGCGCTCGGCATTAAGATTGACCGTTGGGGCATTGACGCAGGCGGTCGTCAGTTTAAGGTCGTGACAAAGTTCGCACCTATTGCGGCGGGTATGTACGACATCGAGGCGGTAGCAATGCTTGGTCGTGCCGGGCAAAATTGGAATCCGTTTGTGCGTTCACGAATCCGCGAAGCCCTCAATGATACGGTATATTGCCGAGACGAGCGCGGCGCAAAATGGCTTGCGTTCAATGCCGATGTGTTCAAGGAAAAGGCGCAACGCGCTTGGGGGACGGAAGTTGGCGGCGCGGGCGGTCTATCGCTTTACGAAGGAGTGAATCACGCGCGGTTTGCGATTCAGATTGCGAACGAAAAGCTCGTCGAGAAGACCCGAATCAAGAATCCTCGCGGAAACGGCGAAGATCAGTTTGCGTATAAGTGGAAGACGAAGAACCCTCACGACTACGGCGACTGTTTGGCGATGTGCTTTGCGCTTGCCGGATCGAAGAATTTGACGGGCGACGGCGAGAAGCCGATGACAAGGGGTAAACACAAGAGAAAGGTTTACAATGGCTAAAAATCAACGGAAGACTTACGGCGAGATCGAGAGCGAATCTCCGCGTTGCGTGTTTTGCGGTTGCGAACATTTCGAGTATTTTACCCGAGCCCGCGTCAAAAATGTCACTTATGTCACCCGAAAATGCCGCGCTTGCGGTAATGAAACGGTGCAACGGCGAACCGAGTGATGTTGCGGCAGGTTGTACAATTTATACAACCTGTAATTTTACAAGCCGCCATAGTATGGAGAGGGACTATCTATGGCGAACGAGAAGAATATCGGTGTATCTGATGCGGCCTTTGAGGAGGCGGCGAATAATCCTTCGTCGTTCTCCGTTGAGGGTCTTACGCAAACCAACCGCTCGATTTCGGAGCTTATCGCGGCGGACAAGTATTTGCGCAAGCGGGCGTTGGCTCGTCGCCGCAATCCGCTTGGTGGTCTTGTGACGCGGATGATCGCGCCGGGGCCTTGCGGCTATTAAGGAGGGTTTATGGCAAAGAATCATCGCACCGCATTTGAGGGTATCAAAGCTCGTTTCGACAATGCGCGAAACGGCGCGGATATGTCCTCGCTCTTTCGCAATGCCGATTCGCTTGCGGTCACGGCGGCTTTGAATCCGTCGGTTCGGAAGACCGTCCGCGAACGCGCCCGGTATGTCGTGAGCAACTGTCCGTATGTGTGGTCGATGCTCGATACATTCGTGACGCATATCGTCGGGCCTTGGGCGACGGTTTCATTTCCTCGCGGCGGCGTGAGTGAAAAGCTCCGTCAGCAGGTTTCCGAAGATTTCGATGCTTGGGCAACGAAGAGCGGTTTTTGGCCGAAGGTGCAAACCATCATTCGTGCGAAGGTGACGGACGGCGAACTTGCCGTCGGGACGGGCGCGGACGCGGGAACCGATCCGGGCGCGTTTTCGCTGCCGGCCTCGATCACCGACAAGGCACTCATCTGGGTGGATGCCGCGGATCCGCAGCCGTCGCACCTCGCGGGGACGGGTGACGAGGTCGCGACGTGGTACGACCGGCGCGAGGGAGCGGACGTCTCCAGTCCGAGGTACTTCTACGCGAAGGCGGACGACCTCTCGACGGGCGGAAATCCCGAGAAAGGCACGTACGACGGCTGTGCGGGCGTCTTCTTCGGCGGCGTCGGCTCGGGCAAGCGCATGAGCTGGTATAAGCCGAACGGCACTCATTCACGGTATACGAAGGGCATCTTCCATTATTTTGCCGTGACGGGCGTCAGCAATACGTGGGGGTGCGTCTTCGGCGCAATCGACGGCAACGGCAGCGCCTCGACCTGGGTGACGGACGCCCAGTCCTGCACGGACCTTTCTTCGAAGACGACGAAGTACTTTTGGAACAACAACTGGCAGTCGGCTC
>CALCDB010000118.1 GCA_937901395.1 uncultured Verrucomicrobiota bacterium
TGAACCATGCAACGGTATGGGGAAGGTGATGTAACGGTATCAAAAAGGCAAAGTGCCCCTATCGTCCGCCCAATGTGTCGGTCGCAAGCCACTTGCTAAATCTCAGCAAGGGGTAAACCTTACCTACTGCGACGAAACCAATTATAATAGATATGGCTAATAATAGCACGCGATGGCTTGAAGAAGATATTGCTTGGGTAGCCGCCAATGCGCATGCCCTGCGCCTCCACCGCCAATGATACCGCCCGCTCGTATACATGCGCCGGCGAATCATCCCCTTCGCGTCCACGCATCTCGCTAAACGCTCCCTCGCCTACCTTGCGCCAAAATGGCTTCAGCAGTTTCGCCCTCACGATGAACATCGTGCCCGCCACGAAGCTGCTCCGCTTGAGTTCCGGATGTCCAAGCCCTACGGAAGCAAGCGCCTTCTCGACTTCCGTCCACACGATTCCCGAATGATCGTTCGCATAATCAAGAATCAGACTGCCATGACCGATCATTCCGAGATTCGGGTCACGCTCAAAGCGCTGTAATGTCGTTGCGAAGCGTCGGCGGCTATTCACGAAGCCCAGCAACTTGCGTCGCCACTCGCCGCCGAAAAGCGGCATGCAATTGACGATTCCGAAGCGATTGCGTTTCGTATGCAACTTTACGACATAGTCGAACTCGTCAAGGTCAAGGGAATCGATGGCCGCGAAGAACGGTCCGAGATCATACCCTCGATTCTCCACTACCCGCTTCTCCCCGGGGAGAGTCCAACGCTCAAGCAACTCCGCATTCGGCGCAGTTACGATGATGCGCGATCTTGGCGCTACCGCGAGAATCATCCTTACTCGCTTCATCAGTCCATCGACCAATTCCGGATAGTAAAGATGCACGATTACCGCGATGCGTCCGTCGGACATGCTGGGCGAACGCGGATGGAATGCGTGGAGACAAAGCAACGCCACGCTCAGGCCCTGCGCCAGCAGAAACAGCCACGCAACGTCGCTCAATGTGCAATTTGGAATCAGGTAGAGCGAAACGCTCTTCGATAGCATCAACGGCAGAGCGTAGATGAGAAACGCGAAGCGTCCACGCGCGATGAACGCCATGGTTATGCAACTCGCAACCATAAGCAAGGTGCTGTTGAGCGCAAACAGCGGCAGGTAGCCGGAAAGCGCCGCATACTTCATCCATTCCCGATTCGCATTCATCAACGCGCCGCCAAACAGCCAAAGCGCGAGCACGACGACGAGGCCGCCGCCCGCCGAGGCAAGACAAGAGTGGAGGGTCAAGTGGCGCGCCTCGCGATCATCGCCATTCCTTCCCGCGAGCATCGGCAACAGGAAGGATGAAAACGCCGCGCCGAGATAAAGCGCGATATCGGAAAAGCGGGTGATCATATAGTAGCCGGCGGAATCAAATTCGCTCAAGCGACTGCGAATCACGATCGAATCAAGATTAGTCGTGAGCGTGGTTACCACGGCCATAATCGCCAATGGCCAAGTATAACGCCAAATCTCCCGCGCGTATTCGCGCCAATAGCCAAGCGGCTTGATCGCCGACGAGAAGAAGCGCCGCAATACGATAAGCGAACCGACGATCCCGACGGCTGGTCCCGCGCCTTGACCTACCATATAGCCGGAAAGCGCGCGAAACGGCATGAAGATCAGCATCGTAATCAGGCGTATCGGCGCGGCCAAAACATTGAACCACACCGTGGCCGAGAATAGCTTAAGTCCGCTCGCCGCATTGATGAAGAGTCCCTGGACGGAAGTCGCCACCGCTACCATTACCAATAAGAGCGCCAAACTACCATCCTCGATGCGGAGAGTAACGAAGAATCGCGGCAACAGTAGCCAAGCCACAAGAATCGAAAACGCCGAGAATATCGCAGTGGCTACGAAGGTGTCGCGGATAAGCGCCTTCGCCTTGCCGAGCTCGCCCTTCTCCGCAAACACCGCGATGAACTTGAGAAAGGGAATGGATACGATCGCGATGGGGATGCTGATGGCGGAGACGATGTTCATGAGCGGCAATACCGCGCCAAGCTCTTTCATCGGCACATAACGCGGCACTATCCATACGCCGATGAAGAAGTTGATCACATCGCCTATGCGCTGGGCGATGAAAAGCAGAATCGAATACCACCAAAGGTCCCCCAACTTGCGATGCAGGGTTTCGAGCTTGTTCTGGGCGCGAACGATTCCATTCACCGGCAAAAGCCGATATGCGAACGCCTTCAGGCCTTCCACCATCCTTACGCCCAATGGCGATGCCGTGCGACGAGATAAATCCACCTCGATGCCCTCGCGCCGCAACCACGCCAAACTCCCCCGCTCCCAATATCCCTTGCGAATGGCGTCAACGAACGGAAACTCCAACTTGTCGCTTACCAATAGCGGGCGCGTATCCGCAGGGTCGAACATATAACTGCCGTGACGCTCGAACTCCCAAGCGCTATTGGTACGCGAGGCGATGGAAATGAGGAACTCGCGATTCCATATTCCCGCCTTGCACGATATCGCATACGCCTTGTTCTTTATCGCGTATGGCGGTTCTGGGCATAGCCGATAATTAAGCGCATTCGCTCGCTTCGCTTCGGCTAATCGCGTGAGAATCAGTTGGGTATCGACTTCGCCATTCAGCAAATAATCATTCATCAACAGCATTACATAAGGCGTCGATATCGCCTTAAGCGCCTCCACCAACATCGCCGACCAGCTCTTGCCGCATCCCGTAAGGATCGCACGATCAAACCCCGCCTCCGCGCCAGTCTCGCCAACTACGACCAACTCGAAGGGACAATCCCGCCAATATTTGCGAAATAGCGCGAGGAACGGACGCTCCACATCACGATAGGCGTCGCAGCTGGTAACCAGTATGGTGCAATCTTCGTTCATTGAATCAGCGAAACCGCCAACTTTACGAGCTCCACGCATGGGCGCTTATGGTAATATTCCCGAGTTCGCTTTTCCGGCTCGCCGCCTTGCGTGGCGCCAGTACCGGCCAACAATTCGCGGCAGACAATCGAGCCGCATTCGCGCTTGAAGGCGTCCGCGAAACGCTGGATGTAAGGATACGCCGCGCTCTTATCTGGACCATGACGCATGCCAAGCACCAAGGCCGCGCCAGTCACCGCTCCGCATACCTCGCGCAACCTGCCCACGCCTCCGCCAAGTCCGCAAGAAATGCGCTTCGCGAGTTCCTCGTCAAGACCGAACTCATCGGCGAAGGCGGCGAACACCGCCTGCGAACAATTGCATCCGCTCATGAAAAGCGCCTCTGCCTTATCTACTCTATTCATCATCGGTTCCTCAAATAGGTAATGCCAACCAAGATGCGTTCAATGTACATCACCGCCGCAAGAATCGGGTGCGCGAACAATCTGCGCCACTTTCCATGTTCGATGAATACGCCGAAGTAACGATAGTAAAGCCCAAATTGCCGCTTGAGCGCAGGGTGACCCCGCCATTTCGCCCGATATGCCGCCATTGACTTCGAATAATAGGCCTTCTTCTCCAACGTGCGCTTCAATGTCATCTGCGATTCATTGTGGATAAGATTATTCCGCATCACCGCGCACTTCGCGCCTAATGCCAATACGCGAATATCCAAATCCCAATCCTCGGGGCCGGCGATTAGCTGCTCGTCATAGCCGTTCGTCGCCGATAATACGTCCTTGCGAAATAGCCGCAATGCATCTATCGCCGTGCCATCGTAGAAGCTACGCTCAAAATTACGCGCCTTAATCCGCAGCCCCTTGCCGGTGCGAACTTCGGGTATCCAATAGGCGGCAACGGGATTATCCGCCTGCGCGGCAATGCTCATCATCTCCTCAAGCGCGGCTGGGGGTATGATCATATCGGCATCGAGAATAACTACCCAATCCGCGGTGGCGCTACGCCAGCCAAGATTACGCTGCGCGCTGCGCTCGGGCCCCTTATCAAGAACCTTCGCGCCCAATTCACTCGCGATTAGCTTGGTGTCATCAGTGGATGAATTATCGACTACGATTATCTCTATTTCCGGACGAAAGGCATCGAACGAATGGATGCAATTGGCGATATTCGCCTCCTCATTACGCGTGGTTATTACGACCGAAAGCTTCATCCGATTCTCGTCCTTAGGTATGTAACCGCCAATGCCATCAGCGGATGACGAATCGAGCGCGGAAAATTCCGCAACGCATCGCCCACGAAACCATCTTGCGCATAACGCCGCCAATCCTTACGCGCCTTGAAAAGCTCCACCAGCGAGAACACCGCGCTGGCCGCGAAATGTTTCATTATCTCCCCGTCTACCCGCGCGGCGATCGCCTGACGATTCTTAAGCGCGATGAACTTGTAATCCCAATAGCGTTGCGTTCCCAATGAGGATTGCATCAAGCCATCCGCCTGCGGTTCGTAATCGTACAATACCTCGTCGGTGGAAGCTACCCGCGTGGCGCGAGCCGCGCATTCCGACATAAACGGAGCATCCTCGAAAAGCCGCAAATCCTCGTCAAAGCGTATTTGATTGCGCTCGATGAAATCCCTGCGAAAAGCACATCTGCAAACGCTCCCCATCTCGCGACGGGCTTCCAACCTACCGCCAGAATTCCAACGCCGCACATCGTCAAACGAATAGCCGAAGAATGCGGGCAAAAGCGCTTCTCGAATCGCAGCGTTGCCTTCGAGATTATAATCGCGCTTCAAGGGAAAGCGCGAGAACGAGGAGAGCGCGAAATCTGCTTTGGTCTGCTCCAATAGCTCGGACAAGCGTGAAAAATACTCCGGCCTTACGGTATCATCCGCATCCACGAAAAACACCACATCGCCATTCGCCCGCTCCAACCCCCGATTGCGCGCCCACGATAAGCCGCGCGAGGAATCATCCGCAACTACGATGCGCTCGAGCTCAAGCCGTGATGCCGCCCGGTCTATCGACTGGAGCGTTCGGGGCAACGTCTTGCGACTGGTTGGATGGCACGGAATTATTACACTGAGCTTCATTGGTGAAACGAGTTGGATTCTTCGCCTGGAATTCCCATGCGAACGCCTTGTAGGCCTCCGCACCCTTGGAGCGCGGATCAAGAAACACGACAGGCGCGCCCATCGAAGGCGCTTCGGAAACGCGCACATTGCGCGGAATCAGCGTCTCGTAGACCTTCTCGCCAAAATGCGCCCTTACTTCCGAAATTACATCCTGCGTAAGCTTCGCGCACGAATTGACCATCGTGAACACGATGCCATTGAGTTCCAAATTAGGGTTCACGCTTTGGCGGATGCGCTCAATCGAACCGGTGATCAGCGCGAGCCCATCCATCGCCAGAAATTCCGCCTGAATGGGTATGAGAACTCCATCCGTAGCGACCAATGCGGAAGTCATCACGATGCCCAACGATGGGGGACAATCAAGAATGATATAATCGAACGCCCCCGATTCCCTTACCGGCGCGAGCGCATTGCGAATCATCTCAAGACGATCCTCGCGCGCACCAAACTCCAATTCGGCGCCAGCCAAGTCCACCTCGGAAGGAATTACGTTCAGATTATTCCACTTCGTCGGCTGGATCACATCAGCGATATCCTTCGCGCCAGAAAGCACGCTATACATCGAAATGCCAGCTTGCTTCTCCAAGCCCAAACCCAAGGTGGCATGCGCTTGTGGATCGAGATCGACTACCAACACCGCTCGTTTACGCGCCGATAACGCCGCCGCGAGATTCACTACCGTCGTAGTCTTGCCAACACCGCCTTTTTGATTGGCAATCGCTATTACCTTTGTCCGCCGTTCCATAATCAGAATAACTTTCCCTTCTTTTGCAGTTCTGCGATATTCCCCTTCGCGCTACGCTGAATCTCGCGCAGCCACAACTCGACTAAAGCGACATCCCATGGATCATCCACGCCCTGTATGACTGCAGCGAACTTGTCATTCGAATCGATTACCGCCGCCTTCACTCTCTCGGTAACCGCAGAAAGCCGATCGGTGACGATCTGTTCCGAAAAGTTATCGCTCTTCAAATGATAGCCATACTGCAGAATGCGGAGATTCTCCTCGTTCTCGCGAAGAAACTTGAAATAATCCTGCGCATCCTCGCCCAGCCCCTCGAATTCGGTCTCGGTGAAATGCGGAGTAATCACCAATGGCTGATGCGCCTCAAGCCGTCCCTCGCGAATGCGAATCTTGCCGGGATGATCCGGCAACTCCGAAATCACGTGATAATTCACCAAGGTGTTGCCAAACGTCTCCAAATGATGCGTGGGCTCAAGAATGAACCTCGCGCTTTTCGCCGCATACCAACGATCGAATTCCGTCTGCATCATTCCTTGTTCTTGCCGCAACACTTCTTGTATTTCTTCCCCGAGCCACACGGACAGGGATCGTTGCGCCCGACCTTCGGCTCCTCGCGCTTGATCGGCGTCTCGCCTACGAGACCTCCATCCTCGAACTTCCAGCCATCCGCCTCCTTGACGAACTTCGACACTTCATGATGATTGCAGAATTCGCCGTTCGCGGAATATAGCGCGCGAAATTCGACTACCCCCTTAGCGTCGGCTGCGCCGCCTCCTTCGGTGCGGATAATCTCCAAGCCGTGCCAAGTAGCCGATGCGCTCCACGCCCTTGATGCCGCTTCGTCGAAATCAGCCTGCACCGCCTTGGTTGAACTCGATTTGAGAAATTTGATATCTCCGATTACATACGACGAATACCGCGCACGCATCAATGCCTCAGCGCTCTCCGCCTTCTTTTCGCCCGCGATAATCGGACCACAACACTCTCCGAATGTCTTTCCGGATTTACATGGACATATTTCTTCGTTTTTCATAATGGTGCTTATATTTTACCAAAATCATACCAAGTATGAGAAGTGAAAAAGCTATTATCAGCGGATAATCTCCAATCTTGACGTACCAAGTAAGCGATGGATTCGAGCACATCAGCATACGCCCAGTCAAGATTCCATGCCTATCTACCATTATCTTGCCGTCGCTTGACCTTAGCCAGTTGGCAGACCCCGATGGATTGATAAACCCAGTATAGCCATTGTTGCCTACTCTCGCTACTGGAAGATTCGTCTCAATCGCGCGCGCGAGCGCCTGCCAGGCATGCTGTTCGCACTCTACCGATCGTGAGAACCAACTGTCATTCGTGATGAAGAACAATGCCTTCGCGCCTTGACGGGCAAGCGCACGAACATGCGAAGCGTCGGTATCCTCGAAGCAGATCGCAACGCCATATTTATCTCCGATGAGGTGTGGCGTTCCCGCGCTACAACTGCCGACTGGCGCGAGTTTCTTCAAGATCGGAAAATACTTATCCCCAGGTATGAACTCGCCGAATGGGACCAAATGAACCTTATCGTATAACTGAAAGGTTCCTACGCCGGTAGTCGGCGAGAATGAAAAGTATGCGGCAGAATTGAACTGCTTATCGTCCGCAAAGCGAGAACCGCCAGCGATGATGCTCGCGCCATGAGTGCATTCATTGACTGCGCTCGCGAATTCCATCGCGCGCTCGCCATCAATCACGCCAAACTCTCCCATCGCGCTTTCCGGCAACACGAGCAAATCCAACTTGCCCGCTTGATTCGCTCTCGCCAAAAGTTCCGCATATACGTGATAAGGATTAACCTCGGAATTGCCCTTGAATACGCAAGGAAAGTTTCGTTGCGCCAACCCCACATTCATCGACTCGTATAGCTCGTCATTCGGCGCCGTTACCTTCGCGAGTCGATACCAGCCAAAGATGAAGAGCATCACGAGCACCGTCTCTATGCCAGCATATCTCGGAACCTTCCGCATCATCCTTTCCGCGATGCCAACGAACGTGCCATTTATGAGAATCGCAATCGCCGAGCAAAGGTATACGCCGCCCAAACTCGCCACGCTCCCGCAGCCCCCCGCGACAATCGGCACCCCTAAGTGATTCCAGGCGAATCCGCCACCAAGATTCGATCGCACCCACTCCAGACCACACCAAAGGATTGGTTCCACCAACAACACGCCGAAAAGTCGACGCGTATAACTGATTCTCGCCCACCGCCAATAGCGCGCGCTCAAATATCCATACGCGGCGAAATACGCTGCGCAATATAACGCCAAACCCGCCCAACCGAGAACAACCAAAGTCCAAGGACCGCCATTCTTGACGATCGCTGGCATCCAGAACAATGTAGCGAACCAAAAGAAAAGCCCATTTACAAACCATCGTTTCGTAGCGACGCCAACATCGCCTTGACGCGATAACCACATGAGCGGCGCAAGCGCGAACACCACATCCGCCATCTCTCCCATAGGCGGATACGCCGCCCACAACAAGAAGCCTGGCAACAACCATAATACACCCACAAACTTACGTAGATAATCGCTTAACATGGCGCATCCCAACTTAAATCAACGCGAGTAGATACTCCGCTCGGTATATCAAAGGTTCGCGGAACGGCTTTCGTGGTAACCCAAAGCCCATCCCGATTGTAAATCGATAATTCCTTCGGCTTGATCTTGGGCTCAGTAAGGGAAATAAACAGTGGCGTCGATTGTTGCTTGAGAAACTCGATGTGATACCCGCTCTCCGCCAAAAACTGAAGATTCTCTCGACAATTCTCCGCCCCCGCCACAAATCGCCTCACTCCCAGTTCCGATAGCGTCTTCAGCGCCCTTGAATTAAACGCATAAAGCGTCCAATCGGCCGTGATATCCGTTATTCCCAAAGCTTTGAGCATTCGTAGCGTCGCAAGGTCGCTCGCCTCCCACTTCTTATACCCCTTGCGAATCAGCCCCTTAACCGCTATGCGCAGACGATTAAATTCCAACTCACTGGTATAAACTGGCGTCGCTATGCGATCTCCGCCTTCGCCCATTACCACGATCACTTCATCCCACTCGCCTTTGGGAACGGTCATCCCCGCGCGAAGCTTTATGGTACGAAGCGGCTTCAAGGCGATATCCGTTCCGTCGCAATCCTCCGCCTTCGCAGTGTCGAGACGTTCCTGATTTACCTTGCCGCGCTCCGCATCCAAACTCTCCACCAACTTGCGACGCAATTCATTCAGCATGCTCATCGGAACAAAAAGTCCATCCGCATCCTCAATCTCTATGCTCGACAGATGATATTCGGTGTCGCCCAACTTTGAGAACGCCTTGCGGATGCCATCTTTGGTCTTTTCAGGGCTCTTCGCCTTATCCAACTTCGCCTCGATCGTCACCCCATTGGCAGAAACTCCATCAGGCTTGAGCGCTACCTTTAGGTCAATCGCCTCTCTGCCTTGATAATCACTGAGTCGAAAACTTGGAGTCGGGAATTTCCGCTTCACTGCATTGGACATCGAACAATAAATCTTCATTCCAGGTTTAAGTTCGCTCGCCAACTCTTCGGTAAGCGACAACTCAACATCGGCTCCCGCGTTTACCTCGAACACCAATCGCCGCGAAATCGCCTGTCGCATCTCGGCGATGCCCATCCCAAGATGCCTGCCATCTACCATCGCCTCGAACTGGATGCCATCATGCTTCTCCAATGCGCGTGAAGTATGAAAGCGAAGCCATGCCAAGCCATCACGATCGCGTGTCACGCGCTTCACCTCGCCAATCTCCGTTCCCAGATGCCCCAAACTATCAGTATCTATTACGCTCTCCTTGGGTTGCCCATCAAAATACAACTTTGTGGTGCGGCGAGAATACACCGTCTCCAAATCCTTTTCGCTTAGCGTTGGTCTCGCCACCGAATCCATGATATCACGATAATATCTTGCCACGCTCGCCACATACAAGGAACTCTTCATCCTTCCTTCGATCTTCAATGACGCGACTCCCGCATCCATCAACTTGCGCACATCCATCCCCAATCGCATATCCTTCATCGAAAAGGCAAGTAGCTTTCTGCCCCCTTCCTCGCTTTCATAAGGCAAGCGACAACAATACGGACACTTCCCGCGATTCCCGCTGCGTCCCTTTTCCATCGCGCCAAACAAGCAAAGTCCGGAAATGGAATAACAAAGCGCCCCATGGATGAACGATTCGATCTCGATCTTTCCGCAACGCTTAACGATGGATGAGATTTCGGCGAGCGACAATTCACGCGCCAATACTACCCGCGTAAAGCCAAGTTCACCCAACGCCAATACGCCTTCAAGATTATGGGCTACCAATTGCGTTGAAGCGTGCAACTCCAAATTTGGAAAATGCTTCTTGCAGATTCTCGCAACGCCTATATCCTGCACAATCAACGCATCAGGCCTTACCCTCGAAAGCTCGGCCAACTGCTCAATCGCATCATCAATCGAATCCTCGTCAATGACAGTATTAAATGTGACATAAACCCTGCGACAGGGGCGGCGGTCTGTCCCAGACCGCCCTGACCTGCAATACCGCAACAGATTCTTCAGCTCCTCGATCCCGAAGTTATCCGCAAACGCCCGCGCCGAGAATTCGGTCAGCCCGCAGTAAA
>CALCDB010000119.1 GCA_937901395.1 uncultured Verrucomicrobiota bacterium
ACGAACTCTTCGATCCCAACACCAATACCGCCTCGCCGTCGTAACGCTTCACTGCATCCTGCCGCTCCTTCGTGGCGCTGCAGACCTCCGCCATCGCCTCAACTTCGTAATCCCGTTTCAACTCCTCTACTCGACGCTCCACCTCGTCCGCATTCATCGTCGTCTGCGAAACTACGCCGATACGTCCCCCGCGCACCAGCTTTCGCGGCTCAATCTCCCCAGCGATCCCCTTTACCTCCGCATGTTTCTCATCCCCAATGATCACAACCGGTAATCCGCGCTCGGAAAATTGCTTCGCCGCCTTATGCACCTTCGTCACGAATGGACATGTGGTATCCACGATCTTGAGCTTACGCTCCTCTGCGCGTCTGCGAACTTGCGGCGATACCCCATGCGCCGAAAACACGACCGTCGCGCCTTTCGGCACCTCATCGATATCCTCAACGAACCGATATCCCAACGCCTTAAGCTCGTCTACGACGATCTCATTATGCACCAATTCATGTAGACAATATACATCACGAAGCTGCAATGCTTTGGCGATCGCGGCGTTCACCCCCGCGCACATGCCATGTGGATTTATTACATCGATCTTCACTTTTGCTCAAACGCACGAAATCGCGCGGCGTATTCCGCCGTCGCCCGCTCCAACGCGGTCTCCGAATCGACGCCCATATCCGCAATCGACTTGACTACACGAAGCAAAAATTCGCCTGGCTCTCCCTCAATCGAAACTGGCGCCAACTTCTCTTCGTAGCCAATTCGCTTCGCCTTTTCCATCGTGCGACGCGCCTTCAACAATGAGGGCAGAGTCTGTGGAATTCCATCCAAGGCCGAATGACGAGACTCCTTCTTGTGCTCTAACTGTTTGATGCGCTCCCAATTCTTCAATACCGTCGCCGCATCCTTCGCCTCGACATCCCCAAATACATGCGGATGGCGATGCACCAGCTTATCCGAAATCGCATTCGCAACATCATCAAAGGTGAACTTGCCTTCCTGCTCGGCCATTACCGCTTGGAACATCACCTGCAACAATACATCACCAAGCTCTTCTATGTGATTATCACGATCCTCCGGATGGTCCATCGCCGCCAACAATTCATAGGTCTCTTCCAGCACACATGGCTTTAATGTCGTCAGCGTTTGAACCTTATCCCAAGGACAACCCGTCTGAGGATCTCTCAGGCGGGTCATTATCTCATGCAAACGTTCGATACCTGTCATTTTCAACCGATTCTCATTATGCTCAATAATGTCTTGGCTGACGCGGAAGAAAGGTCTTTCACGATTGCATCGGCTCCGCTGAAATCTTGATACGCTACGTGATCGTTGATTACCGCCATCGCCCCCATGCCGGCCAACAATGCCGATTTTACCCCAAACCCAGACCCCGTAACCGTTATCGTCGAAACATGACGAAGCCGCATATCCGAACATACCCGACGCCACGAATCCCACTTCACCGAACCATAACAAGACGAACCTTCATGATACAATATCACATTGTCGCCGAGTATCGACTCGAAGGCGGACTGCACCTTCTCTAAATTGGCTCGCGTCGCGAGTATTACCTTGACTCCTTTATCCGTGAGTATCTTCAAGAAATTCCTGAAAGCTGGCGTAATCGATTGCGGAATCGCCTGCACCAATGCCGCCTCAAACGCAATCGCCAATTCGCGCGCCGCCTTCTGCGATGTCTTCTTCGTCTTTACCGCCGCGAAAAGTTCGGCAAGGCCGCCTTGGTAATTCCCGCCGGCGAGATATTTCGCTTCTTTGGGTAAATCAAGTTCGATATTATCCAACTCCTTTAAGAGCTTTCGCGTAGTATCATACAATATCTGCGCGCCATTTAGCACGGTAAAATCAAACTCAACGATTACTCCTTTTTCGGCCATGTCGACACCCTTTCTCTTTTCAACTTAGCCAACACGCGTCTTACGCGGACGTGGCTGACCAATCTCCGTCAATAATTTGCGGAACGAACTCTTGCGGACATTGAATGGCTTGCCTCCCTTGATTCTCGGGAATTCGCATGCGCGAATCTCCGCCTTCGCATTCTCGTCTGGCCCGACTACGCCCGACTCTCCATTGAGCGCGCATTCTACCGCCTTGCGTGCGCACTTCTCGATCAACTTGAGATCCTTCTTGTTCGGTGCTGCCGCCCGCGCAAAATAGCCCGACTTGAACACCTGCACTTTCTCGGCCTTCAACAGCTCGCCAAAACGCTTGCCTATATACTGCCCGACGTTTACCTTGTCAAGCCGCGGATGACCAAACGCATCGACCGGAACATCTTCACCGCGCTTCTTCATCTCTTCAATGATATCCTTTACGCCCGCGCCTTCGCTCACGAAGATGTTAACCGAATCATACTTATCCATAATGCCCATCAAACGAGCGGCTTCCTCCTTGAAATCAATCTTTGATTCTGGAACATAAACCGCATGCACATCCTGCCGCTCCATCGTCAAGTTAAACTCTGGCAAGAACTTAACGCTCTTCTTCAGCATCTTGTGATAATATAACGCGGTCTTATAGGTAAGCCAACCACAATTGCGCCCCATTACCTCGTGAATCGTCAACGCCCTTGGATTCGCGCTATTCTCCTTGACCACATTGAGAAAGAACTTCGCTCCCTCCTCGGCTGCCGTCCACGCGCCAAGCGACTGCTTAATCGGATACACGTCATTATCAATCGTCTTGGGTAGCCCTACCACGATCAATGGATAATTGTTCGTGGCAAGATACGCGGCCAAATCCGCCGCCGTCGTATTGGTGTCATCTCCGCCTATCGTATGCAGAACGTCAACTCCATCCTTAACGAGCTGATCCGCCGCTACCTTCAATGGATCCTCGCCTTCCTTCACTAAACCGCGCTTCACGCAATCCTTGACATTCGTCAATTTCACTCGGCTGTTGCCAATCGGCGAACCGCCATGCTTGGTAAGCACCAATGCGTTCTTTCTTACCACATCGGTAACTGGAATCGAATCGCCCTTCAACAAACCCATATAACCGTTGACATACCCAATCATCTCCACATTCGGCGATCTCTTCGTATACTCGTCAATCAAAAAACCAATCGAACTCGATAAGCAAGGCGCCAAGCCGCCAGCCGTTAGAAACGCTACCTTCTTTACTTCTTTCATATCTTTTTCTCCTTACGTTTATATGTTGCTTTTATCAAATATTCTTAAGCACGTTTACCATCTCCACCGCCGCCTGGATCGCCGCAAAGCCCTTATTGCCCTGCTTGGTTCCACAACGCTCAATCGCCTGTTCGAGGTTGTCCGCCGATACCACCCCGTCAATTACCGGAATCCCGCTCTCCAATGAAATCTGGCTGAATGCACGCGCCGTCGTTTCATTGATAAGATCAGCATGCGGAGTTGCTCCCCTCACAACCGCGCCTAACGCTATAACCGCGTTAATACCCTTCTTTCCGGCCAAACGCTTCGCCGCCAACGGAATCTCATAAGCGCCAGGAACCCTAATCAATTCCAAATCCGCCTCAGATCCGCCCATGCGCACGAACGCATCTACCGCCCCCTTGACTAATTGTTCGGTGAGAAAACTATTAAAACGACTCACGACAATGCCAAATTTCAGGCCTTTCGAAATCAATGATCCTGTTACTTCTTTCATTTTTATCTCTCTATTTCTTTAATTTCTGAAAAGATGGGGTGAATTATATCAATTTTCGGCAAAAATATCAAGTGACCAAAACATTAAGGGACGACCCGCGATAGGCCGTCCCCTAATTAATGTACTCAAAACTTGAATTATTTGCTTTCTGCCGCGAAATCTGGACGTTTTCCGCGATACCACCAATACATGATTGGCGTCGCGATGAAGATTGACGAGAATGTTCCCGCCACTACACCGATAAGCATAATCAAGGCAAAATCATAAATCGAGCCATCGCCGAACGCAAACAACGCCGCAACCGCGAAGAACGTCGTTACCGAAGTAATTATCGTACGGCTAAGGCAGGAATTAATTGCCGCATTGCAAAGCTCGCTGAAGCTCAAGCGCTTATCGTGACGAAGCATCTCGCGAATACGATCGAACACGACTACCGTATCATTTACCGAATAACCGATAATCGTAAGAATTCCCGTGATCACGATCAGCGATACCTGACGCCCGCACAACGAGAAGATGCCAAGCGAAATGAGCGCATCATGAGCAAGCGCTACCAATGCGCCCAAGCCAAAGCCGAACTGGAAGCGGAAACCTACGTAAATAAGGATCGCCAAGAGCGAGAATATTACCGCATAAGTTCCAGACTTCTTCAAGTCCGAACCGACCATCGAACCAACCTCGTCAACCGAGGCGGTCTCGAACTTAGCGTCTGGGAACTTTGCCTGCAACAACTTCGTTACATGCGCGCCAACATCGTTGTTCTCCAACGCCTTGCCCTTGTCGGTCTCGGCCGTTTCACCCGTCTTCACCAACAACGTAGTAGCCCCAACGCCCTCTTGATACTGAATTACCGCCGCGTTGTCGAAATCGTTAAGCGTGGAACGAATATCCGAAACGGATGGCTTCGCCGCCTCGTCGAGATTGTAGACAATCGAGGTTCCGCCGGTAAGATCAACCGACAGCACATCCGCCTTGTTATTGACGAGACGCACCGCGAAAATGACGATTGTGACGATCACGATCGTAAAGGCGCCGCCAACCGCTACCTTTTGCATCTTCATGAAATCGAACTTCGGATTCTTGAAGACATGCAACATCTTGAATGGCTTTACGCGCGTCGGATCGACGCAATGATCGAACACAAGACGCGTTACCACTACCGCCGTGAACATCGAAATCACGACACCCGCCGTTAGCGTAATCGCAAAACCGCGAACTGGACCCGTACCGACGATGAAGAGGATAATGCCCGTAATGATCGTCGTGATATTGGAATCGAAAATCGCAGTGAATGCGCGCCCGTAGCCATTCTTAATCGCCTCGCCCGCGAGCTTACCAGCCACGAACTCTTCACGAATTCGTTCGAAGATAAGCACGTTCGCATCAACCGCCATGCCCAACGAAAGCACCAAGCCCGCGATACCAGGCATCGTCAACACCGGCAACTGCATCGAGCCGCCTCCGCCCATGGATGGATCGTGCGTGAACACCCCGAGGATATTCGCTACGATTACCAACGCCGTAGGTAGCAATGCTACGTCGAGGAACAACGCGATATCCGCTACCAAGCCCGACCAGAAGTAATAAATGAACATGAAGATCGCCACCAACACGAAACCCAATGTGGCCGCTACCATGCCCGCATGAATCGCTTCCTTGCCAACCGTAGGCGCAACCGTAGTCTCCGCCAAGATCATCATCGGAGCCGGCAACGCGCCCGCATTGAGTTGATCCGCCAAACGCTTCGCGCTACGCGCGCTGAAACGCCCGGTAATCTCGCCCTGCGTGCTGATCTCGGAATTAATGCGCGGAGCGGAAATAAGCATGCCATCCAAAATAATCGCCAACTCACGTCCCTCGGCCGAGCTAAGGTTCTTAAGCCCATGCGGCTTGTAGTTGCGGGTAAGAACCGCGAACTTGCGCCCGCCTTCCGCCGATAAGGTGAATCCAATTGATGGACGCCCCGTAAGCGATTCACGCTGCACTACCGCCGACTCCAAGTCGTCTCCCGTCACGACCGGATCGGACGACTTCGACGAATCTCTCGCCGGCGCCATCACGAAGTTCGGCAAATAAATTCCAGCTTCTTCATCAAACTCCAACATGAATACGTAACGCGGATCCGTCTCAATCTCGAAGCGAGCTAAACGCTCGGCATAACCCGGCCGCCGCGCTACCTCCGCATAATCCGCCGAACGAATATAGCCGTTACCGCTCTTCACATACCCCTCTGGCGCAACATCCTTGGCGAGAACCTTATCCGCTAACTGACGATTCTTTGGATGCGTGAGCCGGAATTCAAGAAACGCCATATTCTGCAACGATGCCTTCGCCTCGTCGCGAGTCGCCTTATCGGCTCCTGGCAACTGCACCAACAAACGATGCTGACTCATGCTCTGAATTACGGGCTCGTTCATGCCCATCGAATCCACACGATTACGAATAATCGCCACAATTCGATCATCGTGATTGCTCAGGCGCTTCTCCATCGCCGCCTCTACCCCGCCAACCGCATTGGTTATGCTGGGATTCTCCGCGATGATAAGCTCCGAAAGACGCTCCCTATCCACACCCAAAGTGAACGAAGTTCCGCCCTTTAAGTCAAGACCAAAACGAAACTTCTCCGCTGGTGGAGTGCAAATATAAAACGAACCGGCAGCGATGAGCGCCAGAATGAGCCATTTCCAGATATTGTTACGGACAGTTGAATCCTTAGCCATTTTCTTACCTGTTCTTTCTCTATAACTTGTTTCGAACCTTGAAAGTTAATTATATCATATTTTGTGCCGCCAAATCAAGGCGAAACGGTCGCATTCGCATGTTCACGCAAATATCTCTTCCGAACTCGGAGATAAACCCACCCCGAAATCGGAACCGTTAAGATATACAAAAACCCAACAACCCCCAATGTCAACCAGAAATTCGCAGCCATGAACGCAATCAACAGCAACAAGGCCGCCAATGTAAACGGGAGCCATTTCCGCTGAATATGCACGGCCTTGAGCGAAATGGTCGGAAGCCGTGATGCCATCAAACACCCGATGAACAACAACATGAAGATTCCGAGATACGGACTTGGGCTCCACTTCAGATCAAGCGCAATGGAAATCATGGCCGGCGTCAGGACCATCCAACAGCCGCCTGGCGCCGGAACCCCGGTGAAGAAATGCTTCCAATATGGCGCCGTTTCCTGCTCAAGCATCGTATTGAACCTCGCCAACCGGAAACAATCGCACATCGCATAGAAAAGCGCACAGCCAAGAACAATTCGGATGAGCGCCGGATTGACCGGAACGCCATCTGCCATGTGGAGCGGCCCGCCCGTAAACCAGAAATAC
>CALCDB010000120.1 GCA_937901395.1 uncultured Verrucomicrobiota bacterium
TGAAAAGCGGCTCGGTTATATCTTCTCCTGTAATCTCGAACTTACCTTTGCCAATGAAGGTGATGCTCGCGTCCGCACCCGATACGAATGCTGCCGTATTGACTGAATCCTTACCATCATTCTTAATCGTGTATCCACCAGACTCCAACTTAAGGCCACCCTTAAAGTTCACATTCGCAAATTCATAATCACCTTCACCTAGCTGAAGTGTCACGAGCTCGTCGAAATCCCTATTCGTGTACTTACCCGGAACAAGACCACTCTCGCCTTCGCCAGCCGGAATTTCCTCCGCACGAACCGAAAGTCCACCTACCGAGATGACCAACGCAATGGCAACCGACGTCAATTTCTTTATTGGTTTCATAATATTATCCTTACCTTAAGTTAAAAACTATGTAATATACAAAAATTCTCCATTTGAATTGAGGAATATAATACCACAAAACACTGTCGCCGTCAACTATCCAACCTTCCTACGCTTTCCCAATCCTTACCTCTACACTTTAACTTTATAATTTTCTATATGCCTCCAACCTCTCTCCATTTTCTCCAACTCTACACGGCCATCCTCTTCAACTTCTTTATCCTCCGTAGCCTTGGCGTAGGAGGACAACTCTTCTCCAACCTCCCAATCCTGTCAATCCTGTCAAAATCTCACTCTTCAACCCCCAATCGGCTAACTTGCCCATATGTCGAATGGATAGTTCAAATATGAGGAAATAATGCTAAAAATATGCACTTTTCGTATTGAGCGTATGCACGACTCAGAAATGGCGGCATTTCACCCCAGAAATGGCGCCATTTCACCCCACAAATGGCGGCATTTCTACCCGGAAATGGCGCCATTTCTCACCCGTGCAACTATATGCAACGCCTCATGCATCGGGGAGCAACGAATCATGCAACGGTATGGAATGAACCATGCAACGGCATGGGAAAGGTGATGTAACGGCATCAAAAAGGCAACTTCTGCCCATCAAAAGCGCCAAGTGCGCCCATTAATAGCACAATTTATCCCTATGCGACTGCGCTACTCGCTAACCAAGCCGTGCAAGCAATTTTGATGCGGCGAGTTGCTCCGCCGCCTTATGCGAGCCAGCCGATGCTTCCGCATAGCCAAAACCCTCAACCTCTACCCGGACGGTGAAAACTGGCGCATGCGCCTTGCCTTCCGTCCTCAATAATGTATATATTGGATGTTGCGGCGGCTTCATCGCCTGCGCCTTTACCTGCAACTCGCCTTTGGGATTATCCTTCCACTCCCCGCCTTCCGCCTTTGCGCTCAGCCCCAAGGTCTCGAACACGATCCGCGCCGCCTGCCAACCCCCATCAAGATACGCTGCGCCGATTATCGCCTCGATTGCATCCGCCAGGGTCTTCGAGTGCTTGGGCAATTCACCGCTTGCACGATTGCGCTTCAACTGCGCCGCGAGATTATGTCGCTCCGCCGCCTCGCTCAATGCCGCGGTGGAGACCATACGCGTGCGCCGAACCGTAAGCGAACCCTCGGCATCCGCCTTGAATTCGCCAAACACTCGCTCCGCGCTCAACATCCCAAGAACGGCATCCCCAAGAAATTCAAGCCGCTGATTATCATGCGCCTCCGGAAAATCCATCCGATACGATGGCGTGGTCAATGCCTCTTCAAGCAATTCCGCTCGCTTGAATTCATAACCCAAAACTGTCATAGTGTTCCTTCCTCTCCATCATAAGTTTTTCAAGCGCTTCACGCGTGGGAGCGAGCGGACGCATATTGCCGCGCATTCTCCGCCAGAGCGTATCCGTATCGGCGGTAAGCGGAATTATTCTCCCCGTCTCGCGGGCAAGCGCCCGTGATTCCGCCGCTAATAACGTTCCCCCGCCCAAGGCGACTACCATATTCTCGCGCTTCGCCACTTCTCCAAATACGCCGCTCTCTATCCGCCTGAATCCCTTCTCGCCCTTCCCGGCGAAAATCGCGGAAAGCGTCGCGCCTTGCAGCCGTTCAATTTCCGCATCGAGGTCGACGAATGGACGATTCAATGCGAATGCGGCCGCTTTGGCGATTGTCGATTTTCCCGCTCCCGGCGGACCGTAGAAGTAGATATTCTGCGCCTTGGCGGCATCGACATTGGCGAGTTCCGCAGTGCGTGCGGCTTGGGCGATTAGCATAACCATTCCATCCACCGCCTTCAAGCCGCGTTCGCGAGCCGTTCTCACGAGACACGTAGGCGAAGGATTGTAGACGAGATCGATTACCGCCATCGCCTTGTGAAAACGTGATATGTCAATCGGCGCGACATCGCTAAGCGTGCCTACTGGAGTGGCGTTGACGATTATCTCGGCGTCATAATCAAGATTATCCCCACGATGATCAATCGTGATTTTCGCCCCGTGATCGGAAAAGACCGCCGCCGCCGTCTTGCTCGCGCCGCCCTTGCCGAGAATCAACGCTTGCCGTCCATCATACTCCGCCAAATCCATCACGCTCGCGCAAAGCCGCTCGAAGCCATGATAATCGGTATTATCTCCATATAGCGAACCATCTTCGCGACGAAGAACTAAATTCACGTTGCCCAATCGCTTGGCCAATGGCGAAAGCTCGTCGCAAAATTCAAGCACTCGCTCTTTATATGGCGTCGTTACATTAAGCGCAACGAAATCCTCTGTGCGGAAAAAGCGCGCAAGTTCCTCCGCGCTCCGCTCGTGAAGACGATACTGGTAATCGCCAAACATCCTATGGATTAGCGGCGAAAGCGAATGTGAAAGCTTCGCGCCCAATAGCCCTAAGCGAATGGGCCTTACCCGCGCGAAATCATCCCAGAATTTTGGATACGACTTCTCCACGCAAGCGTAATCATCAAGTAGCAATCGTTTACCGGACAACACCGAACCCACGGCGGCGGCCATCGCGATTCGATGATCATGGCGAGTAATTACCATATCGCCATTGCGTAGCGCTTCGATCATCGCCTCGGTAGCGGCGAGGCGGTCGCTTTCCTTAAGACGCAAACGTTCGGTGCCCATGAAGCGAACTCGCCTGCCGGTAAAAGCCGCATGAACCGCCAATACTGGATAGAGATCGGGATGTTGGGCGATATCTACGCAATCCGCCTTGAGCAACATCGGCGCGGCGCTATCGCCCTGACGCGAATCTTCTCTCAGCCCCGCTACCTGCACTCCCATCGCAAGAAACGTGGCCGCATGCGTCCAATCGCCTTCCACGACGATGCGCCCCTTAAGATGATAATGTTGGCGGCCGGGAATGCGCCAACTATCCCCGCTTCGCATGAACTTGACGCCGGATTCCTCAAGCACTTGCTCGGTAAGCCCGACGTACGATGCGCTTTCAAGCGTCCCCTCCACGCTTATCGTGCTATCCCAATCGGCGAGCGGCAACGCCATCAACAGTCCGGAAATGAACTGCGAAGATACATTCCCCGGAACTACGTAATGCTCCTTGCGCTCGAATGGCAGAGTCGGACGTCGCTTAAGCGATTCTCCCATCGTGAACGCGCCCTTCAGTCCCATCACCGCCGCGATTGGAGTAAGCAGCCGCAGAGTAGTGGCGCTTTCGCCGCAATTCCAGTCGCTTTCGCCGGAAAGCATCGCATGTAAACAATCTCGCGTGGCCATCAAATCCCGAGACCAACCATTGATGACTATTTCGCTATGCGTATCACTGAGCGCATTGGCGATGAGATAACGATGCGCGAGTGATTTTGAAGATGGCAGGGTTACAACCATTCGCCCAATCTCTTTAATGGCACCTCGCGAATCTCGCATTCGCCGATACGTCGCGGCACGACCAATTTTATCACGCCCCCAACGCGCTTCTTGTCGTTGGCGATGAATTCAAGTATGCGCGATTTATCCTCCGCCGAAAACTCACGCGCCATGAAACCGAAAGCATCCAACGCCTCGCCAATCTCGGGGACCTCTCGCGCCACGATGCGCATACCCAACGCGATTGCCTCGCCATGCGAGATATGGTAATTGCTGACGCGCTCAATGGCATGCCCGAAAGTATGACCAAGGTTAAGCAACTGGCGCTTGCCATGATCGTGAAAATCCTCCGCGACTATCGCTTCCTTGAGTTGCACGCATCGCTCGACGGCGAATTCAAGATCATCACGAATACGAGGGATGAGCGTCGGCTCGAAAAGAATCGCCATCTTTAGCATCTCCGCGTATCCATTCTTGAGCTCGACTTCCGGCAAGGTTCTTAAATACTCAAAATCGCGCAAGGCGAATTCACAGCGCCAAAACGCACCCGCCAAGTTCTTGCCGGCCTCCAAGTTCACGCCCGTCTTGCCCCCCACGACCGCATCGACCATCGCCAATAACGTGGTGGGAATCGCCCCCCAGCGAATCCCGCGCATATACGTGGCCGCCGCGAATCCAGTAAGATCGCTCACCGTCCCACCGCCCAACGAAATCATTACATCGCTACGCCCAATGCCCAATGCCGCCAAGCCATTGACGAGTTCGACGTATGTGGAGATTGACTTCGATTTCTCGCCCGCCGGAAACACGATTCGCTCGACGGCCATCCCCGTCTCCTCCAGCGCCCTTACCGCCGCATCTCCATAATGACGATCTACATTGGAATCAGTAATTAACGCCGCTTTCGTCGCATTCGTAAATCGTCTGCGAATCGATTGGAAATCAACCATTACCGAACTTCTTGATTAAGTCATCCAATGCGCTCAGCACTTTCTGCTTATCGCCTTCGACATGCTTTGGAACTTTCGCGGACTTCAACTTCGAATGCATCGCCTTGAACTCTTCGCGCGTCTTGGGGTATAGCTTCGCCTTGATCTCCTTGTTCGCCGCTTCCTCATCGCCAGGATAGTTCGCTTTGATCTTGCCGCACTCTTCATTAAGATTGGCGAGAACCTCCGAGATATGATTATCGACCGGCTCCACATCGGTGAAGAACGCATAATTCTTTCGATAGCCAAGCTTGCCATCCTTATCCGCCTCCAATATTTCGTTCACGAGGGGACGATTCCGAACCTGAAACATCGTGCCCTTATCTTTCAAAAAGGCATCAAGCTTCTTGATGCGCTCTGGATCATCCTTCGATAATGCCTTGATCGCCAAACCATCGCGAACCGAGTTCACCAGCTCGGCATACGCCTTCGCTCCGCCCGGCTGATACCCCATCCTCTTCAACACCTCGCCCTGCTCCGATAAGATAAGCACCGATGGATAGCCCCCGATTCCATATTTCTTCACCAACTTCGGATTCTCGACTTTCGCTTGCTTCGAGAGCAATTCCTGATTCTTCGGACGATCCACAAAAAGCAAAACGAAATTGGGCTTTACCTTCTTTACGAATTCACTTTGCGATAATACCTCGCGCTCCAACTTCATGCACCACCCGCACCAGTCGCTACCCGAGAACACCGCGAATATCAACTTATGATCCTTCTGCGCCTCGTTGAGCGCGAGCTCATAATTATCGGTAAAGCCTTTGGGGGTTGAAGCGCCTACTTTCGCCAAGGACACTATCGAAAGCATTGCCGAGAATGAAAAGATAAACAACTTGCGAATCATAATTAACTCCTTCCTGCCACGCGGCTTTGGTTGTCCGGGATGGATTCGAACCATCTCGAAGGGTATCAAAAACCCCTATGCTGCCATTACATCACCGGACAATTAAAATCAGTTGCCACATATTATATCATACTTTTGACCGCCCATGCGCGATAACCTTGAAAAAACATTTCGCGCGAAATCTTCTCGGCTGTCGCCTGATCGGGAACCAACCCGAAAACCGTAGAGCCAGAACCACTCATCATCACCCCTATGGCTCCAGCTGAGCGCAAGGCGTTCATCGCCTCCGCTATCTCTGGGTATAGACCAATCGCGCTTGGCTGCAAATCATTCACCATCGCCGCCGCAATCGCCTCCAAATCGTCAATCGCCAGCGCCTCGATCATCTTAACCGTAGCCGACTCGTTTCCCAATAGCGCACGCGGCGAGCAGTTGGCGTACACCGCTTTCGTGGAAGAATGAATCTTCGGATTCACCAATACGAAATTAAGCTCGCTGATTTCTATCGGCAATGTGGAAACACATTCGCCGCGCCCTTCCATCAATACCGCGCCGCCGAGCGTGAGCGCCGGCACGTCACTGCCAACCTGCACCGCTATCTCAGCGAGCTCCTTTCGGCTCTTGCCCAATTGCCAAAGCTCGTTAAGCGCGATTAGCGTTGCCGCCGCATCCGCGCTACCGCCGCCCAAAAAGCGAACTGTCGCGGAACGCCAGGCACCTCGCGACAGCTGATGCCGATCTCAATTACCTGAGGATGATGCGCAGACCATCGGGGACTCGGTCTTGCTCCAGATGGAGATAGAGCTTCGTCGGGAAGGCCTGGCCCTTATAGTCACCGGCATCGGCATCGGTCGGCGTGTAGGTCTCGGACCCGTAATAAAACCGGTCGTTGCCGTCGAGCACGGAGAAATTAACCATATTCGTCAGAATGCCGCCGCTGCTCCAGTCCGCCACCAGATAGTCGTTCGTCATCCCAGTAGATTTCGCCGCCTTCTTCCACGCCTTGAGCGCCGCCGCGTCAACCCCAATCGTCACGGGGACCGAAACAAAGGTCTTGCCGTCACGGCCGAAGAACATGCCGTTATTGCTCCGCGAACCGCCAACCCATCCGTGCGCGAACAGCGCTACGGCAGGGTCTGTCGCGACTGACGGCTCCAGGACGACGGACGGAGGATTCGCCCCGTTCAGGATGCCCGTACCGCACTTGATGAGCGGCTGGGCACCCCTCATCACCAGGCGAGCGGCATCTCCCGTTCCCGGATACAGATTCATGTTCCACTTGCTGTTGAGCGTTCCATTGTCCAACACCATCTCGCCGCCAGGGCTGGAGAACTCGACCGAGGACGCGGTGCTGTCAAAGACCGACCCGCCGGAAACGAGAAGCTGCTGCCGTGCGCCGTTGAAGGTGTACTTATTGTCCGGGACAAAACGAGCGCCGTTCTTAAGGGCAAAGACAAAATCTGCGCCAGAGACACTAACGGCAGAATGTTTAGCGTTCACATGAAGATTGTCGAACGTCAGCGAGGCCCCGGCCGTGTTCAAGCCGCTTATGGTGTAATACGTGAGGTTCGGAGCCGGCTCAACGGCACCGGCAATGCGCACCGCCGCACCCGACGTGAGCTGCAGCTGATAAATCCCTACCGAGTTCGTCATGCTGACGACGGCGGCGGACGCGAACTTGGCCGTTGCGCCGCCCCAGGTACCGGCATTCGCGAGCTGATTGGTCACCATGCACGGATAGCCGATGGTGCCCTCGTTGTTACAGTCCCAGTTATCCGGATCCATCCAGTCTCCAGAAGCGACGGAACTCTTCCACGTGTAGGTCGAGTTGTCGAAAACCCGAACGGGGACGACGGCCGTGGAGTCCGTCCATTCGCCCGTGATGTCCGGAATTGTCTCAAGAAAACGCACCTGGAAATAGGCGACGTCCCCCGGCACGCCGTACTCGACATTGAACGCGCCGAACTGCTCGTTCGTCAGCGCCAGGCCGGAAAACTCCAGCTGCTCGACGTCGGCCGACGTTCCCCACCAGAGTTCGGCGACCGTATCGCCCGAGCCCAGAACCTCGAGCGTATAGGAAATCCTCTCGTTGCCGAGCGGGAAATCCGCCCTGGATTGGACGTCGATCGTTTCAGGGAACTGGGAAGGTCCGTAGGTTTCCGCAATCTTGACGAGAACCGATTCCTCGCCGGCTGCATCCACGATTCGCGCACGAACGCAATACGCCGTCAGATCGGCAAGCCCCGTGATGTCATACGAGACCGTCTCGCCGTCCTGCGCCGTCGAGGAGACGAGAACCTCGTCCCCGAGATGATCCACGTCCTCGCCATACGAAATGTAGATGCTGGCGTATCCGGCCGCGACGCCGTCCAGCGTCACGTTCGCCCGCAGTCCGCCGATCAGCGGATCGAGCGTCAGCGTCGAAGCCGCCGTCGTGGCGATCAGGAGCGTTCCCGGAAGCGGAGTCTGGGTAATCGCGTCCGTTGAAACCGTGAAATCGACCGCGTCCTTGTCTGGGTTGGCGTTAAAGGCGAAATCGTCGTTCACCGCATCATAAAGCGCCGCCGCCCCGCCCGTGACGCAGATCATGGCGGCGTTCAAAGAATTCATCGGAGATGATAAAGTCGCTTTAGTTTTGGGCGACAATATCTTTTATGGGAACGGCTTCGGCAGAATCCTCGAGCTCAACGCCGATCACAGCGCCGTTCAGGCCCTCGGTTCTGCCGTCGAGGCGGACCCCGACAAGGCCGAAAAATACGCAAAGCTCCTCTACGGGCAGAGCTTACTTGCCGCGGGACTTGCGCTGGA
>CALCDB010000121.1 GCA_937901395.1 uncultured Verrucomicrobiota bacterium
TGAACTCCCCGGACGACGCGGACGGGTGCAAGGTGTCGGGGGCGGGCGCGTATCTCGTCGGCAAGAAGGTCACGCTCAAGGCGACCGCCCCCAAGGGCGTCGTGTTCATGGGGTGGTATGGTGGTGGGAGCGTTGTCGCTACGCAGGCGACATATACCTTCACGATGGGCAAGAAAGATATTGAACTCGTTGCTAAGTTCAAGAAAGAGGTGATGAGCGTTGGGTGCAAGGGATTGTCGGATAAGGAATACTTCCCCGCGGGCGTAACTGGTGCGGAAGGCGGCATTGCATTGGATATCTCGACCGAGAGCGGAGTTAAGTCCATCAAGGTCGATAAGTTGCCTACAGGAATGAAATACGATTCAAAGATAGGACGCATCATTGGCGCGCCAACCAAGGCGGGTGACAATACGGTCGTCATCACCGTGACGGCAGTTTCAGGCGCGATAGAGAAAAAGGAAATCAAGGTTGCGGTCGAGGCGATGCCTGTTATGGCGGTAGGAAAATTCGATGGATTCGTTTTAGCTGGAAAGGACAACGCAGGAACATTCACGCTGACGACGACTGATGCGGGCAAATTGACGGCAAAGGTCATCACGGCGGCGGGAACGGTCTCGTTTTCAGGAACATGTTGGGACACTGTCAAGGATGGAGTCTATCGTGCGACGCTCACGACGAAGAATGGGGAGAAGTTGACGCTTGTGCTCGATTCAACGGCATCATGGGATGCGAACCAGCTTTCTGGAACATTCACGACTGCCGCAAAAGCCGAAACAAAGAAAACAGCTGCTGTGCCATCCCGTACCTATTCGCTCGTAGCCCAGCGGAACGCTTTCAGTAAGACATGGTATTTTGCGGCGGAGGGCAATGAGGCGATGGGTTGGACGTTCGCTTATGCCAAGGATTCGAAGACGGCCGCATTCACGGTGACCATGAAGGCGGATGGAACGACGATGATTGCGGGTAAACTTCCAAACGGGAACGATGAGAAGGGCAGAGGGGTCTTCATTAAAGTATCGGCTTCTAGCTATGCCAATGTTGGTGGGCTTAAGGAAGGTGTGATTTTAGCCGATTTTGCGTCGGTTATGACGGTCAATAAGGTTAAAAAGGTATTGGCGATTAAAACCAATCTTTGGTTTGATTGCTCCGATGGAGAAGTTATGAAATACATTGGCTCGGCGAAGTTCGTTGAGTAAGTTTTCAAAGTAACTTTGAGACGCGCTCCAGAAAGTCTAAAAAGTTTGTTGTTTTACCCCCTTGCAAGGTGAGGAAAAATTGAGGGGCACGCCCTCGGAAAGTCAATAAAAGCAGGGGTTTGGGGAGAGTTGGCTTGAAGAGGGGGTAGGATGGCGGGGGAGTCGTCCGCAGACGCGGACGAAGCAGAACCTGTAATAGGGGAAGGTGAAGGGGAGAAGGGGAAGAGGAAGGGAGTGCAATGGGGCGGGGAAATTTGATATAATACGAGGCGAAGGGTAGGGAGAGTATGAGAATTGTATTCATGAGTGATATTCACGGGGTTCCGAGTGCGCTTGAAGCGGCGCTTGAGAGCGCGTCGGCGCTTGGGTATGATAGAATCGCCTTGCTTGGGGATTTGCTTTATCATGGGCCAAGAAACGGGGTGCCGGATTTTTACGATCCGGTAAAGGTAGCGCATATCCTTAATTTGCACAAGCATCTCATCACCGCGGTTCGTGGGAATTGCGACGCCGAGGTGGATCAGATGATGTTCGAGTTTCCGATGATGAGCGATTACGATATTCTGGAGGCGGGCAAGGAGAAGTTCTTTCTCACCCATGGGCATCTATTCAACGAATATAAGCTGCCACCAGTCGGGATTGGCACGGTGTTGGTGAATGGGCATACGCACATACCGGAATTGAAGACATTGGAATGCGGAATGAAGATGTTCAATCCGGGGTCGATCGCATTGCCGAAGGGAGGGTCGAGCCGATCATTTGGATATTTCGATGGTGAGAATCTCAAGCATTACACTATCTAAGGGGATGGGAAATTTGGTATAATACACGAACCAAATTTCAAGGAGGGAGAAATGGGTGGCTTTTGCGGAGTAATAACAGAGGAGGATTGCGTAAGCGATTTATTCTTCGGGACTGATTACCATTCTCATCTTGGCACGCATCGCGGAGGGATGATGGTGCTGGATAAGCAGAAGGGCTTTCAGCGTTCGATTCACAATATTCAGAATGCGCCATTTCGCTCCAAGTTCGATCACGATGTTTCGCGTTTTGTCGGGAATGTAGGCATTGGGGTAATTTCCGATACGGATCCACAGCCATTGGTGATGTGCTCTCACTTGGGAACGTTCTCGTTGGTGACGGTTGGGATGATCTCAAACATCGAGGAGCTTAAGAAGGAATTGTTCTATGGCAATTCCGCGCAGTTGCAGTATTCCACGACGAGCGGGATGGTAGGGCCGACGGAAGTAGTAAGCGCGCTCATCGCTACGCAGTCCACGATTATCGAAGGCGTAAAGTATGTGCAAAGCAGAATAAAGGGGAGCTGCTCGATATTGATTGTAACCGAGGATGGTCGGCTTTACGCGGCGCGAGATCGGTATGGGCGCACACCAGTGGCAATCGGGCGCAAGGAAGGCGCGACGATCGCGCTTATGGAATCGTGCGCGTTGGCGAATCTCGGGTATTCGCATTTGCGCGATTTGGGTCCAGGCGAGATGGTGGAGATGGAGCCGGATGGGGTAACGACGGTAATTGAGCCGCAGCCGCAGATGGCGATATGTTCATTCTTGTGGGTGTATTACGGATACCCAGCCTCCACCTACGAGGGGCGCAATGTGGAGATGGCGAGGTATCGGTGCGGCAGCGCGTTGGCAAAGCGGTATCCGGTGGATGCGGATGCGGCGTGCGGGATTCCGGATAGCGGAATTTCGCATGCGCTTGGCTACGCTCATGAGGCGGGGATCAAATACGCGAGGCCATTCGTCAAGTACACGCCAACGTGGGCGCGAAGCTTCATGCCGTCGGATCAGAAGCAGCGGGAGCGGGTGGCCGCGATGAAGCTGATACCGATTCCGGAATTGATAAGGGGAAGGCGCCTCGTATTCTGCGATGATTCCGTGGTGAGGGGAACGCAATTGGGCAAGCAGGCGGATCGACTTTACGGCGAGGGCTGCAAGGAAACGCATGTGCGCATTGCGTGTCCGCCATTGCTATATCCATGCAGGTTCCTTAACTTTTCGCGTTCGCGCAGCGAGTATGATCTAATTACCCGCCGATATATTCGTGGGAAGGCGGGCGATAATGAGGATATATCAAAATACCGAAATCCCGAAAGCGAAGAATACAAGGGGATGGTCGAGTATATTCGCGAGAAGCTCAATCTTACCTCGTTGGCATTTCAGACGGTGGATGATCTGGTCGCGGCGATTGGATTGCCGAAGGAAAAGCTCTGCACGTATTGCTGGACGGGCGAAGATGTATCAATGCCTGGCTCTTGCGCTGGCGGTTGCCAGAATTGTCCGCATAAGTGTCATTGACGCCTAAGGCGGAGCTGAGGCAAGATCACCGCGATAAAGACCAAAGCGCAACCGACGAGTTGCCGCAGGGTAAGGGTATCGCCCAATATCCACCAACCGAAGAGCGCGCCGAACACCGATTCCAGCGACATGATGATCGCGGCTATGGTAGGCGGCGTTCCTACCTGTCCGATATTCTGCAAGGTATAGGCGATGCCGCTGGAGAGGATGCCAATGAAGAGCAAGGCGGGCAGTCCCGCCCAGAAATCGGCGAAGTTCAGATAGCGAAGCTCGCTTGGCAAGAAGATGAACGGCAAGGTGATGATTGCGGACGAAAGCAATTGCAGGGCGCTGAAGCGAATGATGTTGACCTTCGAGGAGTAATGGTTCACGATCATGATTTGAATGGCGAAAAGGGCGGCGCACGCGAGGGTCCAGGCTTCGCCGACACCGAGGCGGAGACTATCCTTTTCCATAGAGACGCTTACGAGGAAGGAGCCGATGATGGCGATGAGCACGGAGAGCCACACCACGGGTTTGGGGCGGCGCAAGCCCAAGATGCCGACGAATACGGGCACGAGGACGACGTAATTGGCGGTAAGGAAAGCGGAGATGCCAGGAGTCGTGGTTTCGATGCCGATTTGCTGGGCAAGCATCGAGGATGAGAGCGCGATGCCACTAATCGTTCCGCCAACGAATTCGGTTTTCGTAAGCTTGCCGAGCTTATGTCGCATCGGGAGCAATAGGAACAGCGCGAGGAAGCCCGCGCCGAGGAAGTTGCGGAAGCTGACGATCGCGAAGGGGCCGAAATGATCCGCGCCAAGCTTCTGGGCGAGAAAAGCCGCTCCCCAGATTATGGTAGCGGCGAGTATCGCGAATTGGTGCCAGATCGTTTTATTCATTGGAGGCGTATTATATCATAAAGGAATGTGATATAATACTCAACATGAAAAACAATTGTGTATTTTGTGCGATCGTGGCGGGTGAGATACCCTGCTTCAAAATCTACGAGGATGATTCGGTATTGGCGTACCTTGACATCAATCCCATTTCAAAGGGCCATACGCTGGTGATACCCAAAGCCCATTTCGCCGGGCTTTTGGATACGGATGAAGCGGTGTTGGCGGATGTAATCGGCAAGGTGAAGAAGATCGCCGCGCATATCAAGGAGAAGCTTGGGTGCGATGGTTTCAACATCATGCAGAACAATGGCGAGTCGGCCGGGCAGAGCGTAAAGCACGTGCATTTCCACATCATTCCACGATGGAATGGGGATGCGCTCGCATTCGAGAGCCATGCTGGCGATATGGAAGCGTTGAATACGCTGGCTACGCAAATTAGATTGTGACCCCCGCCGAGTTCATAGACAATCCCGATTGGGCGGGGTTCATACCTGAATTTTCGGAATCGACGCGGGCGCGTCATTTGCCCACGCACGAGGATTGTTCGCAACTTGATATCGCCGCGGTAGCCGGCAATTTGCGGTGCGGGGGCGCATTGGGTTCGATGCGCGGTTACGAAGAGCGCTTGGGGCAGATAGATATGGCCGGAGCGATCGCCAACGCCTTCAATCAGCGCATGAACATAATGATCGAGGCGGGAACGGGAGTTGGAAAGTCGCTCGCGTATCTGGTTCCCTCGATAATGTGGGCATGGACGAACGATACGCCGGTAATCATTTCAACGGCGACGCGCAATTTGCAATCGCAATTGATTGGCGCGGATATTCCCAAGGCGTTGAGGATATTAGGCGATGATGCGCGGAAATTCAAGGTAGCATTGCTGAAGGGGCGGAGCAATTACCTTTGTCTGCGAGAATTGGCGGAGTTCTTCGCGGCGGGGTTTTGGACCATGTCGAAAGACGAGCAGGAACAGATGCCGGCGTTGATCGATTGGTTGCAAAAGACGAAGGATGGAGATTTGGATAGCTACGATGGATTGCCGCGAAGCGTATTATCGTGCACGGGCGACGAGTGCAGCGGCAGGCGATGCCAGTTCTACAGCAGATGTTTCGTATACAAGGCGCGGCGATTGGCGGCGGACGCGCATTTGGTAATAGCCAATCACGCATTGGTATTGGCGGAATCCTGCGGAGGGGGAATATTGCCGGCATACAGCAGGGTGATATTCGACGAAGCCCATAATCTCGAAGCAATCGCCACCGAATATTTCAGTTATGAATTCTCGATGCCGGCGCTGATACGCATTCTCAATCGCCTCATGCGCAGAGGCAAGGGCAAGCGGAGTCGTCCGGGGGGAGTAGTGACGGCGATAGAACGTCAGTTCCAGAAGGGAGCGTTTTCCGCAAGCAAGCACAGCAAGAGGATAATGGAGCTATTGAAGGAGATAGCCGCATGCAATGTGAGAGTAGTAAATGCTACCGAGCGCTTGAGTGAAGTAGTGGAGGCGTTGCTCGCACCGGCGAAAGAACGCGAGTGTTGTCGTTATCGAGTAGCGATGGGCAGAAGGCAATATTCAAATCATGGAATGTTCGTGGAGTATGGGACGAACGAGTGGGATGAGGCCAAACTATTGATTGCGCAAAATGATTTCGAGTCGCAGATGGGCGCGATGGTAAAGACGCTATACGAGCTTCACGATACGCTCGACGAAGTGGTTTCGGATGGAGAGCTGAATTATCTTGGCGATCTTATTTCGCAAGTGGAGGCAATAGCGGAGGGGTTGAAGGAGTTCGTCAACGCAGTGAATTTCGTGTTATTGGGCAGCGATTCGAATTACGCCTATTGGATCGAGCGAGTAAGGGCGGATAGGAAGGCATCGCATCTAAGAATGGTAGCCGCGCCACTTTCGGTTGCGGAGGAATTGAAGCGCGCGTTCTACGATCGCAAGGATACGGTGGCATTGTGTTCGGCCACGTTGCGAGTAGGCAATGACTTCAGGTATATGGCGAAGCGATTGGGCTGCGGGGAGCGATTCCAGATGCTGACCTCGATTTCTCCATTCAATTATCTTCGGCAAGCGATCGTGCTGGCGCCGGACTGCTTGCCGGATCCGACGGCCGATGCGCAGGGATATGCGAAGGCATTGGCGGAGATGATGAAGGATTTGTTTTCCATAACCAAGGGCAGAGCGCTGGTATTGTTCACGAGCTACGAGATGATGAATGCCGTCGCCGGGTATGCGCATCAATTGCTCGCGGATTGCGACATTCGCCTATTGGTTCAGGGCGAGGGGCTTTCGCGTGAGGCGATGACGCGTCATCTCAAGGAAGATGGCAATACGGTAATCTTCGGGGCGCAGAGCTTTTGGGAAGGAGTTGACGTTTCTGGCGATGCGCTATCGTGCGTAGTGTTGGCGCGGTTGCCGTTCGCGCAAATAGGCGATCCGGTAATAGAGGCGCGCTCGGAGAAGATAGATCGCGAAGGCGGAAGCTCGTTTAGGGATTATCTACTGCCAGAGGCGGTGATTAAGTTTCGGCAGGGATTCGGGCGCTTGATACGAACCAAGACCGATCGCGGGGCGGTAATCATCACCGACCCAAGATTGGTGACGAAGAATTACGGAGCGATCTTCAGAAAGTCGATTCCGGCTTCGGTGCATACCATCGTGGACATACAAGAACTATTAAGACGAGTATCGGACTTTTTCGCGGAATGAGCTTGATAGTATTTTGCGCGGCATTGGCGATTGGAGAATTCGCCGGCAGTTTCATAACGCGGTATTGCGAGGCGTGGCCGATATTCGCGATGATAGCAGCTTCATTCGCGCTATTCGGCTATGGATTCGGGGTCAAAGGTTGGCAATACGGGTTCGCATTCTTTCTCGGGGTGACGTTGTTTTTCGTGGCCTCGGTGGAATCGGAGCAGCAATTTCGCGAACAGCCGTGGATGCGGAATCGATGGGAGCGTACGAGCTATGGCGAGAACAACGCATTCTCCGGCGTGCGGGATGAGCTTTCGCGGAGAATCGGCATCGGGCTTGATTCGGAACGTGATGCGGTAGCGCTCAACCGCGCGATATTATTAGGCGAGAGAAAGGCATTGCCAAAGCACATGAAGCAGGCGTTCGTTGAATCTGGAACCATGCATGTGTTCGCCATATCCGGTTTGCATGTGATGGCGGTAGCATCGCTATTATCGCTAATCATGCGATTGCTCATGGTTCCGCGACGTTGGATAGGAGTTTTCGCATTGCCGTTCTTATGGGCATATATCATAATTATCGGATATCCGCCAAGTGCAGTGCGGGCAGCGATAATGGCCACATTCTATCTAATGGCGCCGATATTCTGGCGACGCCCCGATGCGCTACGGGCGTGGGCGTTGACTTTTCTATTGGTTTACATAGGCAAGCCAACGATGATAACCAACGTGGGGGCGGCATTGTCGTTCATAGTAGTGCTGTCGATAATATTGGCGGGTAGGTATTCAAATAGATTCAAGAGCAGAATTGTGAGCATGATCTTCGTTACCTTCTCGGCGTGGGCGGCTGGCGTTCCCATCGCGGCGCATGTATTCGGCAGAGTGACGCCGGGCGGAATTTGCGCGAATTTGCTACTGGTTCCGGTCGCTGGCGTTACGGTAGTCACGGGGATGTTGGGTATGCTCATAAGTTTCATTTCGGAAACCTTGGCGGCATACTTCAATAATCTTTCGGCATTGTTCACGGATGGAATGGTCGTAATATCCGAGATTGTCGCAGGGATGCCCGGCGCCAATCTGGAAGTCGGCAAGTGGTCGCTTTTGCAATGCGCGGAGTGGTATCTGGTAATATTACTAATATTATTTTGGGCTAATTTGCGTGAAAAGCGTGAATTGTTCCGCTAATATATGATATAATACGCATATATGAAATTTCGCATATTTTTTTGGCTAATGCTGGCGTTGGCAGCCGTACGGTTGCTATTGATGTCCATTACGCCCGTCTTTGAGCCAAGCGAAGCACGGTATGCGGCAATTTCCGCCAATATGGCGCGTTCCGGCGATTTTGTGGTTCCAAGATTCACGCATGATTTGGAATATCAGCCATTCAAAGGCAAGCCGCCTTTGGTGTTTCAGGCGGGAGGGATCTGTTGCAAGCTCTTTGGGATCAATGAATTCTCGGTGAGGTTGTTTCCGTTTTGCTCCGCGGTTTTGATGTTGGCGGTGCTTTTCTTCTTCGTGAAGAAGCGTTCCGATGCCGATACCGCACGCCTATCGGTGGTGATATGCGCCACATCGACGGCGTTTTTTTCGGCGGCGGGATTTTCCATGACCGATATGTCGCTGACGTGTTCGGTTGCGAGCGCATTGTTGCTGTATGGTTTGTATCTTGAGAATTTCTCCATTGGTCATGCGGCGGGCGTTGCGGCGTTTTTGGGGGCGGGTATGATGATCAAGGGGCCAGTCGCGTTGGCGTTATTCGGATTGCCGGTAGTAGTCGATGCAATCGTCAATCGGCATTGGAGGGGGGTATTCAACTGGCGTTGGTTGATCGTTGCGCCGATATTCCTCGTAATCGCGGTTCCATGGTTCGTGATGGTCGAATCGCGGGCGCCTGGGAGCGTTTGGTATTTCTTTTACAACGAAAACTTCCTGCGCTTCATTACGCATGATTACGGAGACAATTACGGGGCGGGGAGAGAGGCGTTTCGCGGGGTCGCGATTATCTGGGCGATTATCGTTACCTTACCATGGATAGCATTGGCGCCGATACGACAGATCAAATGGAAGAACTTCGAGTTGATGGCGATATTGACGATTGTCGGCTTTTGGTGCCTGACGAGCAGAGTGCTCATCTACTACTTGTTCCCGGTGATACCATTATTCGCGGCTTATATGGCGCTTAATGGAAATAGGCAGAGACTGGCGCGGTTTTCCTGCTGGTTCGCGGGTCTTGCAATAGTAGTGCTGTCATCGGCGTTATTGGGAGGAATGTATTTTTCAGATAAGATGCTGGGCGAAAAAACGCCATTTGTTCCCAATGCCAATCATTATGCGTATGAGTTTTATCACGGGCAACGTCCGGAAAGCGAATTGGCGGAGTGGAGAGAAAAGCGCGATGAATTCTTCAGGCGCATGAGGGAGCAGGAAAAGAAGTGAAGCGCGTGGCGTTGAGTTTCGACTTTGAAGAGTGCGATTTGCCGCGCGAAAGAGGCGTGGATTTTTCGCTTGAGGAGGGCATGCGACTGTCAATCGAAGGCGCGAACGCACTGTTGGACAGATTGGAGAGGCAGGGCGTAAGGGCGACATTCTTCTGCACTTTGAACTTTGCGCAAAATGCCAAAGACGTGATGAAGCGTTTGATTGATGGCGGCAATGAGATTGGGGCGCATGGGGTAGATCATTTTCACCAGACGTCGGAAGACCCGATATTGTGCAAAGAGGGAATTGAGAAACTTTACAATGTGAAGATCGATGGATATCGACAGCCGAGAATGTTTCCAGTTGACGACAAGGTTCTATTGGAGCATGGCTATCGCTACAATTCTTCGATAAACCCAGCGTTTATTCCAGGCAGATACATGCACTTGAATGTGCCGCGAAAGATATTCGAGAGAAACAACTTGAAGCAAGTTCCAGCTTCGGTAACTCCAATTATCCGATTCCCGTTGTTTTGGCTCTCTCTGCATTTATTGCCGGAATGGATGTATCAGGCGATGGTGAAGCGAACGTTAAGGCACGATGGTTATTTCGTGACTTATTTTCATCCGTGGGAATTTTCCTCTATCAATAAACGCGCTCAAGAACTAAAGGTTCCGATGTTGGTTAGGAGCAATCTTGGCGACCCAATGCTCGGTAGATTGGAGCGACTAATTGAAGCGTTAAGAAAAGAAGGCTCAGAATTCGTGACAATCAGGGAGTTGATTTAAGATGCCGCTATATGTATACGAGTGCGAAGCGGAAGGGGAAGGTTGCGAGAAGTGCCGCAACGGCTTCGAGATTATGCAATCCTTGAATGATGATAAGCTTACGACTTGTCCGGAATGCGGAGCGAGAATCAGGAGGGTAATCTTCGCACCAGGGCTTATGCATTCACGAACTGATTTGCATTATCGGGCGAAGCGCGCAGGATTCAAGTGCTTGAAAAAAGTCCAGAAGGGCGAATACGAGACAATTTATTAGGAGGCAAATATCATGGCAGAATTAATCGTTGCGTTGGATGTAAATAATCGGCAAGAAGCCGTGGAAAAGGTAAAGGCGATTGGCGACGTCGTCGATTTCTACAAGATCGGCTTGGAGTTATTTTCGGCGGAGGGGCCTGATGTGGTGAAGGCGGTCAAGGATCTGGGCAAGAGGATATTTCTGGATCTCAAGCTTCACGATATTCCACGCACGGTGGAGCGTGCGGTGAGGGCGGGCGCGACATTGGGAGTGGATTTGATGACCATACATTCGGTCGGCGGGAAGGCGATGATCAAGGCGGCGGCAGACGCGGCTAATGAATTCGGGGCGAAGGGTCCGAAGATATTGGCGGTGACCGTGCTTACGTCGTTGGACCAAAACGACTTGAATGATGTTGGCATCGTTGGGCGAACGCCAGTAGAGCAGGTCGTGGCGATGGCGAAGTTCGCTACGGATAATGGCGCGCATGGGTTAGTGTGCTCGCCCAAGGAAGTAGGGGCGCTATCGAAGATGCTCAAGGCGGGAACGCTATTCATCACTCCAGGGGTGAGACCGGCCGGTTCGGCGGTTGGGGATCAAAAGCGCGTGGCGACGCCAGCGGAGGCGGTAAGGGATGGCGCCACGCATCTTGTGGTCGGGCGGCCGATTTTGGCGGCTGAGGATCCAATCGCGGTAGCGAAGGCAATTCGTGCGGAGATCGGCTGATGACTGGGATCGTTCCCTTCCTGTTTTTATCAGTCGCGATGCTTTCAGACAGCGAATGCTGGAATCAAGGCGTCGATTATTACAACAATGGAGATGTAACCAATGCATTGACGACATTGCGGCCCTTGATGCTGACGAAGAGCCATGGAGCGAGGGCGGCAGAGATCGTAGCAAAGCTTGAATACGAGCGCGGGAATCTCGAGGAGGCGGCGAATGCAGCGCAGATCGCCTTGAGGGCATCGCCAGACGATGATCGCGTACAGCGTAATTTTACGCGCGCAATAGATCAGTTGCCGAAGATGCGAGAAGAGAAGCACCTCGCCGCTATTATGAAAGCCGCAGAGGGTAAGGATCCCGGGATGATGCTTAAGTCGTCAATGGAAGAAGCGCGTAGAATTTTCGCGGAGGCGGGAACGTATCGAACCAATCGTGCCGCGCGGGCGATAGCGATTTCGGATTTTCTGTCATCGCGCGCGGAGAAATTGGCGGATACCTGGATCCCCTTGAGAAGCGTAATCTCGCAGGCGGTGACGAATCAAGAACGGGCGGCGACGATCATGTTGCAGATAGATCAGGCGGAGAGCAAGAATCGCGAAGCGATTAAGTCGCTTTCGGATATGGACGGCAAGGCGTATGATGCAATGTCGAACGTAGAACACGATTTCACGCGGTTCTTCAAGTTGGTGGCGCTACCGCCGATGGCGATGAACGAAGATATGATGGCGCAGTCCAATGCATGGAAGAAGGTGGAGGAAATCAACGGACGGAATTGGCAACAGGACGCGCTTGATTACACGAGGGCGTTTCGGACGAAGTTTCCGGCGTGGGCTCGTGCATACGAGCAACAAGCTCAAGCCGACACCAACAAGCCACCATTTACGGTCGAGACGCAGGCGAGGATATCCGCATTGGCAACGGAGTTGGAAAAGCTACAAATTGAATGTACCGAAAAGAGCGTAACCAATCGACAAGAGAATGCGGTAAGCATGATTCGCGAGATCATCTCGTTGTTGCCGAACGATAACAGCGGTAGCGCCGGACAATCTTCCTCGCAGGACAATAAGGATAGGAACAAAGACAACCAAAATCAAAACGGACAAGATCAGAATCAAGATCAGCAGAATCAATCGCAGGCGCAGGATGACGACAGCAAGGAGGATCAGCCAGATGATCAGAGCGATCAGGAGCAGTCGCCAAACGAAGAGATGAATGAAGATCAGGAAGTTCAGCAAGCGGAGGAAACGGAATCGGATGAAGATCAAAAGGCGGATGATAAGGAACTCGAGGCGTTGCTGAAGAAAGCTCAGGAACGAAATGATGAGCACGAGGCGGATAAGCGCGCGAGGATGCGGAAAGCGCAATTGGCGCCTAACGAAAGGGATTGGTGATGAAATTTATCGTAGCATGCGGTGGAACGGGCGGCCATTCATTTCCGGGGATAGCGGTTGCAGAGGAATTGCTCAAGCGCGGGCACGAAGTGCATCTTTGGGCTTCGGGGAGAGATATAGAATCGCAGGTGATGAAGACATGGAAGGGACAGATATTTTCAACTGGTGCCCGTCAGTTATCGATAAGGCATTTATTTGCGAATGCGATGTCGTTCTTTCATTGCTGCAAGGAGATGAAACGCATCAGCCCCGATGCGATCTTGGCGATGGGCAGTTATTCATCGCTTCCGCCGGTGATGGCGGCTCGTCGTTACAAGGTTAGGGTATATTTGCATGAGGCGAATACGATACCCGGCAAGGCGGTGGAGTTTCTCTCTCATTTCGCGAATGCGGTTGCGATTAGCTTCGACGTGACCGCTCGGTATTTGCCATGGGTGAAGACCATCAGGACGGGGCTGCCAGTTCGTTCTTCGATAACGCAGGGCAATCGATTCCCGTTTATTCCGCAGGATTCGTTTGTGATTTTCGTCACGGGGGGAAGTCAGGGGGCTCACGCATTAAACGAATTATGCAGCAAGGCGATTGTGATGATGAAGTCGATACTTGACCAACGTGGCGATGGGCGCAAGCTTTATGTAATCCATCAAACCGGCATCAAGGATGAGTCGGAGGTGATTGGCGCCTATACACGCGCATCATTGCCATCTCGCGTGTATGCATTCGAGAACGAGATGGCGAATGCGTTCGCCTCGGCCGATATCGTCATCGCGCGTGCTGGGGCTTCGACGTGCTTTGAATTGGCGGCTTGCGGAAAACCAGCATTGCTCATTCCATTGCCGAGCGCGATGAAGAATCATCAACATTTCAATGCCGATGCCTTCGCCGCCAAGGGCGCGGCGGACGAGGGGATTCAGGCGAAATTGTCGGCGCGTCAGATATGTCGTTATCTTTTGGAGCGGTACAACAACCCCGAACGACTGCTGGCGATGAGCAGCAAGATTAAGGCGCTATCGACCCTTGATGCGGCTGAAAGCGTAGCGGATTTGGTAGAAGGTAAAATACTCACAACAGAAAACAAGAAATAAGGAGACTGATTATGGTCAAGGGCATATTATTGGCTATATATTTTGCGGTATTGCTGTTCATCGGCTTCAAGTGTCGCAAAGGCGCGAATTCGGTAGATGGGTTTGTGCTGGGCGGGCGTTCCGTAGGGGCGTGGTTAACCGCCTTCGCATACGGAACCAGTTATTTTTCCGCCGTGGTGTTCATTGGCTACGCTGGACAATTTGGATGGAAATATGGCATCGCCTCAACTTGGATAGGGATTGGCAATGCGCTTATCGGGTCGTTGATGGCATGGACGATTCTCGGCCGTCGCACGAGATTGCTTTCGCAGCATCTCAACGCTTCGACGATGCCGGAATTCTTCGGTCGTCGGTTTGATTCAAAGGCGCTTAAGCTGATTGCATCGCTGATCATCTTCGTATTCCTAGTTCCATATACCGCATCGTTATACAATGGATTGTCGCGGTTATTTGAGATGGCTTTTCATATTGATTATTCCGTCTGCATCATAATGATGTCGGTATTGACGGCAATATATGTAATCGCTGGCGGTTATTTGGCCACGGCTGTGAATGACTTCATTCAGGGTATTATCATGTTATTCGGGTTAGTGGCGGTAATCGTAGCCGTCATCATGTCAAAAGGAGGATTCACGGCGGCGATTGATTCCTTGGCGCGGGTAAGCGACAGCGCGGTTTCAACTTCGCCCGGTATTTTCGCATCGTTTTTCGGTCCAGAACCGCTTAACTTATTGTTCGTGATAATTCTCACATCGTTAGGAACGTGGGGACTGCCGCAGATGGTGCAGAAGTTCTATGCAATCAAGAACGAAGATGCGATTCGCAAGGGCACGGTGATTTCTACTTTGTTTGCGTTTGTGATTGCCGGCGGGTGTTATTTCTTAGGTGGATTCGGGCGGATATTTGGCAATGAGATTGGCATGGCGATTGGAAAAGGAGGGGGGATGATGCCGTGCGGCGGATTCGATGCAATCATACCAGCGATGCTTTCCAATCTTGGACCCTGGCTGATTGCACTTACCGTAATCTTAGTGCTTTCGGCTTCAATGTCAACATTATCATCGTTAGTAATAACTTCGAGCTCAACATTGACAAGCGATTTCATCAAAAGTTCGATTGCCAAGCGGATGACACCGAGAATTGAGGTTTTTATCATACGTATTTTTATCGTTGTATTTATTGCGATTTCGGCGGCATTGGCATTAGTGCAACATAAGAGTTCAGTCACATTTATTGCTCAATTAATGGGTATCTCTTGGGGAGCGTTGGCGGGGAGCTTTTTAGCGCCATTCCTCTATGCGTTATATTGGAAGGGTACTACCAAGTTAGCTTGCTGGGTATCATTTATCTTTGGCTCGGGGCTGATGATAATCAATATGGTAGAGGTAACGCGAAATTGGCTTCCAGTGATATTGCGTTCGCCGATTAACTGTGGCGCAATCGCGATGTTAGTTGGTTTCGTAATTGTTCCATTAGTGAGCCTCATTAGTAAGGCGCCAGATCGTCGCTTCACGGATCGTCTTTTCGAGTGTTACGATCGTCAACATCCAATTGCGGCTAAGACTGCACTCGCCGATTAAATATGATATAATACGCAACATTATGAATATCGTAATCTTACTTGGTGCCCCGGGATCGGGGAAGGGAACAATCGCGGGACGTCTCGCGAGTGAGAACAGTAACTTAAAGCACGTCAGTTCTGGTGACTTGCTTCGTGGCGCAGTCGCCAAGGGAACACCTGCAGGCATTGAAGCCAAGAATTATATGGAAAAGGGCAGTTTGGTGCCAGATGCGTTGATTGCGCAAATGATCAAGGATGTAATTGCGGAGACGACGGGGGATGTTACCATGTTATTGGATGGTTTCCCTCGCAATGTAGCGCAGGCTGAGATATTGGAAAAGATCGAAGCGCCAATCAAGTCGGTTGTTTTAGTCGATGTGCCAGATTCAATCATCGCAGATCGCATAGCAGGTCGGCGTGCTTGCCCGAAGTGCAAGGCGGGTTATCATGTGAAGGCGTTACCTCCGAAGGTCGAGGGAATTTGCGATGTTTGCGGAGAAAAGCTTATCACTCGTAAAGATGATAATCCTGAAACCGTCAAGGATCGCTTGGTCGTCTATCATCGCGAGACCGAACCATTGATTGCATTCTACGAGAAGAAGGGAATTCTTCGTAAGATTGACGGCAATCAGGGTCCAGATAAGAACGCTGCCGCTTTCAAGGCGGTGATGTGAGCGGAGATATGCCGTAGTGAATCGGCTGTTGGTAGGATATAGAGCGGCCGAGCTTACGCCGGAATTGTTATGCGGGAATGTTACCTGCCACGTTCTCGACATCTATCATGCCCACGCAATTGAGAGAGTTTTTCCAACTGCGCGGGTAATTTGTTCTTCGCATTTGCCCAAGGGGGAGTGGGATGAAATATATTTCCACACAGGTCCCAAGGTAATGAGCGGAGAATTGTCGCTTAATCTATTGCAAGAGATTCATTTGTTAAAACCGAAGGAGTTCAAGTTAGATTTCGTTGGCAAGGAACGAGATCGCAACGATTTGCTCAACAAAATCAAGGATGATCCTGACAGAGTTAGAAACTTTGCCGCGAAGTGGTCGGCGAGTGTTCCGGGCGGAGAAACGCTTACATTCACCTCGCTTCCAGGTTGCTTTTGTCATCGGCGATTGGATGAGGGCGGGTTAGCATTGGCGGAAGTCGTTTCGCGCGAGATCAAGGGCGGCAAGTTGTTGGATATGGGATGCGGCTGCGGATTAGTCGGTTTGTTAATAGCCTCTAAGGTAAGGACTCTTGAGTTGACGATGGTTGATTCGCACACTCGTGCGATTGAAGCGGCCAATATCAATGCGGATAATTTCGGGATAAAGGCCGAAGTAATACTTTCGGATAATGGAACGCCATCATCAATGGATAATACCTTTGATGTGTTTGTTGGCAACCCTCCATATTACAGTGATTATCGCATCGCCGACGTGTTTCTATCTACCGCAAGGCGAGCGTTGAAAAAGGGAGGGGTATGCTATACGGTGGTAAAGAACGATGTGGGCTTGAGGCCTGTACAAGAACGGTATTTCCCATCCGTCGAAGTGATTAAACGGCGCGGTTATTGCGTATTGAGGTCTAAAAATGATTAAATCCAAATACAAGCTCTTTGAATTGTTCAACATTCCCATCTACGTGGATATTTCATTCGCAATTCTATTGTTGTTCTTCGTCACTTCCCAAGGGTCGTTGTTTTCGGGCTTTGCATGGGCGATTGCGTTGGCGGTTTCGGTGGTGGCGCATGAGCTGGCGCATTCATTGACGGCGCGTGCATTTGGCTATCGCACCAACGACATCACCATTTCGCTTTTGGGCGGTTGCGCCTCATTAATCGCTTTGCCGCGCAAGGCATGGCAGGAATTCATGACGGCGTTTGCGGGCCCGTTCATGAGCTTTATGCTCGCGGTGTTGGCTATCGCGATGATTGGGGTAATCGGCGATGGTAGCGCATTGGACTTAACTTGGAGATGTATGCGCGGTGGGGTAAGCATTGGGGCATCTCATAAACTATATTTATATTTCTTTATGATAGGCGATGATGTCATATATACGTGTTCAAAGGGGATGTTCCTATTGGTTGATGTGCTACTTAATTTCGCGTGCATGAATCTCTGGTTGGGGTTGTTCAATCTATTGCCTGGCTTCCCGATGGATGGTGGGCGAATCTTTCGTAGCGCAATGATAACTTTTATGAGCCGTTCAAAAGCAACCTTAGTCGCGATGTGGGTAGGTAGGGTATTCGCAATCGTCTTGGGGTTAAGCGGTTTATACTCCATATTCAACGGAGGAAGCTGGGGGTTCGTGCGAATTCTAATTGCATGGATGATTTGGAACGAAGGATGGAGAGAATATCAAATGGCATTGGTTGAAGAGCGTTTTAGTAATTGGCAACAGGCTGATTTCAACGCAAAAGTTTCACCCCCTCCCTATGATCGCTGATATTTGGTATAATATACGAACATTTTTGAAAGGAATATCACTAAATGAGTTACGATAAAGATTTTATGGTGTTTTCGGGCACGGCAAATCCTGCGCTTGCGGAGAAGGTCGCATCCTATCTTGGCAAGCCGCTCAATAAGATTGACATAAAGCATTTTCCAGATGGCGAGACATTTTGCCAAGTAATTGACAGCGTTCGTGGGCGTGATGTATTTGTGATTCAATCGGGCAGTCCGATGCCGAATGAGGCATATATGGAGCTTTTCGTGATTATGGATGCGCTCAAACGCGGTTCGGCGGCGCGAATCACTGCGGTATTGCCGTATTATGGATATGCGCGTCAAGATCGCAAGGATCAGCCACGCGTTCCGATTACCGCGCGGCTTATCGCGAATCTCTTGCAGTGCGCTGGAGCCAATCGCGTAATGGCGATGGATTTGCATGCGAATCAGATTCAGGGTTTCTTCGACATTCCGCTTGATCATCTAAAGGCCGAACCGATAATTCTGAAGTACATTCGCGATCAGCATTGGGCGAATCCGATTGTGGTAGCGCCTGATACGGGCGGGGCGAAGACGGCGTATAGTTACAGCCGCAAGCTCGGTTGCGGACTTGCCATCGTCGCCAAGCAGCGCACTGGTGGGGATACGGTTGATGCATTTTCGGTGGTCGGCAACGTGGATGGGCATGATGTAATCATGATAGACGACATGACGGCTACTGGCGGTACGCTTTCCGCGGCTGCGAAGATGTGTCGTGACCAGGGGGCGAAATCAGTGCACGCATTCGTCTCGCATTTCCCGCTGACCGAGAAAGGCGTTGATCGATTGATGCATGAATCGCAGTTGGATGAATTGGTGGTTACCGATTCCATCCCAATGCGAGCGGGGTTCGATCCTTCGAAATTGCCATTTAAGCTTACTCAATTATCGGTTGCGCCATTGATTGGCGAAGCGATTCGTCGTACGCATGACGATGAATCGATTAACGATTTATTCAATCACGAGTAATGAAGATTATCGTCGGCCTTGGCAACCCGGGGGCGCAGTATGTGAATACTCCGCATTCCATCGGCTTCGAGGTCGTTGATGCGATTGCAAAGGAATGCGGCGTCGAGTGGGAGGATAAGCGCCAGTTCAAATGCTTAATGGCGCGTGGCAGTTTTTCGGGGCAGCCAATCTTATTGATAAAGCCGCAAACCTTTATGAATCTTTCCGGCGAGTCGGTGTCGCCAGTAGTGAGGTATCATAATTCCACGGTTGCGGATTTATTGGTCGTTCACGATGACATCGATCTTGCGCTTGGAAGTTTGCGCATTCGCAAGAGCGGTAGTTGCGGCGGTCATAACGGCGTTCGCAATATCATTGCGCATCTGGGAACCGAAGTCTTCACGCGCCTTAAAATCGGGGTTGGCAAGAATAAGGATGATGTTATAGGCTTTGTATTGGGCAAGTTTTCTCCAGATGTCCGCAAGGTGATGGACATAGTAGTTGCCGAGGCCGTAAAGGCGGCTGCCGAAATTATTTCGAATGGCCCTGATAAGGCGATGAATGCATACAATGGTTTTAATGCGCTAATCAAGAAAGGATTATGAGGTCATGGTTGATAATTGGCTTATTACGCTGACGAAATGGGTTGATTTTATAGACGATAAGGTGTGGGGAGTGCCGCTCATAGCCATAGTGCTGATCACTGGCATTTGCCTTACTTGTATTGTCAAGTTGTGGCATGTGCTTAATTTGAATCGTGCATTTTATTACATGTTTCATGGCGAAGAAAATGGCAAGGGCGATGTTTCTTCGTTTGGTGCGCTTTGTACCGCGCTTTCTGCCACGATTGGCACTGGTAATATCGTTGGCGTAGCTACGGCAATTGGCACTGGAGGCCCTGGGGCGTTGTTCTGGATGGAAGTAGCGGCTTTCTTCGGCATGGCCACGAAGTATGCAGAAGGATTATTGGCGGTCAAGTTTCGTCGCTTTACATTTGACGGAAGGGTGTTGGGCGGTCCGTTTTACTATATTGAGGATGGATTGGGCAAGAAGTGGAAACCATTGGCCATTGCCTTTGCCATATTCGGAGCATTGGCTGGTTTGATGGGCACGGGAACAATCACGCAGATCAATGGCATAACTTCAGCAGTGCATGGGTTCTTCAATCCCGGAGTGGCGATGGACAAGGTTGTGGATGGGCTTACGATTTTCGGCAATACCTATTCATATTCAGTGATTATTGCCGGTATCATCGTTACGATTTGCACGGCATTGGTCGTAATTGGCGGTTTGCAGCGCATTTCAAAAGTATCGACTATCGTCGTGCCTTTTATGGCGATATCATACGTTCTCATTTGCCTTATAATCTTGCTTACAAATGCAAATGCGATTCCTGGCGCAATTAAGTTGATTGTCAAAGCGGCGTTTAATCCGCAAGCCGTTACGGGTGGAGCGGTTGGGACGATATTCATTGCCATGCAGAAGGGCATAGCGCGTGGAATTTTCTCCAACGAAGCTGGTTTGGGGTCAGCACCGATTGCGGCGGCTGCGGCCAGAACGAATGAGCCAGCTCGCCAGGGACTCGTGTGCATGACGGGAACGTTCTTCGACACTATAGTGATTTGCACGATGACGGGGCTCACGATTGTTGTCGCCGGTGCATGGAATCAAGGCTTGCAGGGCGTTGATATTACCATTGCCGCATTTAGCAAGGGGCTTGGATTCTTTGGGGAAAGTTCGCAATGGATAGCGTCTTTATTCATAATGATAGCGCTTTCATTCTTCGCCTTTACCACAATTTTGGGATGGGATTATTATTCTGAGAAGTGCATTGAATATATCGTAGGGCCGAGCCGTCAATGGATAGTGAAGGGATTTCGTCTCTTGTATATCGTGGTCGTGGCGATAGGTCCATACCTAACGGTTAAGGCGGTGTGGGGAATTGCGGATATTTTCAATGGGCTTATGGCGTTCCCGAACCTGATTGCATTGATTCTATTGTCGCCGGTAGTATACCGCGTTACCATGGATTTCAAGAAGCGCAATGGCAGAGTTAAGTGATACCCCACGAGGCAATCGTGTTCACATTGCCTTTTTCGGTCTGCGAAATGCGGGCAAATCGACCTTGATCAATGAGTTCACCGGTCAGCGCCTCGCGATCGTGAGCGCGACGCCAGGAACCACTACCGACCCAGTCTCCAAGGCGATGGAGATACTGCCAATCGGGCCTTGTTTGATTACGGATACGGCTGGTCTTGACGATGAAGGAGAGTTAGGTAGACAACGCGTTGAAAAGACACTTAAGGTATTGTCAACTGTCGATATCGCGGTTTGGGTCGGCGATGGCTTTGATGAGTGGAAGCGGTACTTCCGCTCGCCAGTGATCGTTCATCGCCGCGGAGATAGCGTTGCATCCTTGAAGGAGAAGATCATCGCGCTCAAGCCAAAGGAGGAAGCGCCTGGCTTGTTGGAAGGTCTTGTGAAAGAAGGTGATAAGGTGCTGTGCATTTGTCCAATTGACGAAAGCGCGCCGAAAGGACGATTGATTCTGCCACAACAACAGGTAATTAGAGAGTGCTTAGACCGCGGGGCGGTATGTTCAATTTGCCAGCCGAAGAATATTCCCGAAGGAGATTTCGATTTGGCGATTACGGATAGCCAAGCATTCGGAGAGGTGCGGGGAAAGTTTTCGCGCCTTACATCTTTCTCGGTGCTATTTGCGCGTCAAAAGGGAGATTTGGCGGAATACCGCAAAGGCATAGAGGCGATAGCCACGCTTCGCGATGGGGATTTGGTATTGATTGCGGAGGGGTGTACGCATCATCGACAATGTAATGATATTGGTTCGGTAAAGATTCCCAAGGCATTGCGCAAGCTTTCGGGCAAGGAGCTTGTTTTTCGCTTTCTAAGCGGCAATGATTTCGAGTTCGCCCAAGAGCCGCCGCCGAAGTTGATTGTTCATTGCGGCGGATGCATGCTTACCCGCAAGGAGATGTTGAGGCGAATTGCCATTGCCAGAGACAAGAAAATTCCAATTGTCAATTACGGTATGCTACTTGCCGTCGCGAATGGTATTAAAATAGAGGATGTATTAATATGAGAGATTTAGCTGAGATATTAAGCGAGGTCAACGCGCGCATCGTTACCGCATGTAAGCGAGTTGGGCGCGATCCCAGCGAGGTGGAGATCGTGGCGGTAACGAAGACGCATGGAGAAGGGGTGATTCGCGAAGCATGGGAAGCAGGGCTCAGAATAGTTGGCGAGAACAAGGTTCAAGAAGCCGCGTGGAAGAAGCCGGCGAGCATATCGGGGCCGAGTTGGCATCTCATTGGACACCTTCAAAGCAATAAGGTTCGGCATGCGTTGGAACTATTCGATTTCTTTCATTCGGTCGATTCAATCAAACTCGCCTCGCGTATCAATCAAATCGCGGATGAGATTGGTGTTGCCGCGCATATCCTGCTTGAGGTCAATGTCTCGAAAGAGCGCTCGAAGAGCGGAATGTCAGTTGAAGAAGTGGAACCTGCGCTCGTTCATATTATGGAGAAATGTCCTCGCATAACCGTAGAGGGATTGATGACGATGGCTCCGTTCAGCGAGAATCCCGAGGACGCGCGTCCCTATTTCCGTCGGCTCCGCGAACTGCGCGACGCGGTCGAGAAGTCGCTCGGCGTCGGTCTGCCGCGCCTCTCGATGGGCATGAGCGGCGACTACGAGGTTGCGGTCGAAGAGGGCGCGACGTGGGTGCGGCT
>CALCDB010000122.1 GCA_937901395.1 uncultured Verrucomicrobiota bacterium
TTCCGATGGTGCGCAACAAGGGCAGGGGGAGCGGCTTATTGCGAGATGCCAAGACCTTCGAGAAGATGTTGGCGGTTGGCTGCGAGATAATGGGAGAAGGGAAGTTCTCGATCAAGGCGCGCTTGGGCGTGGAGCGCAACGATGAGCTGTTGGCGCTAATGCCGATTATCAATCGTTTCCCATTGCGCATGCTGACTGTACACGCCCGTAATGCGCGGCAGATGTACGCCGGCGAGTGCGATTGGCGGGCGTATGAAAAAATAAAAGCGGTAGCGACGGTGCCGATATTGGCCAATGGGGATCTTAATTGGCGCGATCACGAGGGGATGGTCGGGCGCTCATTCATTCGAGATTTGGCGCTTCGCGATGATATCGTGGAATTGTTGCGTGAATATATCGCCGCTTCGCGCGAGGAGCTTTTCGGCGATAGGCCGATATTGGGCAGAATGAAGGAGCTGATCGCGTATTGGCGAGGGGCGCCGGTATGGGGGCGCGAGTGGAAGGTGATTAAGCTTTGCCGCTCCGTGCAGGAATTGGAATCATGTTTTCCGCATTCTTATTGCCTTAGGGCGAGATAATTTGGTAAAATACGCGAGTATGAATAAGAATATCGTGTGCATTGGCGCCGGATATATCGGCGGACCGACCATGGCGGTGATTGCGGCGAACAATCCCGATCGCAAGGTAATCGTGGTCGACATCAACAAGAAGCGCATCGCTGCGTGGAATTCGAAGGATTATGCATTGCCGATTTACGAGCCAGGGTTAGTCGAGGTCGTAAGGAAGGTAAGGGGAAAGAATCTCTTTTTCTCGACGGATATAAAGAGCGCAGTCAAGGAATGCGATATTATTTTCGTTGGGGTGAACACGCCGACTAAGATGTTCGGTCGCGGAGCGGGGCGTGCGAGCGATCTGCAATATTGGGAGGCGACGGCGCGCGAGATCAAGGAATATGCGAATGGAGATAAGATCGTAGTCGAAAAATCCACATTGCCGGTACGGACGGCCGCAGCGATGGAGGCGATTCTCAATGATCATGCGAAGCATACCTTCACGGTGCTATCGAATCCGGAATTTCTTGCGGAAGGTTCGGCGATCAATGACTTGCTGAAGCCAGATCGGGTATTGATTGGCGGCCCGCAGACTCGCGAGGGGAAAGCGGCGATTGCGGAGATCGTCGATATCTATGCGGCATGGGTGGCGAGGAAGAAGATTCTCACGACCAATGTGTGGTCGGCGGAGTTGACCAAGCTGGCGGCGAATGCATTCTTGGCGCAGCGAGTGAGTTCGATAAACGCGATTGCCGGGCTTTGCGAGGCGACGGGGGCGGATGTGGACGAAGTAGCGCGGGTAATTGGCGCGGATAATCGCATTGGGCCGAAATTCCTGAAGGCGGGGCCGGGCTTTGGCGGAAGTTGTTTCAAGAAGGATGTGCTTAATCTCGTGTATCTTTGCGAATCGTTCGGGCTGCATACGGCGGCGGAATATTGGTCGCAAGTGATCAAGATGAACGAGCATCAACAAGAGCGAATCGTAAGCCGTCTTTTCAAGGCGATGTTCAATACGCTCGCGAATAAGAAGATAGCGATGTTTGGCTTTGCGTTCAAGGCGAACACTGGCGATACGCGCGAGACACCGGCGGGCATGGTAGCGCGGTTATTGAGCGAGGAGCATGTGCGCTTGGTAATCACCGATCCCAAGGCGTTGAGCAACGCGAAACTCGATCTTGCGGATTTGGAAGGCGTTGAATACAGCGAATCAGTATACAATGCGGCCAAAGGGGCAGACGCGATTCTTCTAATGACGGATTGGGCGGAGTATCCCAATTTGGATTGGAAGAGGATATATGCATCAATGCGCAAGCCGGCGCTTGTATACGATACGCGCAATTGCTTGGATGCAGGGCAGTTGCGTAAAATTGGTTTTAGCGTGCTTAACATCGGGAAGTGAATATGAGCCCAATACTTAAACGCATCATCGCAGCTCTCACTACCGCCGCCTTGATCGTGGTGGCGATTATTTATGCGCCAGTAAGTTGGTTCTTGCCGATTATTTCCATACTGGCAGCATTGGCGACGCTTGAATACCTATCACTACTGAATCGCAAATTACCGCTCATTTCGTTAAAGGCGATCATCCCCAGCATCATCGGTTTCGTGATAATTTGCGGCGGGTTGGGGTCGCTATATGCGATTGCTCGTGGTTATGACAAGGTAATGATGCTTTACATCATCGCCATCGTCAAGATTAGCGATATGGGCGGTTTCGCGCTTGGCGTTTCGACGGCGAAGTCGATGAAGGGCGGCAATCACAAGCTATGCCCAACGATCAGCCCGAATAAGAGTTGGGAGGGATTGTTTGGGTCGGTCGTGGCTTCGATTGCGCTTTCATGCGCGTTCATACCGATTACGCATTTCCCGATCGTGAAGGCGATTGTCTTTGGGCTAATCGCGGCCTTGGTAGGCACGTTCGGAGATTTGGTGGAAAGCCGATTCAAACGCTGGATAGGCGTAAAGGATTCTTCCACCTTCATGCCAGCGGGCATGGGGGGCTTTCTGGATATGTTTGATTCACTTCTAATTGCACCAATAGTGCTATACTTCCTGATATGACAAAGTTGTTGCCGCTCATTGCCGTCGTTTTGCTTTCGGGGTGCGCCTCGAATTTGCATTTTCTTGATGTAAAGCTTTCGGAGAATCCGAACCAGATAATAAGGGTGGAGCCATTTGACCGATACGTCTTCGAGTTGGAGGAGAACGTCACTACGGGGTATATGTGGGATTATACATGCGACGATCCTGACGTCGAAGTTCATATCGAGCATATTCCGGCGAACAGCGAAGACGGTATGGTTGGCTGCCCGGGAAAGGCCAAAGTGTTCTTCCTGGTTCATCGTGGCTATGATGGCCCGACTACATTGGAATTCTTCTACAAGCGTCGATGGGAGAAGGCGCCAATCAAGAGTTTTCACATCACATTATTCCGCAGAACCGGCGATAGCGCTTGTTGGAAGTAGGCGTGGCAACGAATTATGATAATTGATTTTCATTCACACGACTTTCCCGATGCGATTGCGATTCGGGCGATGGCGGGGATGACGAGCAGGACGGATGGTCATCTCTGGCCAGTCGGGGATGGCACGCTCACCAATCATCTGGACTATTTGGATTTATATGGCATTGATCGCGCCGTAGTATCGCCGATTGCCACGAAGCCAAATATGTTCGAGGGGATATTGCATAACGCATTGCGCATTCGCGATGGAGAATTCGGCGAGCGGGCGCAACGAAAGTTAATACCATTCGCCTCCGTGCATCCGCTGGATCCCAATGTGAACGAGCATCTACAGCGTATTGCGGATTCTGGAATCAAGGGAGTGAAGTTCCATTGCTACTATCAGGACTTCTCGTTGGCGGATAAGGAATGCTGGCCGGTATTCGAGAAAGTGGCCGATTTGGGCTTAGTTACGCTATGTCATTGCGGGGACGATATCAGTTGGCCGGGATTCCATGGATTATGCGGGCCAAGAGAGATCGCCTTGTTAATGCGCCATGTTCCGAATTTGAAATTAGTGGCGGCGCACCTTGGCGGACTGGACGGATATGCGGCGCATGCCATTGATCCGCTTTTGGATACGGGGTGCTACATCGACACATCGATGTTGCATCGTCATTGGTTCTATGATGAGCAAATGAGAGTATTGCGCTCGTGGCCGAGAGAGCGCATCCTTTTCGGGACGGACTTTCCGTGGGTGCATTATCCCGAAGCGATAGCGTGGGTGAAGTCGGTTCGCGATCGTCAGGATTGGGAACAAGTGTTTTGGCGCAATGCTGCGCGGCTATTGGGATTGTGACGAGATGGTTACGCTTGATTACGAGCGGCAAGTCGGCGATCCGGTAATGGGAATTGACGAGGCGGGGCGGGGACCGTTGGTCGGCGGGGTATACGCAGCGGCGGTTTCGGTTCCAATAGCGATTGCCGAACAATTGATCGGCGGGGAGTGGAGCGCCATCAATGATTCAAAGCAGCTTTCGCCGAAAAAGCGCGAGCGATTCGCCGAGGTGATAAAGGCGACCAAGGGTTGCAAGTGGGCGATAGCAAGCGCATCTTCGGCTGAGATAGACGAGCTCAACATTCTCAACGCCACGCATTTGGCGATGCTACGCGCCGCCGAGAAAGTAGGCCTCGAAGGGTGTAATATCTTAGTCGACGGATTGCCGGTAAAGACATTGCCAAGCGCGAAGAATATAATCAAAGGCGATGCGAAGTCGCTATTGATCGCAGCGGCTTCGATTCTTGCGAAGACCGCGCGAGACGCGGATTGTCTACGCTTGGAAGCGGCCTACCCCGGCTATGGGTTCGCGAAGCACAAGGGATATCCAACCAAGGCGCATCTGGAAGCGCTTAGGCGATTAGGTCCATGCCCCGAACATCGGCGTAGCTTTAGGCCTGTGCGAGAAATGGATTCGACTTCTTTTCTACCCCTATAGTCGTAAAGGGTCCATGCCCGGGGATGACGATCGTCTCATCGGGCAGCCTAACGAGCTTGGCGAGAGAATTCATCAGGGTCTTCGCATCGCCGCCGGGCAGATCGGTGCGGCCGATTGAGCCGGCGAAGAGCGTATCGCCAGAAAGCAACATTCCATTCAAGAGGTAACACACACCGCCAGGCGTGTGACCAGGCGTCTCGATGACTTCGGCGATGGGGTTGGTCTTCGCCTCGCGAAGATTATTGGGCAATGCAATCGCGGGATAATCTGGCGGCATCTGATTCAGCGGATGTATGATCAGCGGCAATTCGGCTGAGTGCATATAGACCGGCAATTGCGGAAAGGCCTTTTGCAAGGCGGGGATGGCGCCGATATGGTCAAAGTGGGCGTGGGTGAGCAGTATCGCCTCCGGGGTGAGACGGCGCTCCTTGAGCGAGGCGAGGATGCGGTCGCACTCGCTTCCGGGGTCGATAATCCACGCTTTGCCATCTTCAAAGAGGATGGATGAGTTTACATCAAAGGTTCCGACCTGAAGGGTATATCTTTCCATAAGTGAAAACAAGTATAGCAAATTTACCCGCAAATGTGGTATAATTCACATAGTTTGAAACAAGGAGACATATACAATGCAAAAGACAATCATCATCAATGCACATGTCATTTCACCTGATGTGGATATCAAGAACGCCACCATCGTGATTGAAGGCAAGAAGATTAAATCGGTTACGGCGAAGAAAGTCGCGGTGAAAGCCGATAAGAACACGACCGTCGTCGATGTCAAAGGGCAATATGTTATGCCGGGCTTCATTGATGTGCATACACATGGCGCATTGACATATGATTTCTGCGATGCCGATCCAAAGGCGATATTCGAATTCGCGAAGGCGAAATTGCAAGAGGGCGTAACTACGGTGTTGCCGACCACGCTTACCGTGAGCCATGGGGAATTGATTACCGCCGCGAAGAATGCAAAGGCATACGTAGAGGCGGGCTCGCCTTACGCGAAAGTTCCCGGTATTCATCTCGAAGGCCCGTTCATCAACGTCGAATGTTGCGGCGCGCAGAACCCGAAGTTCGTTCGCAAGCCATCGATCAAGGAGCTGAAGGAGATTAG
>CALCDB010000123.1 GCA_937901395.1 uncultured Verrucomicrobiota bacterium
CTCACGAACGACCAGCAGGAGCTTTTGCTCGGGCTGATGGTGAACGGCAACTTCCGCAAGCGCGAGGTCCCCTATTCGCTTTACTCGGTCGAGGGCGACCATTTCAACGCGACGCTGTACGAGAAGGAAAAGCACGGCAAGCGCAAGCTTTGCGTGCAAGGAGCCAAGGCGGAAGATTTTGTACTATTCACATTGGAGCCATTAGTATTAGGCGCGGCGAGTTTGGGGTATGAGAACATACTCTCGCCGGAAAAGTTTAGCGCCCATGCGGGTTCCGATGAATCGGGGAAGGGCGATTATTTTGGTCCGCTTGTAGTCTGTGCGGCCTACACCGATGAAAAACTCTCGAAAGAGATGATGGAGTTTGGTGTCAAGGATTGCAAGCAGATGAGCGACAAGGCGGTGCTTACGGTAGGAGCAAAGCTGCGCACTTTACTCGGGAATAGCAAGTATGCGGTAGTCAAGATAGGTCCGGCGGCATACAATAGACTATATGCGAAGATAAAAAACATAAATCGACTGCTCGCTTGGGCGCATGGAACGGCAATTGAAGATTTGCTCATGAAGCGCATGGATTGCACAAGAGTCGTAGTGGATCAGTTCGCGCCCACCGAAGCGACGATACTACGTGCGCTCAAGACGCGCGGGAAGATGGTAAAGATAGAGCAACGACATAAAGCCGAAAGCGACATCGCGGTCGCGGCAGCATCGGTAATAGCGCGCGAGATATTCATTCGTGAATGCATAGAGATGGGCAAAGAGTGTTTTGGCGACAGCGAGGAGGCGGAGAAAATACCATTAGGGTCGAGCGATCCGAGGGTGCGGGAACTGGCCGAACGCATGGTTAAGCAAGAGGGCGCGAATTGGCTAATGAATCATTGCAAGGTGCATTTTCAAACCACAGATAAGGTTTTGGCGGCTTGTAAGCTATCGCGTTCGGCACTGCCGGCCGAGGGACAGGTAATTAGCGCCACAAAAACAAGGCTTGAGAAAATAAATTCATAAAAGGAGCAAGACAATCATGTTGCTATTAGCAAATTCAATAGTTGATGGATTTTTTAAGTCAAATGCGATTGGCCAAGGGATAGTCGAGGTTCAGCTCATCGGTTCGGTAATCATGTTCGCGGTGGCAATTTGGAAAATCTTTACATTATCAAACGTCAAAGTCTCTTTGCGCAGATTCTTCCAAGATTTTTCCACCAGCCAAGATTCGTTAGAGTATTATATCACCAGGCGGCCGACAAATGCGACGGGATTGGAGCTTATTTACAAGAATACGGCGGAGCGGTTGCTGAAGTTGATTTCGCCAGACATTCGAGCGCAATTGGCCGGGCGGCGCGGGGGAGTCGATTCGGCGGCCTTGACGGCGCGAGAGATTGAACTCGTAAGGGGAACGTGCGAACATACGTTGGAAGATGAGATCATTCATGTTGAAAAGAGCATGTCGATCATAGCGACTATCGTCGCCTTGGAGCCGATGTTAGGATTGTTGGGCACGGTTTGGGGAGTATTAGACGCATTCGCAGAAATGGGCACGGCTGGGAGCGCGAACCTGGCCACAATCGCGCCATCGATTTCCGCAGCATTGGTAACGACGGTCGTTGGCTTAATCGTCGCGATTCCCGGCGTTATGTTGTTCAATGGGATAAATGGCACGATAAGAGATATAACGAACGACATGGAAGGTTTCGCGGATGAGCTGATGGGGCGCATAGCGTGCGAATTTCAGGGGAGAGGAGCGTAAGCGGTATGTCATTTAGAAGGCGTAGACGGCAACGTGGAGAGAAACCTAAGGCGCAGGTCGATATGACCTCGCTTATCGACCTTACATTTCTTCTATTAGTGACATTCATCGTAACCTTGCCGACGTTGGAGCAATCAATTCATATCATGTTGCCAGTTGGCAAGACATCGAAAGCGCAAGATGACAAGAAGAAGACGATATCCATTACGGTAGACAAAGATGGTAAGATATATGTGGGCGAGAATCTTACCACGATGGACAATCTTAAAGCGGATTTGGCCAAGCGGGTAGCAGAAGACGCCGAACTGAGCGTGCTTATTCGCGGTGATGTTAGAGTCAATTATGGGGACGTATATGATATTGTCAAGGTTGCCAAGGAATGTAACGTAAAGCATCTTGGAATGGTATCGGAAGAAAAGTAATGCTTTATGAACGTTCAAAACCCGAAAGCAATCTGAAGTGGTATGGCTTCGGTTTTTCGATTGTCATACATATAGGGGTTTTATTTTTGACGTATGCGGTGAGTTTGCCATTGGAAAAAGACGAGGCGATCGAGCCGATTGACCTTACCATCGTGGTGAATGAAAATCTTAATGGCAAAGAGGATGAACCACCACCGGTGAAGAAGGTGGATCCGCCGAAACCCGAGCTGCCGAAGCCAAAGCCACGAGAAGCGATAAAGCCGCCAGATCCGCCAAAGCCGCTTGAACAGATCGTAACCAATATTACGACTAAGGTCGATAAGAAAAACGAGGAAAAGCCGAAGGAGAAGGAAAAGCCGAAAGAAAAGCCGAAGCAAAAGGAGAAGAAGACCAAGGCGGAGAAGTTGGCCGAGATGCGAGAGCGCATGTCGGTAGTGAACAGCACGGTCAAGATCGAGGTTCCGAAAGTCAAAGAAAATGGCAATGGAAAGACGGACAAGAAAGCCGATGTCGACATCTCGAAGTATTTGAATAGCGGGTATAAGCCAGGGAGAAGCAATCAATTCGCCAAGAGCGAGATGCAAAGGGGGCTTTCGTTAATTGAGCGTGCGGTTAAGGACAAGTGGGTAGAGCCCGCTTGGACGCCGACGATGAAACCGATGCTTTTAAGAATTCGATTCGCTCGCGATGGCAGGGTAATAGGATATAAGTTAGAGGAGAGTTCCGGGGATCAGGCGGCGGATAATTCAGTTCTTTCTGCGGCATCGCGAGTGGGCCGAGTAATAAGCTTGCCGAAAGAATTCTTCGATAGTAAGTATGGTTCGGATGGCGTAACCATCGAGTTTACGGTAAGACCAAAATGATAGCGTTATTATTAGCAGCGGTCATTGAATTGACTGGGGTCAAAGGGAGCGATCTCAGTGCGCGCGCGTACTTTGATGCAAATAATGTAATGGTCGGAGATCCGATGGTGCTGACAATTGATTTCATTGGCGAGGCGGATTTTTCATCCTTGCATCCACCCGCATTGCGCAAGAGCGCAAATAGCAACGATTGGAAGATAGACGATTCAAGCGTTAAGACCGATACATTTCAAGATGCGCGCCGAATTACATATAGAGTAAGGCCGATGCGAGAGGGAGTGATATGGTTCCCCGCGTTAGAATTCTCGTATGAGGATGTGGACGGTAACACCTGTATCGTGAGATCAAATGAGATTCCGGTTCATGCCAAGGGAGGCAGCCAAGTCGAAGTTGCGGGGATGGATGAGGATGCCGATAAGATGCCAGCGCCAGTGGAACTTTTGGGCAGAGACGTTCCTCCAGCGGCGATAGTTAACGACAAGGATCAATTATTCGCATGGCGTAGAGAGTGTGCGAACCCGACAGCAGATGGGTTCGCGAAATTTGATTTCCCCGAAGCGCGGCTTAATGAAGCGACATGTGCGATTCGCGAGGGGAATTGGGCTAGGGCGCTTGCCATCTATCGCAAGCTCGAATGGCGCATCGGGCAAACTCCGGAAATTGAGCAGGGCATTATCTCAGCATTGGCGTTGAAGTTTGATAATCCCCGAGTAGAGTTGCCGGTTTGGCGCCAAGTATTGCGGCCGATATTACGCCATGATTGGAGGGGGCGGGTCGCGATTGTAGTGGGAGCGTTTGCCATACTTGTATTCTTATTCTGGCTAATTGGACGTTCAATCAGGGCGATTGCCTCCGTAGTTCTAATATTCGCATTATCCCTACCGGCATTAGCCGCATCAATGGATCCATTTGCGGAGATGCATCAGATGATGCAACAAATGCACCAGCAAATGCAACAGATGAATTCAAATACATTTAGCTTTAGCTTTGGCGGGGGGATGGTAGCTAACGAGCCGGTCAAGGTTATGGCCTCATTGGATGTAAACAACAAGGAGCTTAGGGTCGGTGAGCAATTTGAATTCATTTTGTCGCTTGAGTATCCAAAATCGGCCACAGTAGAACGAATTAGGATGCTGCCTTCAGAAATATACGGATTTTCACAAGTTGGCGCGGTAACGAACATGCCTGATTTAGTGAGCGCCAATCCATCAAATATCGTCAAACGCATGGCGATTCCAGTTCGTTACGATATTCCATTTCGCGGGAAGTTATCTTTTGGCATAGACGGGATCGTCGGGATGCGCATAAGTCGCAATGGGGGAACCTCGATTATGTCGTTTTCAAATTCATTTCATGCGGATACTATGCCGATTAATATAGAGATTAGGCCATTGCCGAGCGACAATCAGCCGGATGATTTTAGCGGCATCATTTCCGAGGGGTTGCGCATTCATGAATATTGCGACTTACTTACCGTAGGAACGAATGACGTCATAAACATAACTTACAAGATGTATCCAAGGGGCTATGTGCAAAAAGCGTATTTGCCGAGCGGTTGTGCGTTTGAATGGAGGCGAGAAGCAGATCAATTGGGAAGGCCTTCATTAATTGAGTATCGCAGATTTCTCGTTGCAGATGGCGTAGCGAGGACGCCAGAACTATCAATTTCATACTACGATCCTCGTGACAAGAAATACAAGTATGCAAAAACTGGTGGCACGAAATTAACTTACAAAACTACAGAAGGAGATAAAAATGGCAAAGCTAACTGAAATCAGCTGGGAGTCATATTCGCATCTTCCACTTACCGAGAAAAGCAAATATTTAGTGCGTGAAGATTGCGATGGCATGCCGTATCATACATTATTCGCACAGCAATTTGACAGGAAGTTGCTCGAACGGCTTTGTGCATTGGCAAATCGTATTCGCTTCATCAACAAGTCAAAGGAAGGCGCGCTTTATCTGAAAAATGTATTGGCTCATAAGCGGGCTATGCTGTATTTTTCACAACCGAGTTCGCGCACATTCCTTTCTCACCTCGCGGCTTGCCAAATTCTTGGAATTACCACTGGATCTGTTCGTGATGCAGCCACCAGCTCTGAATTCAAGGGCGAGTCCAAGGAAGATTCCATTCGCACTTTCTCCAGCTACTTTGATATGATTATCATGCGATCGCAAGAGCAGGGATTGGCGGAAAAGATGGCGTGGGAGCTTTCCAATAGCGATCGGCCGATTCCAATTCTCAATGCCGGCTCGGGGAAAGATCAACATCCCACGCAAGCGCTGCTTGACATTTACACGCTTATAAGATCATTCGAGAACAAAGGAGGCGTGGATGGGCGTACAGTGGTTTTTTGTGGAGACTTGATGCGTGGGCGCACGGTAAGATCGCTCAGTTATTTGCTGACTAATTTCAAGGACGTCAAGCAAATCTTTGTAGCTCCGCCAGAGTTGCAAGTTCCGGCCGATGTTGTAATGGTGCTGGCAAAGAAAGGGGCGCAATTCGAGGTTTGCGACAGCTTGAGGGATGCGGTCAAGGTAGCAGACGCCGTATACATGACGCGGATTCAAGACGAGTGGGACGTGGCCAAAGGCGCATCGGCGAAGATCGATACCTCAAGATTTAAATTCGGAGCGGAAGAACTATCATTGCTCAAACCAGATGCCGCCATTATGCATCCGTTGCCTCGTCGTGACGAGATCGCAACGTGTTGTGATCATGATCCACGGGCGATGTATTGGCGGCAAATGCGCAATGGCATGTGGATACGGGCTGCGTTAATAGCATCGGTATTCGGTTATGAGAAGGAAATTATGAACTGCGGTTATTGAGACGCATTTTTGATATACTACACGTCCAATGGAAGAAGGAGTAGGAATAGTAGAACCCAAAAAGCTAAAGTTGGAACTGCCGAAAGGCGGTCTCAAGTTGGCGTATGGTGGAGTATTGAAGGCAATAGAAATTGCGTACGAAGAATGTGGTGCGCCGGTTGCCGATGATAATGTGATTTACATTTGCCACGCGCTCACAGGCGATGCACATGTCGCGGGGATTCGCCCCGGAGAGGACAAGCCGAGCGGATGGTGGGAGCGCATGATTGGACCTGGAAGGGCTTTCGATACGCGGCGGTACCATATCATTTGCGCGAATGTATTAGGCGGGTGTAGCGGCACCACCGGGCCGAGATCGATAAATCCTGATACAGGGCGACCATACGGTTCGACATTTCCACAATACAATTTCGATGATGCGGTTGATGTATTCCGTATGTTTCTTAGACAGCTCGGCATTACACATTTGGCCGCACTGGTGGGTTGCAGCTATGGCGGATTGCAGGTTGTAAATTGGATGACTCGTTTTCCTGACGAAATAGATAAGGTTTGCCTCATAGCAACTTGTGCGGCGCTTAACACACAAGCAATCGCCTTCAGCATCATGAGTCGCAATTCAATTATCGATGATCCCAACTGGAATGGCGGCGATTACTATCTCGTGGGCGATGGCAAGGGACCGCAAGCGGGGCTGGCCTCCGCGCGACAACTTGCGCATATAACATATCTTTCGCGAGAGTTGTTGCAGCGTAAATTCGGGAGAGCGTTGCAACAAAGCTTCATAGACGCTCCAGCGGCAGAGCGGGACGAGAGGGACCGCCATTTCAAGACGTATTTTCAGATTGAGAGCTATCTTGATTATCAGGCATCGAAATTTTTGAAAAGGTTTGACGCCAATAGTTACTTGCATATTACGCGATCAATGGATTTCGCGGATCCTGCGATTCTTTATGGTTCGTTGGATAACGCAATGGCGAGAGTCAAGGCGCGCGTCTTAATCGTTTCGTATGAAGCGGATATCCTTTTTCCAATATGGCAATCGCAAGAAATTACGGCTGCGCTTATGCGTGCTGGCAAGTCGGTATCATATTGTCATCTTGAATGTGGAACCGGGCATGATTCGTTTTTGACTGAACTTACGGATTTGGCCAAACTTGTCGGTGGGTTTTTAGGGGACAAGCGGCGCGAGTTAATGAATTGGCAAGTGCGCCACCATCGCAAGGTTTTAGACATGGTCAAAGAAGGCGCGCACGTCGTGGATATCGGATGCGGAGACGGAACTCTACTAAAGGTATTAAAGGAGAAGAAGCATGTACACGGGGATGGGGTCGAAATTAATGTTGGGCGTTTTGAAGAGGCCTTGGCCGATGGGCATAGCGTGCTATGGGAACATGCGGACGAGGGAATCGTTACGGTTGAAGACGGGCATTACGATACGGCAATTATTTCAGATACATTGCAAGAGGTGAAGAATCCTCGTAAGCTTCTTCACGAGGCGCTGCGCATTGCCAACGAGGCAATTGTCACCTTCCCGAATTTCGCCGCATATCGCATTCGTCTTTCATTGACCTTCACGGGAAGGTTGCCAGTCTCAAAACAATTGCCATTTGAGTGGTATGATACGCCGAATATCCATTGCATTACCTTGAATGATTTTCGAGAGCTTTGCAAGAAGGAGGGGTTTGAGGTTCGCGAGGTGGCCGCCGAATCGCGCCATTTTATCGGCAGGCTTTTATTGTTATTGGGTTTTAAGAATCTTGGCGCATCAAGAATCATTGCACGCATTACCAAAAGAAAATGACGCTTCCAGAGAGAGTTGAGAAAATCGTGAACAAGGGCTTGGCCTTGTTGCATCCGTGTGTTTATGGCGAGCTAAGCGTAAAGGATCCGACGGAAGAGATTGCCAATGCATTAGAGAAAGAAGTCGTCATGCTGATGCCGAATGTCGACGGGCATCAAATAGTGGATGGTTTTATCAAACGGCTACCCGAAATCAAGCGTTTAGTGGCGACGGATGTTACGGCGGCCTATGAGGGCGATCCAGCGGCGACGAGTCCGATGGAAGTGGTGATGGCATATCCAGGTCTTTACGCGGTCACGATTCATCGTCTGGCGCATGAGCTTTACCGACTTAAGGTTCCGATTATTCCGCGTATCATGAGCGAGCTTGCACATTCCAAGACGGGAATTGACATTCATCCTGGCGCTACGATCGGGGAGCATTTCTTTATAGACCATGGAACGGGCGTGGTAATCGGGGAGACGACGGTGATAGGCAAGAACGTCAAGCTTTATCAAGGCGTAACATTGGGTGCGCTTTCATTTGATAAAGACCCAGTTACTGGCGCATTAGTCAAGGGGGTGAAGCGGCACCCTAATGTTGAGGATAACGTAGTCATTTATGCCGGGGCGACGATACTTGGGGGTAATACGGTAATTGGGCATAATTCAGAGATTGGCGGTAATGTATGGTTGAGGGCGTCAGTTCCGCCCAATTCAAAAGTGTATAATAAACCTCCGGCACCGGAGATAAGGGAGAAAAAGTAAAATGGGATTGTCTGTAGGTATTGTAGGGTTGCCTAATGTAGGCAAATCAACGCTCTTTAATGCGCTCACGAAGAAGCAACAGGCGGCGGCGGAGAATTATCCATTCTGCACGATTGAGCCTAATAGCGCGATTGTCGAAGTTGCGGATTCTCGGCTTGAGAAGTTGGCGGAGCTCGCGAAGCCAGAGCAGATTATTCGCGCGACAGTGGAATTCACGGATATCGCAGGGTTGGTAAAGGGAGCGTCAAAGGGCGAGGGATTGGGGAATAAGTTTCTTGCGAACATTCGTGAATGCGATGCGATTCTACATGTTGTAAGATGCTTTGAGAACGACGATATCATTCACGTTCAAGAAGGCGGTAACAAGTCCGCGCCAATTGATCCGGTGGGAGACGCCGAGGTAATTGAAACCGAACTCATACTTGCGGATATGGAACAGCTGCAAAAGCGATATGAGCGCGTGAAGAAGGAGGCGCAGGCGAAGCCGCCAATGCGCCCGGAGGCAGAAGCTTGCGCGGCACTGCTCAAGCATTTGGAAGCGGGCAATCCAGTAAGATCGTTTCCAAGAAAAGAAGGCGATGCAATTCTTTCCGTCTTGAATGAGCTTCATTTTTTAACCGACAAGAAGGTTATTTATTGCGCGAATGTTGCGGATGACAATGTAACCGGGGATGGCAATGCGCATGTCGAAGCGCTGCGGAAATACGCAGATGGCCAAGGCTCTGAACTCGTAATTATCTGTGCGCAAATGGAAGCTGATTTGGCGGGTCTTTCAGATGCAGACGCGAAGGAATTTCTTGAGAGCTATGGTCTAACGGAGAGTTCTCTTGATCGTACGATTAAACTCGCCTATGATACATTAGGATTGGCGAGCTTCCTTACAGCGGGGCCGAAAGAGGTAAGAGCGTGGACGTTCAGGAAAGGCTGGAAGGCGCCCAAATGCGCAGGTGTAATTCATACCGATTTCGAAAAGGGATTCATACGTGCGCAAGTCGTGGCATACGAGGATTATATAAAATATGGCGGAGAGGCGGGGGCTCGCGAACACGGGGTGTTGCGTCCAGAAGGAAAAGAATATGAGATGAAAGACGGCGACGTAGTTGAATTCATGTTTAATTAAGCAAGGAGTAGTATCATGAACATAAGGCAAATTAGCATATTTCTTGAGAATAAAGCGGGGCAATTATCATCCATTTGTCATTGTCTTGCCGATGCCGGGGTTAACATAGTGGCGTTATCGTTGGCGGATACCAATGATTTTGGAATCGTTAGAATGATCGTCGATGATTATGAGAAAGCGAAGGATGTGCTTGCCAAGAGCGGTAAGGCGGTTAATGTTCGCGAAGTAGTTGCGGTATGCGTGCCAGATATTCCAGGCGGCATGCTCAAGGTGTTGGAGACGTTGGAAAAGGCTGAAGTGGACATTGAATATAGTTATGCGTTCTCATCTGGTTTTCTGGACAAAGCAGTATTGGTTTTCAGATTTTCAGATAACGAATGTGCGGCAAAGGCGCTCATACGAGACGGGTTCAAGTTATTAACTGAGGCGGAGTGCTTGCAATTACCCCGTTGAATTTGCTATAATACTCCACGTTTTAGTCCAATAATAAGGGTAGATAATGGCGAAAGAAGAAGATCAAGCGATAGAAGTGACGGGAACCGTAACCAAGGTTCTTCCGGCCACGATGTACAAGGTGCAGTTGGAGAATGGGCACGAGGTTCTTGCGCATATCTCCGGTAAGATGAGAAAATTTTTCATCAAGATCGCGATTGGAGACAAGGTAACAGTCGAGATTTCACCATACGATCTTGGCAAGGGGCGTATTACGTATCGCCATAAGATATAATTTTAACCTTCAACATTAAATATCAAATAAGGAGAAATACACATGTCAGGTCATAGTCATTGGGCGACAATTAAGCGTGCTAAAGGCGCTGCGGACGCAAAGAAGGGTAAAATCTTCTCGAAGCTGGGCAAGGAAATCACCATTGTGGTTAAGGCGAAGGGCGGAGATCCGGACAATAACCCTACATTGCGCACCTTAATCGCGAAGGCCAAGGCGGCGCAGATGCCTAACGACAACATCGAGCGTGCAATCAAGAAGGGCACGGGCGAACTTGAGTCGGCGGAAATGGTGGATGCCCAATATGAGGGAATCAAGAACGGAACTGCGATTGTCGTGCGGGTATTGACGGATAACAAGAATAGGGCCGCGGCCGAAGTATCAAATGTTTTCAAGAAGAATGGCATTGAGCTCGCGAAGCCTGGTAGCGCTTCACGCCTTTTTGACAAGCTCGGTCAAATTATGATTCCGGCGGCTGATGGTGTTACCGAAGATAAGGTTATGGAAGTTGCGCTTGAAGCTGGCGCTGAGGATGTTGTGAGCGAAGACGGTGGTTTCACGGTAAAGACCCAGCCAAATGACTTCGTTGCGGTAACGGAGGCGATTAAGGCGGCTGGAATTAACATTGATGAAGAGAATTCCAATGTTGGCTTGGTGCCGAATATGATGAACCCGGTTTCCGATGTGGCAATGGCGAAGGCAATTAACAAGTTCGTTGAGATGCTTGAGGATCTTGAGGATACTCAAGACGTCTATCACAATATGGAGACTACCGACGAGGTAGACGCAGCTCTTGAGGCCGAGGGTTGATATTCCAAATTCGTTTTTACATAATGGCAAAGAAGTTTAAATAGGAGGCATAAGGTTAGAATGAAAAGGTGGGTTTGTCCAGTTTGTGGTTATGTTCATACGGGCGATACCGCTCCGGAGAAGTGCCCTCAATGCGGCGTTCCAGGTTCAAAGTTCAAGGAAGAAGCAGCCGAGGCGGGCAAGAAGACTTGGGCATGCGAGCATACGATAGGCGATGGCAAGGTGGATGATGCGGAAGTAACGCAAGGCCTTAAGGATCACTTTAATGGCGAGTGTTGCGAAGTAGGCATGTATTTGGCGATGTCGCGTCAAGCCGAGCGTGAGGGGTATCCAGAGATTGCGGAAGCGTTCAAGCGCTATGCATTTGAGGAAGCTGAACATGCGGCGAAATTCGCGGAGTTGCTGGGAGAGGTAGTGACCAATTCGACGAAGAAGAACGGAGCGATGCGCGCCGATGCGGAGCAGGGAGCGTGCGCGGCGAAGTTGGCGATTGCCAAGCGTGCGAAGGAATTGGGGTATGATGCGATTCACGATACCGTGCACGAGATGGCGAAAGACGAAGCACGGCATGGCGCAGGCTTTGAGGGGCTTTACAATCGTTTCTTTAAGTAATCTTCCTTATAACGTTTGGGAGTATAATGATGGGTGATATTGGAGATGTAGTGGCGAAGTTAAGCGAGTGCGTCGATAAACAAGACTTTGCAGGCGCATTCGCTTTGGTTCGCGAGAATCGCGTTGAGCTCGCTAAGAAGTTGAACTTAGCTGGAATTCGGGATACATTGAAGAAGGCGACGAACGATCGCCTTCTTCTTGCATTTGTCGATGGCGTGGAGTTCGGCAAGGTGCCGTTGGATGAATCGTTAATGAGATTGGAGAAACTGGTGAGTTTCACGGTCGATTCCCTGGTGCTTAGCAAGGCATGGGGATTGGGAACGGTAAGGAAACTTGATTATTTCTACAAGCGCATAACGGTGGACTTCAAGACGAAGAAGGGCCATCAATTCACTTTCTTGGCGGCGACTGATATGCTTACCTCTGCGCCCGAGGGGCACATCTTGGTGTTGAGGAAGTCGGATCCGGCGGCGTTTGAAGCGCTTCTTAAGGATAAGCCAGGCGAATTCATCAAGCAGGTATTGAAGAGTTATGGCGATATGCCAATCACACGGCTTGAGGATGTGTGCACGCAGAATGGTTTTGTGAAGAGCGTGAACTGGAAGGAATTTTGGGATAAGGCGCGAGCCGAGTTGCGTATGGATAAGGGCGTGAAGATTCCGTCTCATCGCGCGGATCCGATTTGCCTAAATGGAGCGGAAGAGGATTATGGCGAGAAGTGGATGACGGCATTCTCGCATGAGACCGATCCGAAACTCATTTTGACCGATGTTCGTGAGTACGTTGCCAAAGACAAGTTAAAAGATGCGGATGCGGCGACCAGAGCGGCGATAGGTGAACGGCTTGAATTTGCGGTAACGGCGGCGCGCAAGACGGATGATGCGCTTTACGCACGGCTTGCTTGCCTGGTGGTGAAACTCGGTTTTGCCACGCCATCGGCTACGGAGATGCGAGCGTATCTATGCGATCGCAAGCGTTATATCAAGGCGGCGGTGGCGTTGCCAGCGCGTGAAGTTGGCGAGATGATCGCGTTTCTCGCGGCGGATGAAGAAATCAAGGCGAAGTTATACAAGGCGATACCGGAGCTTTGCTTCACGGCGGTGACCGAAATCATAAATCAATTTGGTCAAGACGCGAATTGCCGCAAGGCGATTGGCGAATACATGAAACAGCCGAAAGCCCCGGCGACGCTGAGGACGCTGATCGTAGGTAAGTACGAACAGTTCAAGGATTGGTCGGAATTGCCTCCGCTAATTACGCTATTGTCTCATGCGATTGCGCTTGGAGAAGGTCGGCAAGGCGGCGAGACGCTCAAGATGCAGAACCTCGTCCGCAAGCTCTTCGCGTCCAAGGACTGGCTCGCGAAGATCTTCTCCTGGCTCGAACCCGCGGATCAGGCGCTCTTCTTCGAGCGCTTCCAGGCCTCGATCGCCTGGGATCCGTCCACTCATCACGCGACGGTCATGCGCATGGCCAATCTCGTGCCCGAGCTCAAGAGCCACCTC
>CALCDB010000124.1 GCA_937901395.1 uncultured Verrucomicrobiota bacterium
CCTCAGCGAGCCACTTCCTCGTCTCCTCTGGAGAACTGATTCCTGGACAATCGTTCTGCAGCAGCAATATGTAATCGCCATTCAACGCCGCCGCCGCTCCATCCATTCCTCCCCAAATTCCAAGATTCTCCGCGCTTCCCGTCGCCTCGACCCCATATTCCTTCGCCAATTCCCTATCCTCAGCCGAAATCTCGTTGAAGAAGATCTTGAATTCGTCAACCGCCCCCATCAGATTCGCTCGCTTGTATGAATCCAATGTCTTGCGCAATGTCTTGTGCGCACGCCAACTCAAAAGCCCAGCCGATAGCATCGTTACCTCCCCTCCCATTCGTTGACCGCCGCAATTACCTCGTCGACTTCCTCCGCCTCCATCACCGGCGAAATCGGCAATGAGATGATCGTATCGTGAATGAGTTCGGTAATCGGCAATTCGAGATGATGCCATTCTTCGTATGCGCTCTGCCGATGCGGAGGAATTGGATAGTGGATTACCGTTTGTATTCCCCTATCCTTGAGATACTCCTGAAACTCGTCGCGCCGCTTCGTCCTCACGGGAAACACATGCCATACGTTCCCGCCTTCCGCCGCCGTCTTCGGCAGGATGATCGCATCGTTGCGTATCTCGCTTAAGTACCTATTCGCGATCTCCATGCGCTTCTTGTTGTCTTCGTCGAGATGCCGCAACTTCACCCGTAAATACGCCGCCTGCAATTCATCCAATCGCGAATTGGTTCCGCGATATGGAAAGCGATACTTCACATCAGAACCATAATTCCTCAATGCCCGCAACTTGTTCGCCAACTCCTCGTCGTTGGTGGTAATCGCCCCTCCGTCGCCAAGACACCCCAAGTTCTTACCGGGATAGAACGAAAATCCGCTCGCGTCCCCGAGATTCCCGCATCGCCTGCCCTCGAAGATCGCCCCGTGCGCCTGCGCGCTATCCTCTATTATCTTAAGCGAATGTCGCTTCGCTATCTCGCGTATTCGCGTCATCTCCATCGCGCGCCCATATAGATGCACTACCATTATCGCCTTGGTTCGCGCGGTTATCGCCCGCTCGATTTTCTCCGGGTCGATGAGATACGTATTGATGTCTGGCTCGATCAGAACCGGCGTCGCTCGATTCGCGCTGATCGCAATCAGTGAGGCGATGTACGTATTCGCCGGCGCGATTATCTCATCCCCCTCCCCAAAGCCATACGCCTGAATGATGAGCTTTAGCGCATCCAATCCATTCGCGCATCCTATCGCGTATCTCGTGCCGCAAAACTCCGCGAACTCCCGCTCGAATGACGAATCCTCATCTCCCAACAAGTACCATCCCGAGGAAAACACCCTCTCGGTCGCCTCCGTCAATTCTCGGTGGAACCTGCCGTTTACCTTGCCTAAATCCAAGAACTTGATCATTTCTCGCTCCCGCGCGCCTTCCACTTCAGGAACTCATCGTAGGTTCTGATGTAATCCTCGTCCTCGTATGGTCGCGATGCCAATACCAACAAGACGCTGTCTTCGGAATGTCCATATTGCTCCGTCCAGCATCCGGCCGGCAGATGAATCCCCTTCGATGGGGAATCCAGCACGATCTCATCTTGGTTTACGCCATTATCGACCTTTACCGTAACTACTCCGCTTACGGAAACCAGAAATTCCTCGCATAATATATGCGCATGCTCGCCGCGAACGCTTCCCTCCGGGACCGTATAGGTGTAGAAGATCCTCTGGCAGCCGAAAGGAAGATCACGGAAAATCT
>CALCDB010000125.1 GCA_937901395.1 uncultured Verrucomicrobiota bacterium
CTCTAAGCCCTCATGCCAATCTCTCGGGGTTGCCGACCCAAAGTGTCCCTATAGTGAGCCCAATGTGTCGGTATTACTTTCGGGTGGCAAGATTTGCAGGATAAAATAAAGTCATTTCGTGATGTAGATGCGCGCCATATCGGTCTTGTATGCAGAATTCTCCGATACATCCAACTCCTCAAACAACTTCTCCCCGGGACGTATCCCCGTGAAGATGATTGGTATATCCACATACGGCTTGTAACCGGCTTGACGGATCATGCCTTCCGCCAAGTCGAGGATGCGGATGGGTTCGCCCATATCCAAGGTGTATATCGCCTTCTCTTTTCTGCTCGCCGCCTGCAACACCAAACCGACCGCCTCTTGTACCGTCATAAAATACCGCTTCATATCCGGGTGGGTTACCGTAATCGGCAGATGCCGCGCAATCTGTTCCTTGAATAGCGGCACCACCGAGCCAGATGAGCCGAATACATTGCCGAAGCGCACCGCGCAAAACGAGGTTGACGAGTCCTCGCCATTCATCGCCATTATCGCCTTCTCCGCCGCCAGTTTCGTCTTGCCCATTACCGATACCGGGTTCACCGCCTTATCGGTGGAAATCAATACGAAGCGCCGAACTTGATGACGCTTCGCGATCTCCGCCAAATTCCGCGTCGCTTCGGTATTGTTCCGCTCTCCTTCTCGCGGATTCATCTCCACCATCGGAACATGCTTGTATGCCGCCGCGTGAAGCACGATTTCGGGACGATAGAAATTAAACACATCCTCCATTCGTTCGAGGTCGTTTATATCCACCATCAACGGCTTGATGGGCACATTCACGCCTTGTTGGCGCAACTCACGATCAATCTCGTAAAGCGCATTCTCGCCACGCTCGACCATCAACAACAATTTCGGCGCCGCCAATACTACTTGGCGGACGATCTCCGAGCCGATGGATCCGCCCGCGCCAGTAACCATGACGACCTTGCCGCTTAGGAAGTCAATCGCCTCCTTCGAGCATAGCCGTTTGATATCGCGCTCCAATAGCGAATCCACCTTGATGCTGGCGAGAAAGCTCCAACTCCAAATTATGCGCCACCCCACCAACCCGAGAGTGGCGAGCGCGAAACAGATCAGCGTAATCGAATATGGCGGGCGCACATGCGAGAGCGAATCCACGCACATGCGCAAGAGCGTCAATACGAAAGCCGAAATAAGCGTCGCTCGCAAGTAGCGCCGCAAATCATCGAGCGTGAAGCGCCGCCATGCCACGCGGTAACATCCACAAAGAACGAGCGCCGCGATATGCACTACCCATACCGTGATGAACGATAGCGCCACTACCCGCCAACCCCAACGCGGACGCTGAAAATCAAACCGCAACGCGAAAGCGGCCACGTACGCAAACGCGAGTATCGCCGTATCCACCAACATGCCAAGCAAACGCGTGGTAGTGAACTTTATCCATTCTTGTGTCGAACGCTTCATCGATGGGATATATTATATCATAATTTGAGGGTTGATTTTCACACCGATTTTCGGTATCATATCCACATCCACTCATAAAGGAATTTCAAGTAGATAGATAAGGAGGAATATATGAGACCCGGCATTTGGCAAATTTTAATCGTCGTGCTGATCATCGCCATCTTCTTCGGCGCCGCGAAGATTCCCGAAATCGCGCGGTCGATTGGCAAGGCGAAAGGCGAATTCAAGAAGGGCACCGAGGAAGGAGAAGCCGGCGGCTTCCATCGTATCCGAAAAAACATCAATGTATAATTTGTTCAGTTTCATCTGACAACTCCTTACCATCCGTTGAAACACTCTTTTTTTAATTTTTGTTGGGGCATTTTCATCACCGCATATGCAAAAACCATTGCTGCTGCTGCACCTAAATTTGCAGATATCTCCCGAGATTCATCTCGCTTTGGCAATAATGGAACTGGGAAGTGACTATGTGATTCTACCTTTACTTCAGTTGGTTTAGAAACAAATGTATACACAATAATCCCCGGGCCTTCCAACCAATATGTAACAACAAAATTTTTGTAATCAAAGGTATTGCATATCTCTCGTGTTCCGGGCTTATATTTGAAATTTGATAAAACAATATAATTATCCGGTTCTTGTTCTACAAGCTTTAAATATAAATTTTCAGCTTCTAACACATAACCCTTTTGTGTCAGCGCAATTGCCTTATTTAAAATACCAACATCTATCATAAGCCCATACTATATAAGAAATTTACAAGCACACCACTAACTATTTGCAAAAGAATTAATGCAATTATTGGCGAAATATCTAAAGCCCCGCCAATAGGAGGAATAATTCCTCTAAAAATATTTAAAAGAGGATCTGTTAACAATCTCATCCCTGCGAATGGTTGTTGCTCCCAGTCAATAGATGGAATCCAACTCAGAAAAACTCTTATAATTATTAGATAAAAATAAAATTGTAATAATAATGAAACTATATATGATATTGACAAACTTGTATTCATTTATGTTTTATCCTCTTGAATTTTGTCTTG
>CALCDB010000126.1 GCA_937901395.1 uncultured Verrucomicrobiota bacterium
CATGCCGCAGATAGTGATGGCGTGGTCATTGGAGTCGCGCATTACTTCGAATTCGATTTCCTTAAAGCCCTTTACGGATTTTTCAACAAGTACCTGATGAACCGGGAGATCGGCTTCGGGCGCAAGGTGCTGACGATTCTAGAGGAGGAGGGGATCGGTTACGAGCATATGCCGACCGGCATCGACTCGCTTTGCGTGATGGTAAAGGCGCAGTTCATGCCAGCAGTCGTGGAAAAGCGAGTGGTGGCGAGAATCCGCAAGGAACTCAACCCGGATTGCGTTACCGTCGTTCACGACTTGGACGTGGTGATGATCGTGGGGGAAGGCACGCGTTACGCGGTAGGCATGCTCGAGAAGGTATCGGGGGCGTTGGCGCGCGCGGGAGTAAGCGTAATGATGTTCAATCAGGGCGCGAGCGAGGTAAGTTCGATGGCGGCGGTTCGCACGCAGGATCGCGAAAAAGCGGTGAGGGCGATCTACCAAACATTTTTTAATTGAAACGCTATTGACCGAAAACGAAAATTAAGATAAAATATCTACATTATGTTCGGGAAACTAAAATCGCTTTTTTCAACAGATATCGGCATCGACCTCGGTACCGCCAATTCTCTCGTATATGTGAAGGATAGGGGTATCGTATTAAGAGAGCCATCGGTGGTGGCGATTCAGGCAGGCTCCAAGCGAGTGCTGGCGGTCGGCGAAGAGGCGAAGCGCATGTTGGGCAGGACGCCCGGCAATATCGTGGCGATTCGTCCGATGAAGTCGGGCGTGATCGCGGATTTCGATATCACGGAGGCGATGATCAAGTATTTCATCGAGAAGGTAAGCCCGCCGAGGTTCTATTCGCGTTACGCCAAGCCGCGGATGGTGATAGCGGTTCCGTCGGGGATCACCGAGGTGGAGAAGCGAGCGGTGGAAGACGCGGCGAAGGCGGCAGGGGCCGGGGATGTGTTCCTGATCGAAGAGCCGATGGCGGCGGCGATTGGCGTGGGGCTGCCGGTTTCGGAGCCGGCGGGTTCGATGATCGTGGATATCGGCGGAGGAACTTGCGAAGT
>CALCDB010000127.1 GCA_937901395.1 uncultured Verrucomicrobiota bacterium
CGATGCCGGTCGGCGCGATGAGGTTGTATTCCGCCTTGCCCGTTTCCTCCGGGGCCTTGATCTGCACCGTCACGTCTGCCGTCCTGTCGTACTGGCCGACAAGGTAGATGGGCTTGGTGGTGTTGCTGCGCTTGAGCCAGACGCCGCGTCCGCACTTGACCGCGTTCGCGCGATCCTCCGCCTTCGCATTCTCCTGCCGCGCCGTGAAATCGTATGGATCGGACAAATCCCAAACGCTGAATATTAGGATGTTTCCACCCGCCCCCTTATCCTGAATTCCACAATATCCGCAATCCCAACCCAACGCCATGTAATAGGAATTCGTCTGCGTCTGCGTTACGACTACCGTTCCCATCACCTCGGCCGCCTTATCCCCATTAGGAGCATCGTACACCAAATGCACGCTACGCGCTTGGCGCTTCGCCTGTTGTTCACCTGAAGGGATTGCCGCAATGGCCACCGCATTGATGGCAACCGCGAACATTAGACATAATGATTTCATTTTCATAACGCTTATTATATCAAATTTTCACCACTTTAATCCACGAAGTTCTTCAACCTTGTCAACTTGCTCCCACGGGAATGCGTCCCGACCGAAATGTCCATAGGCCGCAGTATCCTCGTAGCACCATCCCTTGGGCGACAACAACCCCAAATCTTCGATTAGCGCGTATGGACGAAAATCGAAGATCTTTCCGGAAGATAGCATCTTCTCCAGCTTCTCGTTCGTTACCCCGTCCTTGGCGCTGCCGAATGTCTTTACGCAGAATGAAACGGGCTTGTCGATTCCTATGGCATACGCAACTTGAATCTGACAACGCTCCGCCAGCCCGGCCGCCACGATGTTCTTCGCCGCATATCTTGCGTAGTATGCCGCGCTGCGATCGACCTTCGACGGATCCTTGCCGGAAAACGCCCCGCCTCCGTGCGCCGCCATCCCTCCGTATGTATCCACGATGATCTTGCGCCCGGTAAGCCCCGAATCCCCGCATGGTCCCCCAACTACGAATTTGCCGGTTGGATTTATGTAGAATTTGGTATCGTTGGTAAGTAGCTTCGTCTTGCGTAGATATTCGCGCGCCAACTCCTCGATCATGGCGTAATTGGCTGCGTTGGCGCCCGCCTCCGTCGTCTGATGCGAAATCACCACGGAATCGATGCCTACTGGCTTTCCATCTGCATATACTACCGATAACTGACTCTTGGCGTCTGGCCGTAGCCAATTCAACTTCTCGCTCTTGCGCAACTTGGCGAACATCTTCAATAGCCCATGCGCATAGACGATCGCGATCGGCATGTGGCTTTTCGTTTCGTTGGTCGCATAGCCGAACATCATCCCCTGGTCGCCAGCCCCCTGCTTGGCCTTGCTCTTGCGATTTACTCCCTGCGCGATATCTGGGGATTGCCCGTGCAAATGCGAAACGTATTCGAATGTATCCCAGCAGAAATGCTCGCCGTCACGATCGTATCCGATCTTCTTCACTACCTTGCGCGCGATGCCCATCGTATCGATGTTGCTGAATCCGCGACAGGTGATTTCGCCCATATTGACCACGACATCCGGCCCGACCATCGTCTCGCACGCGACATGTGCATGGGAATCTTTGCTTAGGCAAGCGTCGAGAATCGCATCCGATATCTGATCCGCCACTTTATCGGGATGCCCCTCCGATACCGATTCTGAAGTAAACACGTGTGTATGATTCTTGTTCATAGTATATACCATATTATTGAAACCTTGTCTCTAATGCCTTTAATGTATCATGCATTGAAAGCTTGATCGGCAACTCCATGCAAATTGGACGTAGCAATCTAAATACTCTCCCCGACATAACCTGTATCTCCCTCGGAACCTTGCCGCCTTTCACGATGCACTTCAGCACCTGCGCCGGCATCGATTCCCAAAGCTCCTTCAAGGTACTGTTGTGAGCCATTGATACGTTACTGTCGATTATCGTCGAATTGGTCTTGTCGTCAATCGCCAGTAGGCGATACACGAAGCGCGGACGCTTCTCTTTTGTGATTATGTTTTGCGCGATGCGAAAATCGACGTCAATGACCATATCTGGGATTATCGGCAGATCCTTCGCCGCCTTGATGTCCGCCTTCTGAAATGTTACCTGCTCTACGTGATGCCGCGAATTCGGAACTTCCAAAGGCCCGTCGTTCCATGATACATCGCCGTTTTCGATGCGCGCGAAAATCGCCTTGTCCGAAGCGTACCGCAAAGGCAACTTGCCGTCATTCTCCAATCGCATCATTACCCCGTATGCTTCCCAAAGTATCTTTGCCACGAGTTTTCGTTGCGCTTCGTCCGCACGAATCGGAACGTACCCCATATCGTGCCTGAATAGCGTAATTTGTCCATCCTCCAATACCAGCAATTCAAAATGCGGCATCTCCGCTGGCGATAGGTAAAAGCCATAGTTGCGATCATGCAGCAACTGCACGAAATCGTGCAACGTTTGCCAACCCTCCAACATCAAAAATCTTACCTTGATCGGCTTCCTGTCGCCCTTTAATACCGTGCAGAAATACGGAAACACCGTTCCCCTTGGTTTTACCGCGAAGTTATATGGTAGGAGTTTCTCCCATATTCCAAGCGCATTCATCTTCGCCCCGATATCTTCGATTGTCCTATCCATATCTTAGAAAAATGTCATTTGCCCCGGAACCTCCGATAACTTCCTTCTCGGCTTATGCACTATCTTCGGCGCATTCACGTCCAATTCATTGGCCTCCAGGTTTTTCAATATCTGCCCCGCCCTGTCCACCACCTCGTGCGGCAAGCCCGCCATCGCCCCAACGTGAATGCCGAAGCTCTTCTCCGCCACGCCCGGCACTATGCGGCGCAGAAAAACTACTCTCCCGCCTTCTTCCTTTACCTTCACCGTGTAGTTCTTTACTCCCGCGAAGCTATCCGCCATATCCGTGAGCTCGTGGTAGTGCGTCGCGAAAAGCGTCTTCGCCTTCGCTTCCTTCTTGCCGTGCAGGTATTCTGCTACCGACCACGCTATCGAGATTCCATCGAAAGTCGAAGTCCCTCTGCCGATTTCATCCAATACGATAAGCGATTTCGCGGTCGCATTGTTGAGAATATTCGCCGTCTCTTGCATCTCCACGAGGAAGGTCGATCTCCCGCGAGCCAAATCGTCTCCCGCTCCGATTCGCGTGAATATCCTATCCATTACCCCCATGCGCATTGATGATGCGGGAACGAACGACCCCATGTGCGCCATGATTGCGATGGTGGCTACCTGACGAATGTATGTGGATTTTCCGGCCATGTTGGGCCCGGTAATCAGCATTATCTGATCTGTCGTCGTGTTCAAATGCGCGGAATTTGGCACGAATGGCTCCGCATCCGGCAGCTGTTCGATTATTGGGTGCCGCCCATCGACGATGCTCAACTCGTCGGAATCGTCCACGATCGGCCGCTCGTATCCCGCCGCCAATGCCCTATCCGCGAGCGATAATGTCGCGTCCAATTCTCCCAGCTTTATCGAAGTCTCCTGTATCTCCACCGTCTTCGTGGCGATCTTCGATAATATCTCGCGATACAATTGCTGTTCGATCGCTATCGCCTTCTCCTGCGCCCCCAATACCTTGCGCTCGTATTCCTTTAGTTCCGGCGTCACGTATCGCTCGCCCGTTGTAAGCGTCTGCCTGCGAATGTAATCTTCCGGGACCATCCCTGCCGATGCCTTGGGAACCTCGATCATGAAACCAAACGCCGGAACGTGCTTTACCTTCAGCTTTGCGATTCCCGTGCGCTGTTGTTCCCGCGCCTGAAACTCCGCAATCCACTGGTGCCCCTCGTTCGCCGCCCTTCGATATTCGTCAAGCTCCGCATTGAACCCCGCCGCGATGAATCCGCCGTCCGATAAGAGCACGGGCGGCTCGTCGACGATTCCGCGATCGATTAGCGCTATGATCTCCGGTTGTGGCGTTCCAATTCCGATCTCCGGTATCGGCCGCAAGCTATCCGCGAGCCCCTTGAGATCCCTGGGGTTCGCCCGCGCGGCATTCACCTTGGCTATCAGGCGATCCATATCCCTAACGCCAGTGAGTAGATTGCGTAGCCGCGCCAAGGTCAACCTGTCTTCGACGTATCTTTGAACTTCGTCCAACCGCGCGTTGATCGCCGTCGCGTTCGCCAATGGTCGCGCGATCCAATTGCGCATGGTCCTCGCCCCCATCGGCGTCTTGGTTACGTCCAGAACCCCTAATAGCGACGCCTCCTTCCTTACCTCCCCCTCGGGCAATAATTGCAAATGTCGAATGCTGCCGCCATCCAACTTGAGAAAATCGTCCGCCTGACGAACCGAGAGTTTTCTCACGTGCTCCAACGAATGATGTAACGTCGTGCCCACGTAGTAAAGCAACGCTCCCGCCGCGGAAATCAACTCGTTCTTTCCTTGCAGACCGAACCCGTCCATTGATACTACTTTGAAGTGACGCTCCAATGTCTCCAACGCCGCATCTACCGAGAATGTCCAACGGTTGTCGTCGGTACACTTCAGCATTTCCGCCGGACGATATCGATCGATCGCATCATTGAGTTTATCCTCGCCATCGAATTGCTCTACCCAGAATTCTCCCGTAGGCAGATCCAACATCGCCAAGCCCAACGAGCTTATCGCGGCTATGTAATTGTTCGTCGTCTCATCCAGCAATCCATCTTCCGTAACCGTGCCCGGCGTCACGATGCGCGTTACCTCTCTGCGCACCAACCCCTTCGCCGTCTTCGGGTCCTCGACCTGATCGCAAAGCGCAGCCGTCTTGCCCGCCTTAATCAACTTCGCCAGATACGAATTAAGCGCCTGATACGGACCGCCGCACATCGGTTGGTCTCCGCGATGCGTAAGCGTGGCCCCCAGAATCGGCGCCGCCGTGATCGCATCCTCGCCGAACATCTCGTAGAAATCGCCCAGCCGGAACATCACGATTGCACCGCTCGGAACCTCGCGCTTGATGGCAAGGTATTGGCGCATCATTGGTGTGAGTTCGGCTGCCATGCGCCGCTATTCCAATCTGGACTTCTGCCGTGGATCGAAAGCGTCTCGCAACCCTTCGCCTACCAATACCGTAAGCAACATCACGATGAACAAAGCCGATGCCGGGAACACCACCAACCACCATGCGAAGCGAAATTGCTGCGCCTCCTGCATCAACTCGCCGCAACTTGGCGTCATCGGCGGCAACCCGAACCTCATTTACCCCGGCCAGCTCTACAACATCCCGGGCTGATGGCAACGACACTAGCGGCTGATAACCGCCTGCTGAACGTAAAAGTGCTGGGACAGAACTTGTCCACTGACCTCGTGGAGTCCTGCGAGAA
>CALCDB010000128.1 GCA_937901395.1 uncultured Verrucomicrobiota bacterium
AGAGTGGTCTCCCCGGATTCAGACGGCGTTTCACGTGCACCGTCCTAATTGGGATACCGGTAGGCTCGCTCAGGTTTTCGGCTACGGGGCTCTCACCCCCTATGGCCGGACTTTCCAGTCCGTTCGCCTAACCCTAACAATACCATATCCCGGTCCCGCAACCCCGAAATGCAAGCATCTCGGTTTGGGCTCTTGCGCTTTCGCTCGCCACTACTTACGCAATCTCATTTTGTTTTCTTTTCCTGTGGGTACTGAGATGTTTCACTTCCCCACGTGTAGCCCTTGCGGACTATGTATTCATCCGCAAGTAACCGCCGATAAAGGCGGCTGGGTTGCCCCATTCGGAAATCTCCGGATCAATGCTCGTTGACAGCTCCCCGAAGCTTATCGCAGTCTTCCGCGTCCTTCTTCGCCTCCCGATGCCAAGGCATCCGTCGTGCGCCCGTATACGCTTAGCAAGAAAAAACTCGCTTTCTCGATATACAGTTGTAATTCTCTTTAATCTCCAACTACCAGTTTTCAAAGAACAATGCCCACCCTTTCAGGCGAACGATTGTGTAGTATATCATATTTCCCCTCTACAATGCAAGGGGGTATTTTTCACTATTTTCTCTCCCCCTACATTATCTCTCCAAACAGAAGAGGAGGGGTTGCCCCCGCCTCCTCATTTCACACTGTAAGTTCCAGCGTCATGGAGCGAACACTGTGGGCTTTCTCACCCCAAACTTATTAAGTGTAAATCCTTTTCATTGCGATCTTACTACCACTCATTATGGATTGGCATCTTCTACCTTCACCTTAATGGTGTAGATTACCTCGCCAGACTCAGGCACCCCAGAGACTTTACCCGGTAAGCCGAGCTGAATCGTTGGCGCATGCTCACCATCAAACTCTACTTTGTCGTATTGCTTGTCTCCGATGAATGCCTGATAGACAATCTTCTTGCCTGCAATATTGCGTGGCATACTCTTAACCTCTACAGTCATAGTATTCTCATTGCGATTATCCGCAGGAATATCAGTCTTTGGCAAAACTTCACTTGACGCATCAATACCAAGCGCATAACACTCAAAGCTACTAAATTTGCTCCCCTCAGGTCTTGCGGTATTCTTAACCGTCAAAATGCCATCCGTACCACACGAAAGATACTTATTTTCGCCATCATTCCAATCAATCTTGTAAGTGCCAATCGCCGTCGCATCAAGCTCAAAGGTCCTACCAATAGTCATTTTACCAAGGTTGAGTGTTGTATCACTTGCAATAGTGATTTTTGCGCCATTATTCGCATTAATCGCTTGTTCAATGGTTTCATAACTCTTACCATCACCAGTCTTTGCTCCTGCCGTAATAAGACGAATCACATTTGGAGCACCTCCGGTTCCTGCCTCATATTTGAGCGCGAGTCCAATCGTATTGCCGACTTCGTTTAGCACGCCTGGTATCGACGCCGGCGCGGCGGTAAGCCCAGTAACGAACACTTGATCAAGCGTAGCGTTGGGAATCTTGATCGTAGCACCAAAACCAATCTTCGATGCCGACAAAACATCTGCATTGACGATTGCACCGTCAGCAATGGCGACACTGCCGGCATCCGTCATCTTGTCGGTATTCCCTACAATCAAACGTTTGTTCTTAATATTAATTGTGCCCGTAAATCCAGAAATATCACTGAACTTAAGGATTTGCGTACAAGCTCCGGTACTATCATTAAACGTGCCAGCACCGGAAAGCTTTGCAAACGAATGCATGGTATTGTCTCTTGAATATCCATTGTCGTTATACCAAGCATCGGTATGTTCAAGGTATGGAGTAATATTGTCCACGAGCACCAATTCCCACGGTATCGTGAGCGCAGAAGCGTCAGAATTCGGGAGGCTCGCGTACACACTCGTGAACTGAACTTTGGAGTTGCCATTGCCCCAATTTACCATATCGCTTGAAAGCTCCGTACCAACATGTCCTTTGCTGAAGCTACCATAATTCTTAATGATAATCGTGCCCTTCCAGTCGCTTGCCGAGAGCTGTGCGCGCATATCCGCATTCGGGATTTCCCCTTCGGGCAATGCGATAGTAGCCTCGCCCTTGAGCGTCGAGGCCGCGATATTGGTAATCTTGATCGAACCAGCGCCCGTAATCGACGCGCTTGCATCTTTGATGGTCAGCGTCGCGATTGTGATATTATCATCAAGCACAATCTCCGCATTCTCCGGAATCTCGACATCCGAAGACGAAACGGGAACTGTATTGGGATTCCAGTTACCTGGAGTATTCCAGTTCTTGTCTCCGACATTGCCAGTCCAAACGATCTTCGTCATGGGCACAACCCAAATCTCCATCTTCTTCACCTCGTAGGCGTTGACCGCGAACTTCGTGTACTTTGTCTGGCTCACGAAATCACTCCAGTCCCAAGTGTTGCCATTGGCTCCAATATCACCACCCGCATTGTTGCGGTGCGTCGAGAACGAGCCAATGCCCAAATCCATTGCCGTATCGCAATTGAAGTTATTAACGGCGAACACGGTTTCGGCCGCAAACTTCGTATACCCATCGACCGCTTCCTCGCCCGTGTAGCGGAAGACCTGCATTCCGCCCTTCAGCGTACCAGCCGCCGTCTCAAGTGTATCGTTCCAACCCTTCTTGCCCGAGTAGATATCGTTAGGATAGCCACCCTGATCACTCCCCGTCCAGCTCCACGGAGTGAACTCCACGATACCCGTCTGAGTCGTATCAACAACGCCATTATCGTCTATCGCCGTGTTCGTCACATTCGCGCGATTCGCATAAACTT
>CALCDB010000129.1 GCA_937901395.1 uncultured Verrucomicrobiota bacterium
GATTATCTTGGCATCGCTCCCGAGAATATGGATGAATGCGAGATTCTGCGGCGCATCGAGGAAGGCATCTACGATAAGGAGGAGTACGAGAAGTGCCTCGCGTGGATGAAGAAGAATCTCAAGGAGGGCAAGGACTACAACCCGCCGAAGATTCAGAAGACGCGTGCGGAGAAGGACAAGAGCTGGGAGTTCATCGCGAAGATGGCGATCATCATTCGTGATATGATGGCGGGCAATCCGAAGCTCAAGGAGATGGGCTTTGGCGAAGAGGCGGTTGGACGCAATGCGATCGCGGGCGGCTTCCAGGGGCAGCGCCAGTGGACGGATCACTGGCCGAATGGCGATGTGGCGGAAGTGATGTGCAATTCTTCCTTCGACTGGACGGGCAAGAAGATGCCGCAAGTTCTCGCCACCGAGAACGATTCGCTGAACGGCATTTGCATGCTATTGATGTGGCTCTTGACCAACAAGGCCTCGATGTTCGCGGATGTCCGCACCTACTGGAGCGATGCGGCGGTCAAGCGCGCGACGGGCAAGGGCTTGCCCAAGGATGCGAAGAACGGCATCATCCATCTGCTCAACTCCGGCTCGTGCTGTCTTGATGCGGCGGGCGAGATGACCGAGAAGGGCAAGCGCGTATTCAAGAATTGGTGGGATATCACCGATAAGGATATCGACGCCACGCTCAAGGCCACGAAGTGGGTGCCGGCGGGTGTCGAATACTTCCGTGGCGGCGGGTTCAGCTCTTCGTTCCTCACGCCAAAGGGCATGCCGCTTACGATGATTCGCATTTCCATCGTCAAGGGACAAGGCCCGGTGATGCAGATCGCCGAGGGATGGTCGGTTGCGTTGGATGCGAAGCAGCAGAAGATATTGATGGAGCGCACGAATCCGGAATGGCCATGCACTTGGTTCACGCCGCGCCTCACTGGCAAGGGATTCTTCAAGGATGTATATTCCGTGATGAATGCGTGGGCGGCGAACCATGGCGCGATTGCGTATGGTCATATCGGGGCGGACTTGATTACGCTTGCTTCGATGTTGCGCATACCTGTTGCCATGCACAATGTCCCTGAAGAGCAGGTCTTCCAGCCGCATTGCTGGGGACTCTTCGGAGGCAGCGATGATCCAGTTGGTGCGGATTATCGTGCATGCAAGAACTTTGGTCCATTATATGCGACCAATCGTTAATGTCCATAGATAGCGGCATAAGAAATGGCTCTGTAGGTAACTACGGAGCCATTCTTAATTGATAGGCGCATTTTGCCACCCGAAAGCAATACCGACACATTGGGCGGACTATAGGGACACTTTGCCTTTTTGATACCGACAT
>CALCDB010000130.1 GCA_937901395.1 uncultured Verrucomicrobiota bacterium
GATGTCGGGACTAAAAACGATCATTGAGGCGAGGCCGGTCGCGGTGCCGGCAACTTTTGCGGGCAGGTTGATTTCGGAGAGAATCGCCCACTGAACTGCGTAAATCATTGTCGATGGTCTTGGGTATATGATAGACGATCAAAGGATATCCCTCTTTTTGCGCCTCCTCCGCAACAATCCTCGCCGCATCGGCGGAATCATTGCCGCCAATATAAAAGAAGTAGCCAACGTTGAGTCTGCGGAACTCTTCAAATATCTCACGGCAATCTTCGCCATTGGGTTTCTTTCGACAACTTCCCAAAGCCGATGAAGGCGTTTCGGCAATCGCCGATAGTTTCTTCACCGATACTTTGCGCAAATCAATGTAATCATTGCCCAATATCCCGAGAATGCCATGCTTGGCACCAAGAATCCGACCAATCTGCTTGGCTTTACGCGCTTCCAAAACCGCGCCAACAAGCGACTCGTTAATAACCATCGAAGGCCCGCCCGACTGAGCGATAACCATGTTCATCTTTTTCATGTGGTTATTATACCAAATAATGGCTTATGGACGCAATGGTGCTATTGGTAAATTTGAATCAATGCCGACGATTGCGATATCGTGGGAATTGGCATATTTTACCACTTGCTCACGATCAAGGAGCACCAATCTCCCCGCCTGAAATGCAAGCGCCGTAACGCCCGAACGCTTCATCGTCTTAAGCGTCTTCATTCCAACTACGGGTATGTCGAAACGCCAGTCGTGCCCCTCGCGCGCCGCCTTGAAAAGAATTGATCCCTTGCCCAATTTCCCAGCTCTACGAATCGTGGCATTGGTTCCCTCGAATGCCTCTACCGCCATCACCATGCCGGATTTCACCAGCACGGTTTGCCCTACATCATGACGCCCGATATCCGCCGCCACCTCGCGCCCACGCTCGACATCGGCCTTCTCGTCTTCCGTCAACCCTCGCGCCGTGAGCGCCCCAATTCCAGGCATGCAATCATCCATAAATGAACTGGCTGGCAACATACGAATCCCCGCGCGCTCAAACTCCAAAACCAACTTCCCGAATATGGTATGCGCGTTCTTTACAGGCATCGCCCTCAACCACTCTTTCACGGTCGGCGTGAATTTGCTTCGAAATAATGCCAGTGGATTTACCTGCCCCGCGAAGATGGCTCCATCGTATCCTTTGTCCTTCGCCCATTGAATCGCCACATCGGGCTCGCCTGCGCCAAAGGAAAACACTACCGAATCAGCCGCTCGCTTGGTTGCCCGATCGCATGATCCTCGTACTGCCATTACATCAACGCGCCTTATGCCCGCACGCTTCGCTCCCTTGATCAGCTCAAGCGGATACGTTCCCGACCCTGCAATTATAAGTAATTTGGATATCATGCCTCTGCTCCATCCAACTTTACCCGCAGCGAACTAATCATGCTCGCCGTATTGACAACCGATGGATCCCCGCCTTTCGCGATCAATTCATCAGATGCCGTTGCGTGTAACCACACCGAAGATGCCGTTACTAAAAATGGGTCACGCCTTAAATACGACCAACGCGCCCCAATTACCCCAGCCAATAAATCGCCCATCCCTCCTAATGCCATGAAGGGATTGCCCGTGCGATTCTCATATACCCTCTCGCCATCCGCGGATACCACTATCGTATGCGCGCCCTTTAGCGCTACGGTCGCCCCATAGCGATTCACTATCTCGCGCGCTGTCGCCAGACGATTCGCCGATACCTGCTCGCGTTTCCAGCCCAAAAGTTTCGCCGCCTCGCCCTCGTGCGGCGTAAGCACCAATTCCTGTCCGTTCGCCGGATCATACCCATCGCTTCTGCCGTACCAGGAAGCTAAAATGGCTAACGCGTCGGCATCCAACACAAAGCATCCCTTTGACCCCGATAGCAAACGCGATACGATTACTTCCGATGATACCGAAACGCCCAACCCCATGCCAATTATCGTAACATCCGCTTGAGGCGGAACACAAGTCGCAGTCAGCTTTGTGAATGTCGCCTCTGGCAACAACGCCCCAGCCGCTATTCGCGATGCATCCGGAACTACGAGCTTAACCAACCCAGCGCCGGCTGAGCGCGCCCCCACCCCGGCGATGACTGGCGCGTTCATGTAGTGGCTGGACCCGCCGACCACGGCAACCGTGCCGACCGAATACTTGTTTGAATCCAAGGATCGCCTTACGAATGCGCCTTTTAATGATGATGGTAAATTCATATCTATATTATACCAAATTTCCCTTGAAGTGACGCGCGGCGAATAAGCCAGATTCTGTTCACCCACTATTCGACTAATTGCCTATTAGTGGGCTCCGATCATTCATCTAAGCAATCAACCCGAGATTTAATGGCGCTAATTGCACCAACCCGACTGGCCGCCAGTTCAATCCCCTATTTGATCTTGCTCCGAGGAGGGTTTACCTTGCATAACAGCTCTTAAGCTTGTTACCGGTGGGCTCTTACCCCGCCATTTCACCATCACCCTTTCGGGCTGTCTATTCTCTGTGGCACTTTCCATCACGCAGAATCTCTCTGCGCCTTTCGCCTTTTACAGACGAATCCTCCGCCATGTGGAGTCCGGACTTTCCTCTACTCTCGTCAAGTAGCGACCGGTCACACGCACGTCGCTTCAAGGGAAATATCAAAGAACAAACTTAATTAAACCGAAACTCAGTCGCGATACAAGATTCGCCCGCACATCGTGCACGACACGATCGACTGCGCCTTGCCCAGCGACCCGTTCTTTGCGTTCGCATCCGCGAGCTGACCTACGCTCGGCGGCTGAACCAAATGGCAACCATCGCAAACGCAATCATGCGTAAGCGCTACTACCACTGGCCAACGCTTGGTGCGCAAACGCTCGTAATAAAGCAGGAACTTCGGATCGTTCACCGCCTTTACCTTCTCCGCTCGCTCTTCCTGCGCCGCCTTCAACTCGGCGCTTACCGCCGCAATTCGCTCGTCAATCTCGGCGCAGAATTGATCCACACCGCCCTTTTCCGCATCGTACTTCGCCTGCGCCTCGTCTATG